>JAIENU010000074.1 GCA_019751125.1 Burkholderiales bacterium | reverse complement strand
GCAAAGCTGTTGATGGTTTCCACCGGCCGCGCGCCCTTGCCGGCCAGCGCCGAGGCGAACCAGTCGAGGAACAGCTCTTCGGTACGCGCCACCACCGGAGCAGGGATGTCCTCATAGCGGATTGCGGCGAGGAATTCGCCCAACTGCTGCGTGGGGCTCGTGGCGGGCTGGGGCATGGTTTTACGGGCAGGCATTTGCATGATGGACTCCGGGTAGTGCGCGGAAAGAAGCGCCATTTTAGAATGAATCCGGTCCCGACCATTCCCCGGCAACCACCGGCTGCGGCGCAATCAGGGATCCCTTTGATCTGCGTCAACCCGCCCGGACACCACAACCAACGGAAACCGCCATGCCCAAACGCAAGACCATCCGCACCAACATCGCCTGGAGCGCCGTTGACCGCATCACCGTCAAGGGTCACGACCTGTGCACCGACATCCTCGGCAAGCTGTCGCTGGGCGACATGGCCTTCCTCGAAATCACCGACCGCCTGCCGACGCCGCGCGAATCGGTGATGTTCAACGCCATCGCGGTGACGCTGGTCGAGCACGGCCTGACGCCGAGCTCGCTGGCCGCGCGGCTGACCTACACCGGCGCGCCGGAGGCGATGCAGGCCGCCGTGGCCGCGGGCCTCTGCGGACTGGGCAGCGTGTTTGTCGGCAGCATGGAAACCGCGGCGCGCATGCTGCAGGAAGCCCTGCCCGACCCCAAAGCCGATGCCGACCTCGACAAGCTCGCCGCGGAAATCGTTGAACGTTTCCGCGCGCGCAAGCAGATCGTGCCCGGCATCGGGCACACGCTGCACAAACCGGTGGATCCGCGCGCGCCACGCCTGTTCCAGATCGCCGCGGAACAGGGTTATGACGGCCAGTACGTGAAGCTGATGCAGAAAGTCGGCGCCGAAGCCGAGCGCGTGTACGGCAAATCGCTGCCGGTCAACGCCACCGGCGCCATCGGCGCGATTGCCAGCGAACTGCAACTGCCGTGGAAGATAGTCCGCGGCATCGGGGTGCTCGCCCGCGCGATCGGCCTCGTCGGCCACATCCTTGAGGAAATGAAGGACCCGATGGCCTATGAAATCAAGCAGCGCGCCGAAGAGGAAGCCACCGCACATTTGCGCAACACGTGACCCCCCCGCCGGAAAACAATGATCAAGTCCGGCGCAAGGCCGGCCTGGGTCAGGTTGCCGCCACCATGTTCTGGGGGCTGCTGATGGTCGGACGCAAAGGCACCTGGGAACGCGACGGCATCTCGCCCACCCCGCTGCAACTGCTGGCCGGGGCCATCATCACCACGCTGCTGGTGATCCTGCTGCTGGTTTCCCTGGCCCGCCTTGCCGTGTCTTGAAGGCCGCTGCACCGCGCCTTGACAATGCCCGAAGCCGGCGCAGAATCCGCTTTCACCGGCGGCCGACCGGCCGCAGGTCACTCTGGGAGGAGATAACAAGATGAAACGCCTGATAGCGCTGTGCGCGCTTGCCGTATCGCTTTTTGCCGGCGGCTGCGCGATGACCCCCGAACACGGATGGATCGCCCTGATCGACAACGGCAAGGGTCTGGAAAACTTCGACCGTATCGGTGACGCCAACTGGCGCGTCGAGGGCGGCCTGGTGGTTGCCGACAAGGCCAAGGGTTCTTCGCACCTGGTCACCAAACAGTCGTTCAAGGATTTCGAGATCTACGCCGAGTTTTATGCCGAAACCACCACCAACAGCGGAATCTTCATGCGCGCGCAGGACCGCAAAAACATTGGCGCGGCAAATTCCTACGAAGTGAACATCTATGACCAGCGGCCCGGCCAGGAATACAGCACCGGTGCCATCGTCGACTTCGCCCGTGTCGGCAACCCGCCGCCGAAAGCCGGCGGCAAGTGGAACACCTTCGAAATCCACGTCAAGGGCAGCGATGTCACGGTCAAGTTCAACGGCGTGGTCACTTCGGCGATGACCAACAGCCAGTTCAAGGAAGGCCCGTTCTCGCTGCAGTTCGCCAACGGCCCGAAAGACGCACCTGGCGGTGCGATCAAGTGGCGCAAGGTGATGGTGCGGCCGCTGTAAACCGTCCGCATCCCGCAAAAAGCCCGGCCCTGCCGGGTTTTTTTATGTCCGGATTTTTACCCCGGCAGCGCTAACCGCTATCATCTCGCCTCCGCAACCGTTCCCGGCCGAAACACCATGTCCAGCGTCAGCTATGAAAACGCCGCCACCGCGGCCCTGTCCTCTTCCGCACCGCGCATCCTGCAATCCATGCTCGCCCTCGAGGATTTCGAGGATGCCGCGCGCCGCGGCATCCCGCGACCGATCTTCGGTTACATCAACGGCGGCGCCGAAACCAATGCCTCGCTGCGCGACAACCGCGCGGTGTGGGACGAACTGCAGTTCGTGCCGAAATCGCTGGTCGACACCAGCGCACGCTCGCTGGGCACCACGCTGATGGGCAAACAATACGACCTGCCCTTCGGCATCCCGCCGATGGGTGGCACCGCGATGGCCTGCGCCGACGGCGACGTCGCACTCGCCCGCGCCGCGGCGCGCAACAACATTCCGATGGTGGTCAGCGGCGCCGCCCTGACTTCGCTGGAGCGGGTCAAGCAGGAAGGCAAAACAGCCTGGTTCCAGGCTTACCTGCCGGGTGAAGACGATGTGATCAAGGCGCTGGTCGAGCGCGTTGCCAAGGCCGGCTACGACACGCTGGTGCTGACGGTGGATGTCTCCGTGCTCGCCAACCGCGAGAACAATGTGCGCACCGGCTTCAGTACACCGCTGCGCCCGTCGCTGCGCCTCGCCTGGGACATGGGCATCCGTCCGCGCTGGGGCCTCTCCATGCTCTGCCACACACTGAAGCACGGCATGCCGCATTTCGAAAACATGGGCCCGCGCGTGCCGATGATCTCCGCGCTTAATCGCCAGGCCGGACGCCGCGACCGGCTGTCGTGGAAACATGTCGAGTTAATGCGCCAGCTGTGGAAAGGCAAGCTGGTGCTCAAGGGCATCCTCGATCCGATGGATGCCGCCCGTGCCCGTGATGCCGGTGTGGATGGCGTGATGGTGTCCAACCACGGCGGTCGCCAGCTCGACGGCGCAGTGAGCCCGCTGCGCATGCTGCCCGGCGTCAAGGCCAATGCCGGCAACATGGCGGTGATGATGGACAGCGGCATCCGCCGCGGCACCGACGTGCTGAAGGCGCTGGCGCTGGGCGCCGACTTCGTCTTCATCGGCCGGCCCTTCCTCTACGCAATCGCCATCGGTGCGGAACACGGCGCACAGCACGTCATCAACCTGATGCGCAGCGAACTGATGACCGACATGGCGCTGATCGGCGTGAACTCGCCGAAGGAAATGAAACCGGAACTGCTGCTCGACCTGAAGGCTTACAACTGGCAGGCCGCGGGTGTTAAAAAATAATCAATAAAAACAATGACTTATTGATTACACTGCCAGGAGGCGGTCACACCGTCCCGGCAGTTTTTAATTCGGCGATCTGCGCCGCCGAATAACCCAGTTCACCAAGAATCAGATCGGTCTGCGCGCCGATCGCGGGCACCGGATCCATGCGTGCCTCGAAACCCTCGAAGGTCGCCGCAGGCAGCAGCGCCGGTATCGGGCCGGCCGGTGTATCCACTTCTCTCCAGCGCTTGCGCGCCTGCAGCTGCGGATGACTCCACACCTGGTCCGGTGTGTTGAGCCGTGAATTGGCGATGTCGGCAGCATCCAGTTTCGCGACCACTTCAGCACTGGTCCACGACGCAAAGGTCTGCTCGATCAACCCCACCACCTCAGCCCGCGCTGCGGTGCGCTTGGTGTTGCTGTCGTAACGCGCATCCTTCGCCAGTTCCGGCCGGCCCAGCACCTTGTCGCAGAAATTCGTCCACTCGCGCTCGTTCTGGATACCAAACAGCACATCGCCGTCTTTGGTGCGGAAACGCCCGTAGGGCACGATGGTCGCGTGATCCGGCCCGCTGCGCCGCGGCGCTTTGCCCGAGTACTGCGTGTAATACAGCGGATGCCCCATCCACTCCGCCATGGTCTCGAACATGGTCAGGTCGATGTGCGTGCCTTGGCCAGTGCGCTCGCGTGTGTACAGCGCGGCAAGAATCGCCGAATAGGCATGCAGCCCGGTGCCGATGTCGGTGATCGAAATCCCGACTTTTGCCGGCGACTCCGGCGTGCCGGTCAGCGACAACACCCCCGCCTCGCCCTGCACCAGCAGGTCATAGGCCTTCTTTTTGGAATAGGGCCCGGTCGTGCCATAACCCGACACATCGCAGACGATCAGTCTGGGATGCTTCGCGCGCAACTCTGCAGCGCCCAGCCCCAGCCGCTTCGCCGCACCCGGCGCGAGGTTCTGGATGAACACATCGGCTTCGGCAATCAGCTTGGCCAGGATGTTTTTCGCCTCGGGATGCTTCACATCCAGCGTCAGGCTTTCCTTGGAACGGTTGAGCCAGACGAAGTAGGCCGACTGGCCCTTGACCGACTGATCATAGTCGCGTGCGAAGTCACCCACCTTCGGCCGCTCGATCTTGATCACCCTTGCACCGAGGTCGGCGAGCTGGCGCGAACAGAACGGTGCGGCGACGGCTTGTTCGAGGGCGATGACGGTGATGCCGTTAAGCGGGAGATTCATTTCTTCAACTCTTTGAATTTCTCTCAATCTGAAAATACAGCATCTTTTATTTCTCTCCCGTCATCATCTTCAGACGATCAATGATTTTGGGCACGCGCGCCTGGCTTGCCTGATCACCCGGCATATGCCCTGGCAAGGCGTCTAGAAATCGCGTTTCTTTCAACAAGGCAACGAAACGGTTTACAAGATGATCGCGAAGTCCCGGCTCGCACTGCCGGACTTCATCAACCACTTCCGGCCGGCCATCGAGCACGGCCACGACATCTTCCAGATCGTGGCTCGCTGCGTAATCACCCTGCCCCCGACCGTCGAACGCTGCGAGTTTGGTTGCCAGAAAATATGGCGCAGAAACCATACGCACCTTTTTACCGGATGGCAGCGCGATCTGCACCGCAGCTGCAAAGGCTGATCGGTACCAAAGATTGCCGAAGCCCAAAATTTCCGGGTTGGTGGGCATCACGTCCAGTACCATGCCTTGCGCGTGCCAGCGACAGACAGGCGCCTCGGGGCTCTGATCCTCGCGCAAGCCCTGTGCACGCAGTCGTTTTGACAGCCGCTGATAGTCCAGCAGTGTAGCGACCTCGCAAATCACATCCACGTCATTGGTGGCGCGGATTGGCGGCGACAGCGGGTCGGTGATCAGCAAGCCGGTCGCGCAGCCGCCGAGAAACACCATCTCATCCGCCAGTGCACCCAGGCGGGCCACGGCAACTTCCGTGAGTTCGAGATTGGGGTTCGCCGCCCTAGCCATACTGCGCCAGCCGTTTGGCCAGTTCCTTGACGGCCATGTTGTGCTCGCGCGCGCGGCCGCCGCGTATGGCATCCACCAGCACCAGCAGTTCATACAGTGCCGGATCAGCGCGCGCAGCCTGCGGCGCAAGCTTGTACAACGGTGAAAACTCGACACCGCGTACCGTGCCATCGGGGTCCGGCCACACCGGTGGGAGCTCATTTGTAGGCGCGAAATGCTGCACCAAGGGCGGCGCGGCGTGACTGGTCGGCATGCCGCGCGTGGGTTGACCCAGCTGCGGCACGAACACATAACGCAGTCCGTGTATCAGGAACTCTTCGAGATTCCGAATATGCGGCCTGATGGCCTCTTCCCGTTTGACCGCAATCTGCGCCGCCAGCGCGCGCTGAACGGCCGAGTGCAACTGCGACGGACTCATGCCCAAATCAACAGCCAGCCTGGCGTAAGACCAAGGTTTCTGGCCCAGCGCCACCAGCTTGAGCATGACCAGCACATCTTGGGGTTTGAGCATGATCATCGCGGCACCTATATTCTAGATTCTAGAATATAGAACAGCCCAAGAATGTCAAGCCACTGAACGGATCCAGCATCATCGCCACGCGAGCACTTTTGCCTGAAGGGCCTTGGTAAGAGGACTATATCGAGGGAGATAAATTACTAAGTATTTGTTTTTATTATTTTTTATACAACACCCAGTATCCATCCCTCCCGATCAGCGATGCCCCGTTCGGCCTCGCTCAACGGCGGGCTCCAGTAACGCCCCAACTCACCCCGCCCACTCATCTCCGCCAGCCAGCGCGCGACAGCATAGGCGTCCTGCTCGTCGGCAGTCCGACGCTCTTTCGGATAGCGCTTGCGGAAGATCGACGGGTAAACCTCGGCGATTACCGATTGCCCTGCGGACGGCAGCCAGCCGTCGAAAGGCCAGAAATGCACCCGGTCACCCACCACCTCGCGGATGCGCTTGAGCCAGGGTATGCCCTCGTGAGTGGATTTCGCCACCGAGCCCTGCATGTCGAACTGGAACACGCTCTTCGCCGAGGAAGTCCAGCGTTCGCAGAGGCAAAACTCGCGGCTGTCGCCCATGCGCGTGCCGGGCGGCGGCGCCTTGCCGTCGCGGGCCAGACTGCCGTCGCGCACGAAATCGACATAGACGCAATCGCCATCCGTCGGCCAGTGATGCTGAAAATCGTCCAGGAACTGCGGCCAGTCCGTCAGGCCATAGCGCTGAAAATAACTGTCGGGAAAGGAAAAACCATGATCGATGCCGGCGATGAAGGTTTCACCGCCCTTCAACAGCTCGATCAACCAGTCCGCGATTTCCTTGCGTGTCCAGTAACGCGGCAGGGAACCGGTGACACCCGCCGCGCGCGCCGCGGCAATCGCCGGCGTCGGCACCTGCGTGGGCAAGCCGTCCGGTGCGGCAGCATAAACCTGCAAGCCCTTGAGGCGAGAGGTCGGCGCCTCGGCGCCGGAGTAGTCGATACCGATGAACCTATAGCAACCGCTCACGCCACGACCGCTTCCGGCGCAGCGACGGCCCGCTCGACGATGGCGTCGGCGAGGCGGATCTGGGTGGTCTGGGCTTCGGCGAGGCGGGCCTTGAGGGCGTCGCAGAGAGCCATCAGTTCATCGACTTTGGCGACGATGCGGTGTTGCTCGTCTAGCGGTGGTAGCGGCACAGCTATAGCACGTATTTTCCCCACACTCAGGTTGTACAACCCACTGGTCGTAACAGCCAGACGTTTCATTTCCCCGATCCCAGCCGGGGAGTTAAGAAATCGCGTAACAAACTCCTCCGTACCAGAAAGATGCGTTCGAACTCGAATCAAATGATTTTGATACACACAATCTCGAATTTCACCATCCCAAATAGCGCATCGCCCAATTTCCTCTTCACTGCCATTACCTTCAACGACCAAAATATCGCCCTTTTTCAATGCCCATTTCTCAAGCTCACCCGCTTCTAATTCGAATCTAGACATTTCACCAACATCAACATAACCACGTTGAACATTGGCCACCCTTAGATACGGGTAATGATTCTTCTTGGGCTGACGTTTAGGCTGCTTCTGAATACCTCCTTGAACGTCGCAAAAGTCTTCTATCAGCACCCATGCCCATCCACTAGGAACAAGGAATAGCCCTCCTTTCCTTGAAGCAGTTTGTTTTTCTACTGCGACCTCATTCCCCACTTTTTTTGCCACAACTCGGTTTTCTTTACGTGGAAATAAATTAGCTGGCCGGTCGTTGGGATTTTGAGGAACAAGTTTCCCCATGACCGCAAGCTGAAGAATGGTCTGCTTGACCTGGTCGATGCTGTGTTCGGTGGTGAACAGGGCATCGAAGTGCTCGGCGATGCGGTTCCAGGCCGCGGCGAATTCCTCGGCGGATTCGACGTTTGTCAGCGTGGCCAGCAGAGTTTCGACCAGGGCATGGTGGGCTTCGATGCCGCGGCCCTGCTGCTGCTCCAGTTGATCGCACAGCGCCATGAGTTCGTCGACTTTGGCGACGATGCGGTGTTGTTGAGCCAGCGGCGGCAAGGGCATGACGATCGATGCCAGCGCCTTGCTCGACATATTCGAGATGCCGACACCTTTTCGATACTGGTCAATCTCACCCGTGGCATCCAATTTCTCAAAGAATCGATAGACAAAGTAAGGATCGATTCCACCGAAAAATCGTGCTCGATGCACATGATTCTGGAAACATACTTCGTAATCATGAGGCCACACCGCCGCCCTGCCAGATTCGCCGCCCTCGCAAATTAGAAGATCACCCTTTCTGGCCGTGCATCTCTCCAGCTCATCTTTCGAGATCGGCATTTTCCGAACACTGGACAGCTCGAATCGCCCCCAATAAAGATTTGAAGTCGTGATGTAATCCCGGAGTTCGCCAACATTACGCCCACGATCCAGTGTCTTGCCCGAATTGTGGTGCGCGATATTGCCAAATCTCACCCAAAGCCAGTCGCTAGGTAAATCACAAGTCTTGTCCGCGTCAGTAACGGCGGGCAAAGGTTTTTCCTTTTTGAGAACACCTTCCTTACTCAATCGCGCTTTTTCTTTTTCAATTGCCTCAAGAAGCTGTATCGCCGGCTTATCGCCAGCAGTTTTCGGCACCAGCTTTCCACGCATGGCCAATTCGAGGATCAAGGCCCGTAGTTTCTTGATGCCATAAGCCTCCAGCCGGCCATTACTGCCCCGTCCCGCCGTGGATTTGACCAGCAGCGCCGAGGTCCAAAGATTGATGTTTTCGGTTACTGGATTCCGGCGTTCGCCGGAATGACGGGCGCTCACACCCCCTCCCGGCTCAGCGCTTCGTGCAGGATGCCCTTGAGTTGGTTGCGCAGGCTAGCGATGTCAGCCTGCTGCTGTTCGTACTGGCGCAGCAGTTCGTCGGGATCGTGACTGACCTGCTCACCGACATGCGGATTCTTGATGTCGAGGTTGTAGTTACGCGCGACGATGTCAGCGACCGGCACGCACCAGGCCTGCTCGGTTTCCTTGCGCTTTTTAAAGCCGTCGGATTCCTTGCCCCACCACGCGATTTCGGTTTCGAATTCCTCGAAACGCATGGGTTTGGTCTTGTTGTAGCTTTTGACGCCCTCGGGATAAGGATGATCGTAGTACCAGACCTGCTCAGTGGGTTTGCCCTTGGTGAAAAACAGCAGATTGGTCTTGATGCCTGTATACGGTGCAAAAACACCGTTGGGCAGGCGCACGATGGTGTGCAGATTGCACTCCTCCAGCAGCGACTGCTTCAGGCGGGTTTTCATACCCTCGCCGAACAGGAAGCCGTCGGGCAGCACCACGGCGGCACGACCACCATCACGCAGCAGCTTGACGATCAGCGCCATGAACAGGTCCGCTGTTTCGCGCGTGCGCAGGTGGGCGGGAAAGTTGTTCTCGATGCCGTCCTCTTCCATGCCGCCAAAAGGCGGATTGGTGACGATGACATGCACGCGGTCGGCGTTGCTGTAGTCCTTGTATGGCCGAGACAGGGTGTTGTCGTGGCGGATGTGGGTGGGCGTGTCGATACCGTGCAGGATCATGTTGGTCACGGCCAGCATGTGCGGCAGTGCCTTTTTCTCGACACCGCGAATGGAGTTGACCAGCGCCTCCCCGTCCTTGCGGGTTTTCACATACTTCTCGCGCTTGTGGTCAATGGCGCAGGTGAGAAAACCACCGGTGCCGCAGGCCGGGTCGAGCACGATTTCATCCAGTTTCGGATCAACGCGGTTAACGATGAAGCGGGTCACCGCGCGTGGCGTGTAGAACTCGCCGGCATTCCCGGCACTCTGCAGGTCGCGCAGGATCTGCTCGTAGATGCTGCCGAAGGTGTGGCGGTCTTCGGTATTGTTGAAATCTATCTCATTGATTTTATTGATAACTTGCCGAATGAGCGTGCCCGACTTCATATAGTTGTAGGCATCTTCGAACACGCCACGGATGACGCGGGCGCGCTCGCCTGCTGCGCCGTGGGTCGGCAGCTTGTCTTTAAGCGTCGGGAACAACTGATCGTTGATGAATCCCGCCAGGGCCTCACCGGTTGTCCCTTCCGGGTCTTGCGCCCAGTTGCGCCAGCGCAGGTGCTTGGGTAACGGCGATTTATAGCCGTCCTCAAGCAGCTCCAGTTCGGCTTCACGATCATCGAAAATCTTCAGAAAAAACATCCACACCAGTTGGCTGATACGCTGGGCGTCACCGTCAACGCCGACATCCTTGCGCATGATGTCCTGGATGGATTTGATGACACCTGAAACATTGCTCATGCCGATTTTTCTTCCTTGTACAGCTCTTGTTCAAGTTCCTCGATGGCGCGGTCAAATTTTTCCTTGCCGCCGAAGATGTTGTTGATAATTTCCACGGGCGTGCCCATCGCCGCGAAGGGATCGAGGCGCAGCACCTTGGCGCTTTCCAGACTGGCAATCCCTTCATCGGCATACTTTTCAAGCAAAGCCGATAAAACCGCCCGCGCCTTGTCGCCGTATTTGGTGAAGTAGTTGCGCTTCTTGACCTTGTTGGCCCGCTCCTTCCGGGTCAATGGCGGCTGATCCCAGACGATGTGGCAGATCAGGTCGAAATCGCCGTAGTCGCGGCCCACGTCAGCCGCGAGGTTTTCAAGCACGATGCCGTGCTCCTCCAGTTCGTCGATCAGCGCCTGCTTCTTTTTGGCACTGTTCCAACGCGACAGAAAATCATCGAGCGATGCAAATTCAGCGCGAATCTGCTTGCGGCTGAAATCCTTATAGGACTCAGTGATCAACTGGCCATCGGGGCCGATGTATTCAATACGCTCCGAAATGATCCGCGCCGGCACACCGCTGACCCGCACCTTGTAGCTGCCGGGCAGATCAACTTCTCCCGGCGGCTCGTCTCCCCCTTCCGGCGGATCGGGCGGGACCGGATCGTCATCGCCTTCAGGCTCATAGATCACCGCCGGTTCGCCGTCGAACTCCGGATCGCGGAACAGCGTGGTGGCTCTCTTGAAATCCATGATCGTGAAGAACCACTTGTTGTTGTCTTCATCAATCCGTGTGCCCCGCCCGATGATCTGCTTGAACACCGTCATTGAGGTTATGGTCTTGTCGAGCACGATCAGCTTGCAGGTCTTGGCATCGACACCAGTAGTCAGCAGCTCCGAGGTGGTGGCAATCACCGGAAAAGGGGCTTCCGGATCAATGAAATTGTCCAACTCGTTTTTGCCCTCGGCGCTGTCGCCGGTGATACGCATGACGTATTTCGGATTGTCGAGGGCGAGTTGGCCCGCCGCGTTGACAATCGCCACACGCATGCGCTCGGCGTGGTCAATGTCTTCGCAGAAGATGATGGTTTTCGACATCGGGTCGGTGGCGCGCAGGTATTGCATGACACGTCCGGCCACCAGCTTGGTACGCTGATTCAGAACCAGAATGCGGTCCATGTCTTTCTGGTTGTATTGGCGCTGCTCGATTTCCTGCCCGAGGTCGTCTTTCATGCCGGCGGGTGGCGTCCAGCCGTCGACATCCTTGTCGATATCGATGCGAACCACCTTGTAAGGCGCAAGAAAGCCGTCTTCAATGCCACGCTTGAGGCTATAGGTGTATACCGGCTCGCCGAAGTAGGTGCTACTGGAAACGTACTTGGTTTCCTTGGGGGTGGCGGTCAGGCCCACCTGCACCGCACCGGAAAAGTAATCGAGAATCTCGCGCCAGGCCGAGTCATCGGCGGCGCTGCCGCGATGACATTCGTCGATGACGATCATGTCGAAAAAGTCGCGCGATACCGACTTGAAAATCTTGTCTTCCTCGGTGGTGCCGGTAATGGCCTGATACAAGCCGAGATGGATTTCGTAGGACGGATCAATTTTCCGGTTCTTGATCTTGGTCATCACCGAGCCGAAGGGCTTGAAATCATTGACCAGCGTCTGATCGACCAGAATGTTGCGGTCGGCTAGAAACAGCACGCGCTTGACCACCCTTGCCTTCCACAACCGCCAGATGATCTGGAAAGTGGTGTAGGTCTTGCCGGTGCCGGTGGCCATGACCAGCAGCACACGCCGCCTGCCACTGGCGACCGCCTCCACCGTACGGTTGATGGCCTCGACCTGGTAGTAACGCGGTTCCTTGCCAGAGAGATCGTCGTGGTAGGGCTGGACAACCAATGCCTCGGCCTCAGCCTTGTCCTCGATGCCGCGATACTGTTTGTAGCGTTTCCACAATTCGGCAGGCGCAGGGAACGCTTCGAGGGAAAACCTGATTTCGATGTCTTCACCGGGCGGCGATACCTTGTTATGCGCCGCAAAGGCATCACCGTTGGAGCTGAAAGCGCTCGGCACTTCCAGAATTTCGGCGTAACCCAGCGCCTGCTGCATGCCATGACTGACACGGTGGTTGTTGTCCTTGGCCTCGACCACAGCCACGGGTACGCCCGGCTCCCAGGACAGCACGTAGTCGGCAAACTTCTTTTTCTTCTTGTTGCGCGAGGACAGGTTGCCGCGCACCACCACCGGACCGGGCGTAAGCGTGACTTCGCGGCGTATCTGCCTGATCGGGTCCCACCCGGCGTTTTTGATCGCCGGGGTGATGAACAGATCGCAGATGTCGCTTTCGCTGAGCTTCTTCTTGTCGTCGCTGTTCATAAACGGCGGCTAAGGCTGAGCGCCCGGTTCAATGAGGGATGCAGTGATTGTAGCCGCACTCGCCAGAATGCCTTGCAAATCAGTGGCTTCCACGATGCGGCATCCGGGTTTGCTCGTGAACTTAAAATAAGCGGCGTCGTTATTTTACGTTTGGGGCTTATCGTAAATTAACGAGCTCATGCTTCATGCCGCCGTTGCCGGGGTTCGAATCCCCGTGGGGACGTCACTCCCGCCCTGCGCGTAACTGCAGTAACCCTCTGCCTTGCCCTAAGCGTGCGCCTGCCTCTTTATCTGATGAGGCTAAGCACCCACTCTGGGAATAACTTATAAGTATTTGTTTTTATTTGGTTATTTAAAACGACCGCGGCATGCCGAGAATATGCTCCCCGACAAACGACAGGATCAGGTTGGTCGAGATCGGGGCCACCTGGTAAAGGCGCGTTTCGCGAAACTTGCGCTCAACGTCGTATTCCGCGGCGAAGCCGAAACCGCCGTGGGTCTGCAGGCAGGCGTTGGCGGCTTCCCATGACGCATCCGCGGCGAGCAGCTTGGCCATGTTGGCTTCCGCTCCGCAGGGCTGTTTGGCGTCGAACAGCGCGGCGGCCTTGTAGCGCATCAGGTTGGCGGCTTCGATGTTGACGTAGGCCTTCGCGATGGGGAACTGCACGCCCTGGTTCTGGCCGATGGGGCGGTCGAAGACGACGCGCTCTTTTGCATACTTGCTCGCGCGGTCGATGAACCAGTAGCCATCGCCGATACATTCGGCGGCGATCAGGATGCGTTCGGCGTTGAGGCCATCGAGGATGTATTTGAATCCCCGGCCCTCCTCGCCGATCAGGTTCTCGGCGGGAATTTCGAGGTTGTCGATGAACAGCTGGTTGGTCTCGTGATTGACCATGTTGCGGATCGGCTTCACTTCCAGGCCCTTGCCGATGGCCTCGCGCAGGTCGACGATGAAAATCGACATGCCTTCGGATTTTTTCTTGACCTGGTCCAGCGGCGTGGTACGCGCGAGCAGGATCATCAGCTCCGAGTGCTGGATGCGCGAGATCCACACCTTCTGGCCGTTGACGACGTATTTGTCGCCTTTTTTGACGGCAACGGTCTTGATCTTGGTGGTGTCGGTGCCGGCAGTGGGTTCGGTGACACCCATCGACTGCAAACGCAGTTCACCCGTGGCGATTTTCGGCAGGTACTTTTTCTTCTGCTCGGGTGAACCGTGGCGCAGCAGCGTGCCCATGTTGTACATCTGGCCGTGGCAGGCGCCGGAATTGCCGCCGCTGCGGTTGATCTCTTCCATGATGATCGAGGCTTCGGTCAGCGTCAGGCCAGAGCCGCCGAATTCCTCGGGAATCAGCGCCGAAAGCCAGCCGGCTTCCGTCAATGCATTGACGAAGGCCTCGGGGTAGCCGCGCACATCATCGACCTGCTGCCAATAGGCGCTGTCGAACTGGTTGCACACCGCGCGCACGCCGTCGCGCAGGTCGTCATGGTCGGAGGCTTGTGGAATGGACAGCATGGGATTCGCTTTGTGGAATTCGTGTCAGGGCAACGATTATAAACCGCGCCTCCCTGGCATTCCGCCGTCAACGATGGCTTAAAATGCCCGCAGAACGATCTGTCCGGGAGGAGAACAATCATGCTGACACGCCGCATCGCCCTTGGCATCCTGTTTGCCGCAACACTCGCCGGCTGCGCCGCAACGCCGCCCGCGGTCAAGCAGGGTTATCTGTTTGTGGGTGGACGTTACATCGACGTCAAGGAAGGCCAGCTGATGGCCGGACAGATGTACGTCGAGTACCGCATCCCGGCCAACGTCACCAAACCCTACCCCATCGTGATGATTCACGGCGCCGCGCAGACCGGCACCAATTTCACCGGCACGCCGGATGGGCGCAAGGGCTGGGCCGATTATTTTGTGGAACAGGGTTATGCCGTATACGTGGTGGACCAGCCCGCGCGCGGCCGCTCCGCCGATGCCGGCAATGTCGGCCAGCTGAATCGCTTCACCGCCAACATCCTCGAACAGCGCTTTACGGCCACCGCCCGCTTCAAGCTGTGGCCGCAGGCCGCGCTGCATACCCAGTTCCCGGGTGAGGGCCCGGATGTCGGCCTGCGTGGCAATCCGGTGTTTGACCAGTTCTACGCCTCACAGGTGCAACTGCTGCGGCCCAACAGCGTCAGCGAGCAGCTGATGCGCGACGCCGGTGCGGCCCTGCTCGACAAGATCGGCCCTGCAATCATCCTCACCCATTCGCAGTCCGGCCCCTTTGGCTGGGTCATCGCCGACGCAAGGCCGAAGCTGGTCAAGGGCATCATCGCCGCCGAGCCTTCGGGCCCGCCCTTCCGCGAGGCGGTCTTCGGCAGTGCGGCCGCACGCAGCTGGGGCGTCACCGAAACACCGATGACGTACTCACCGGCGGTCAGCGATCCCGCCCAGATCAGCAGGGTCGAGGAAGCGGCAGCTGACGGCCCCAATCTGGTGAAATGTATGCTGCAGGCCGAGCCCGCACGCAAGCTGATCAATCTTGAAAATCTGCCGGTGCTGGTGTTCGCCGCCGAAGCCTCATATCACGCCGTCTATGACCACTGCACGGCCAAATACCTGCGCCAGGCCGGCGTCAAAGCCGATTACGTCAGGCTCGAAGACGTCGGCATCAAGGGCAACGGCCATATGGTCATGATCGAGAAAAACAGCCTCGACATCGCGGCAATGATCGCCGGCTGGCTCAACAAGAACATTCGCTGAACAAAAAATCCATGACTACAGACCAGCAAACCAGTGCCACGGTATGGCCGGATGAAATCTACGAAGTACTCAAACAGGCCGGCATCACCCAGGTGGCCTATGTGCCGGACGCCGGCCACGCCAAGCTGATCAACCGCTGCCACGCCGACAAGGCCATGCGCGCGGTGTCGCTCACCACCGAAGAAGAAGGCGTGGCGATGCTCGCCGGCGCCTGGATGGGCGGCGCCAAGGGCGTGCTGCTGATGCAGTCCAGCGGTGTCGGCAACTGCATCAACATGCTGTCGATGATCGAGGAATGCCGGCTGCCGCTGCTGATGATCGTGACCATGCGCGGCGTCTGGGGCGAATTCAACCCCTGGCAGGTGCCGATGGGCGGCAGCACCGCCGCGGCGCTGGAAAATGCCGGCGTCATCGTGCATTCGGTGGAACGTGCCGAGGACATCCGCGAAACCATCCATGCCTGCACCGCCCTCGCCTTCAACACCCAGCGCCCGGTCGCGATGCTGATCCAGCAGCGCGTCATCGGCTTCAAGAATTGGAACAAGTAATCATGGCTGCCAAAAAACCCGCAGGACTCGACCGCCGCAAGGTTGTGGCGGCACTGCTCGCCGATCGCGGCGATGCGCTGGTGGTCACCGGCCTCGGTTCACCGACCTACGACACTTATGCCGCCGGCGACCACGACCTCAATTTCTATCTGTGGGGCGCGATGGGCGGCGCGGTGATGGCCGGGCTTGGTCTCGCACTCGCGCAACCCAAGCGCCGCGTGCTGGTGATCACCGGCGACGGCGAGATGCTGATGGGCATCGGTTCACTCGCCACCGTGGCCTGCGAGGCGCCGAAAAATCTGGCGATTGCCGTGATCGACAACGGCCATTACGGCGAAACCGGCATGCAGCGCGCGCACACCGCGCGTGGTGTTGATCTCGCCGGCATTGCCAAAGCCGCGGGCTTCAAATCCGCGACAACGATCAGCACCATGCCCGCCGTGCAAGCGTGGCTGCCGGCCTGGCAGAAAAAAGCCGGCCCGGTATTCGCCGACATCAAGGTCGCCGCCACACCCGCACCGATGCGCCTGCCGCTGCGTGACGGCACTGCAATCAAGCATCGCTTCCGCTCTGCGCTGCTGGGTGCGGACGCAATAAAATAGTCAATAAAAACAATGGCTTATGACCCACCATGAGTAAAACCGCCCTCCAGCCCTACCGCATGTTCATCGGCGGCCAATGGGTCGAAGCCGACTCGGGTGAAACCTTCCCCAGCGACAACCCGTACACCGCCCAGCCCTGGGCACTGATTCCGCGCGCAGGCAAGGCCGATGTGGATCGTGCCGTCGAGGCCGCGCACCAGGCACTGACCAGCGGCGAATGGCCGAAGTGCAACGCCACCAAACGCGGCGCGCTGCTGCGCAAGCTCGGTGACCTGATTACCGAGCACTCGAAATCGCTCGCAGAAACCGAAGTGCGCGACAACGGCAAGCTCTACGCCGAGATGAGCGCGCAGACCGCGTACATGGCGCAGTGGTACTACTACTTCGGCGGGCTGGCGGACAAGATCGAAGGTTCGGTGATTCCGATCGACAAGCCGGATACCTTCAACTACACGCGCTACGAGCCCATAGGCGTGGTGGCGATGATCATTCCCTGGAATTCACCGCTGTTGCTGCTGGCGTGGAAACTGGCGCCGGCACTCGCCGCCGGCAACACCGTGGTGGTCAAGCCATCGGAATACACCTCGGCCTCGGCGCTGGAATTCATGAAGCTGATCGAAGCTGCAGGTTTCCCGCCCGGCGTGGTCAACGTGGTCACCGGCTTCGGCGCAGAAGCCGGCACGCCGCTGGTCGAGCATCCGAAAGTGGCCAAGGTCGCCTTCACCGGCTCGGACGCCACCGGCCAGCGCATCTACGAAGCTGCGGCCAAAAACCTCAAGCGCGTCAGCATGGAACTCGGCGGCAAGTCGCCGAACATCGTGTTTGACGATGCGCAGATCGACAACGCGGTGAAAGGCGTGATCTCCGGCATCTTCGCCGCCACCGGCCAGACCTGCATCGCCGGCTCGCGCCTGCTGGTGCAACGCTCGATCCACGACCAGTTCGTCGACAAGCTGGTGGCGCTGGCGAAGACGGCGAAAATGGGCAACCCGATGGAGCTGACCACGCAGGTCGGCCCGGTCACCAATCCGCCGCAGTTCAAAAAAATCCTCGACTACATCGACATCGCCAAGGGTGAAGGCGCAAAGGCCGTGCTCGGCGGTGCGAAGGCCACACGCCCCGAATGCGGCAGCGGCTGGTTCGTCGAACCGACCATCTTCACCGGCGTCAACAACGCCATGCGCATCGCGCAGGAGGAAGTCTTCGGGCCGGTGCTGTCGGTGATTCCCTTCGAGGATGAGGAAGAAGCGATTGCCATCGGCAACGACGTGGTCTACGGGCTGGCCGCCGGGGTGTGGACCCGGGACATGCGCCGCGCCTTCCTGATGAGTGAAAAACTGCAGGCCGGCACGGTCTGGGTCAACACCTACCGCGCGGTGTCCTTCATGTCGCCCTTCGGCGGCTACAAGCGCTCGGGAATCGGCCGCGAAAGCGGCCAGGACATGATTTACGAATACCTGCAGACCAAGAGCGTGTGGATTTCCACCGCCACCGAAGTGCCCAACCCCTTCGTGTTGCGCTAAACCCCGGCCACTCCAGTAAAAAAGGGCGCTGCAGCGCCCTTTTTTTACGGTGCCCGCCTGAATCAGGCGCCTTCGGGTTTCACAAACCCCGGCGGCAACGTCTCCTCGAACGACGGCCGTGCATGCACGCCGGCAGCCCACTTCGCCAGCTTCGGTGCGCGGCTGCGCCAGTCATGCGGATAACGGAAGTCGGTGTATTGCAAGGCAACGCCCATCACGATGTCGGCGAGGCCGAAACGGTTGCCGAGCAGGAACTCGTTGCCTTCCTTCAGGGTCTTTTCCGCGAGGTCGATCGCACGGTCGATGCGCTTTTCTTCGCGCTCCTTTTTTTCCGCCATCTGCTTCTCTTCCGGACGGCGGTTCTCGAAGGCACGGGTGATGCCGGCATCGATGATGCCGTTGCCGAGCGCCTGCCACCACTGCGACTGCCAGTAGCCTGCGGGGTCGCGCGGGGTCATCGACTTGCCGTCGCTGTGGTCGAGGTAATGCACCACCAGCTGCGATTCAAACATGTAGCTGTCGGCGCCGATCTCGAGCACCGGGATTTTCGACAGGGGATTCTTGGCGATGATCGGGCTGTCATCGGTCCACGGATCTTCGATGACAAACTCGACCGCCATGCTTTTTTCGTGGATCAGCACGCGCGCCTTGCGCACGTACGGGGAAGTCGGTGAACCAAACAGCTTCATGGTGAGGCTCCTGTTTACAGGGGAAATACAGGGGAAAATGGCCATGCCCCGCACGGCCGCAAAAGCACTATTCTACTTGCAGCACGCATCCTGCGCCTGCCCCCCGGTGCTTAACCGCCCGCCTGCATCGCCCTTGCCACCGCCGCGCGTTCCAGCCGCGGCGCAACCATCGCGATGAAGTCCGTCAGGTAGCGGCGCAGGTGCACGCCATGGCGCAGGCTGATGGTCATCCGGCTTTCCGGAAACAGCCGGGTCACGTCCACTGCATGCAGTGCACCGTCAGCGCGCGGATCAATGGCAATCGACGGCACGATCGCCACACCCAGGCCCTTGGCGACATAGGCCTTGATCACGTCGGAATCACTGGCGCTGACCACGTGGCGGGCACTGATGCCGGCGGCAGTAAAAGCCTCGGTGATCATCTGCCCGCCTCGCGAGCGCGGGTGGTAGCTCACCAGTGGATAGGCCGCAAAATCTGCCAGCGTCAGGCGCCGGCGCCTCGACAGCGGGTGGCCACGCGGCATGATTGCGCTGCGGCGCAGCGCCTCGCCCGGCAACTGCACCAGGCTCGGGTGCTCCCGGGCAAACTCGGTGCTGACACCGATGTCGGCATCACCGGACTCCACCAGCTTCTGGATATCGTCGGGATCAGCCTGCAGCAGCTGGAACTGCACCTCGGGATGGCGCTCCGAAAACGCGCGCACCGGTTCCGGCAGCGTGTAGCGGGCATGCAGGTGGCTGGTCGCCAGGGTCAGCCGGCCGCCGCGTTCATCGCGGGCATCTGCAGCAATGCGGGTGATGTTCTCCATCTCGTCGAGCAGGCGGTGCGCAGACCGCAGCACTGCGCGCCCGAGTTCGGTGAAGCCGAGAATGCGGTTGGTCCGCCGCAGCAGCAGCTCGGCGCCCAGTTCACGCTCCAGTTGCTGGATCTGACGGCTGACGCCCGGCTGCGAAGTGTGCAGGGCCAGGGCAGCCGCAGACAGGTTCAGCGACTGGCGGTCGATCTCGCGCAGCAGGCGCAGTTGTTTGAGGGTCATCGGGTTTCCGTCCGGTGTTTGCCGGCGCCAGGGGCCGGCGGCTCCACCGCCATGCATTCAATGCATGGCAATATGCAATTTTATTATTTTATTGCATAACCAACCGTTGCTAACATGCGCTCTGCCGTCCCCAGCGGACACTCAGCGGACATCACATCAGACAGCAGCCACGAGGAGCACCATGATTTCAGTACACCCCATCGGCAAACACATCGGCGCGGAAATCCGCGGTGTCGACCTGACCCAGCCGGTTGACGACGCCACCTTCAACCAGATTGCCGACGCTTTTTTCAAACATGAAGTGGTGTTCTTCCGCAACCAGAAGATCACCCCTGCGCAGCAGGTTGAATTCACCCGCCGCTTCGGCATCCTGGAGCAACACGTGCGCAAGGAAAGCAGGCTGCCCGGCCATCCCGAAATTCTCGTGGTATCGAACCTGCTCGATGAAAGCGGCAAGGCCATCGGCGCGCAGGATGCCGGCCGCTTCTGGCACAGCGACCTGTCGTACAAACGCGAGCCCAGCATGCTCTCCGCGCTGTATGCCGTCGAGGTGCCGGTGGCCGCCGACGGCACCGTGCTCGGCGACACCAGCTTCACCAGCACCACCGCCGCATACGATGCGCTGCCCGAAGAAAAGAAAAAGCGCCTGCAGGGCCTTAAGAACATCCACAGCTACCGCTACTACCGCGAAAAGAACATCCAGGCGCAGAAGGACGAACAGGCCCGCGGCGTGCGCACCGTGCAGGAACACGTGCTGACCGAAGAGCAGCTGAACAGCGTGCCTGATGTCGAGGTGCCTGTGGTGCGCACCCATCCGGTGACCAAACGCAAAGGTCTGTTCGTGAACGAAGCCCACACCCCGCGCATCACCGGCGTTGACGAAGCCGAAAGCCGGCGCCTGCTCAAGGAAATCTGCGAGCATGTGATCCGCCCCGAGTTCCAGTATCAGCACAAATGGCAGGCCGGCGACCTGCTGATGTGGGACAACTGCGCTGCGCAACACAAGGCAAATTTCGATTACGACCTGCCGATGCGCCGTCTCATGTATCGGACTACAGTCAGGGGCAGCGTCGCGGTTTGAGATAAACTCGACCGCCGTAACGCAGGTGCCGCGCTCAAGATCGACGGCCCTGCCGTGCGGCGCCGGGGAGGACGGTGGCCGTGCGCAACGTGATCTCCTTCACTGGACGCACGCACATGAAAGAGATTCGCGTACTTTCCGCCACCGGCATCCTCGGCTCCGGTTTCCGCGAGGAAACCATGAAGCGGGCGATGACACTGAAGCCCGATTTCATCGGCGCTGATTGCGGATCCACCGACCCCGGCCCGCACCACCTCGGCTCCGGCGAACCCCAGTTTTCCGACGCGGCCTGCAAGCGCGACCTGCGGCTGATGCTGCTTGCCGCGCGTGCCGCGAAGATTCCGGTGATGGTCGGCTCGGCGATGACCGCGGGCACCGACGCGCAGGTTGACCGCCTTGCCGGCATCGCCCGCGAAATCGCGCGCGAGGAAAAACTCAAGTTCAAGCTCGCCACCATCTACTCCGAGCAGGATCGCGGCTATCTGAAAAAACGCCTGCGCGAGGGCCGCATCAAGCCGCTCGCCAATGCCCCGGTATTTGATGAATCGGTAATCGACCGCAGTAGCCACATTGTGGGCATGTGTGGCGCCGAACCCTATGTTGAGGCCCTGCAGAACGGCGCCGACCTGGTGATTGCCGGACGCTCCAGCGACACCTCGATCTTCGCCGCAATGCCGGTGATGAAGGGTTTCAACCCGGCCACGGTCTGGCACATGGCCAAGATCATGGAGTGCGGCGCCGCCAGCGTGGTGCTGCGCAAATATCCGGACTGCAATTTCGCCATCGTCACCGATGATCATTTCATCATCGAGCCGCCGAACCCGGACTACCGCTGCGACCCGGCGAGTGTCGCCTCGCACAACCTCTACGAAAACTCGACACCGTACCACCTGGTTGAGCCCTCGGGCATCCTGAACACCGTCAATGCCCGCTATGAGGCGGTGTCCGACCGCGCGGTCAAGGTCTCAGGCAGCACTTTCCAGAAGGCGGAGCGCTACACGATCAAGCTCGAAGGCGCGGAACTCGCCGGCTACCAGAGCATCGTGCTCGGCTCGGTGCGTGATCCGATCATCCTGCGCCAGTTCGATGCCTGGCTGACGGACCTGAGCAAGGCGGCGAAGGACCGCATCCGCGCGGTGATGGGCGATTCCATCGACAGCCAGTATCGGCTCGACATCCGCCAGTTCGGCCGCAACGCCGCGATGGGCGTTCTTGAGCCCGACATGTCCATCGGCCATGAAGTCGGCCTGCTGTTCCAGATCACCGCGCCGACGCAGAAGCTGGCCAACTCGCTGGCCAAATCCCTGAGCCACATCGCCGTGCACTACCCGGTGCCGGAGTGGACCGGGCTGATCACCTCGGTGGCCTTCCCCTACTCGCCTGCCGAGATCGACAAGGGCGCAAGCTACCGCTTCAACATGAACCACGTGGTCGAGCCGGACAATCCGCTGGAAATGTTCCGCATCGGATATGAACAGCTGTAACGGACGGGCATGAACATGAGCAAACTCTGGCAAGTCACCAAACTGATCCGCAGCAAGAACTCGGGCCCCTTCGAACTGACCTTCGACATCATCTTCAAGGAGCGCGCGACCTACGAGAAAGTGCGCGACGCGAAGCTGATCAATGCCGACTGGTTCGGCAAGACCTACCGCCTGAAGCCCGAGGTCGTCGCGATCATCAACTACGACGCTGCCAATGCGATCAAGATCACCATCCCCCGCCCGGTGATTTCCGGCGACATCGACGACGGTGATGTCTTCGGCGGCCAGCAGTACGGGCCGCTGGTGGATCTGGAAGTACCGCAATGAGGCGGCCGGCATGACGCAGCAAGCCGGCGGGCTGATCACCGTCCGCCTCGACGTCGCCCCCGAACACGAGGCCGAATTCAACGACTGGTACCGCCTCGAGCATGTGCCGCAGCTGACCGCGCTGCCCGGCTTTGTGCGCACGCGGCGTTATTTCTGCAAAAACGCCGACATCCGCTACCTCGCCTGGTATGAAACCGCGGACGAGACCGTCGAAGCCGCTGCCGATTTCCAGCATATCGTCGCCAGCCCGACACCATGGTCGCTGCGCATGCGCACGCTGTACGGCGACAAACGCGAGCGGATGAACTTCAAGCTGATGCGTGAAGTAGGTCAGACCGATTTCGGCGATGCACCGTGGATGTACATCGTGCACACCGACATCCCCGACCACATCGTCGACGAATACAACGCCTGGTACGACAACGAGCACCTGCCGCGCTGCGCCGCGATTCCCGGCGTGCTGCGCGCGCGGCGCTACGCCTCGAACGGCATTCTTGGCGGCACCTCGGACGGCCCGAAGTATCTGACCGCCTACGAAATGACCGGCCCCGATGTCTGGGAAAGCCCCGCCGCGCTGCAGGCGCGCAAGACACCGTGGACCGAAAAAATGCGCTCGCTGTTCAGCAATACCCGGCGCGCCCTGTACCAGCTCGTCGCCCCGGCGCTGGAGCACACCCAGGCGCTGGCGATGCCCCGCATAACGGTAAAAAAATAATCAATTAAATCATGTATTTACTGGAACACGACGGGAAAGCCCTGCTCGCCCGCCATGGCATCCCGCTGCCTGCCGGCTGCCTGCACACCGCCGACCACAAACCCGCACTGCCGCCCGGTCCCTGGGTGGTGAAAGCGCAGATCACCGCCGGCGGCCGCGGCAAGGCCGGGCTGATCAAGACCGCGGACAGCGCCGCCGAAGTCGCCGCGCGCAGCGCCGAAATCCTCGGCAAAAGCGCCAAAGGCCGCACCGTGCGTGCCGTGCGTATCGAACAGCAGGTGCATGGCGCCAGCGAAGCCTATCTGTCGATGATGCTCGACCCTGCAGAAGCCGGCGTGCGCATCATCATGGCGGCAAGCGGTGGCATGGACATCGAAGCCCTGCCGCGCGAAGCGTTGAAGACCGCCACTGCGGCACCCGATGTTGCAACACTCGCCGCCACCGCCGAAAAGCTGGCTGCAACCATTCCCGGCGCCACCGGCAAGGCGCTGGCCGAAGCCGGGCGCAAGATGGCCGCCGCCTTCATCGCCGAGGAAGCCCTGCTGATCGAAATCAATCCGCTGTTTGTGCGCGGTGACGGCTCCTGGCTGGCGGGTGATGCCAAGTTCGTCACCGACGATTCGGCGCTGCCGCGGCAGGATGCGCAGCATGCGCTGCTCGCCGACGTCGGCGGCGCCTACGGCGAAACCGTGCTCAAGGATGCCCATGGCTGCGACTATGTGGTGGTCGATCCCGAAGGCGAGATCGCGCTGCTCACCACCGGTGCCGGCCTGTCGATGATGCTGATCGACGAAATGCGCGGCGCGGGGCTGAAGCCGTACAACTTTCTCGACATCCGCACCGGCGGCCTGCGCGGCGAAACCAGACGCCTCGTCAACGTGCTGAAGTGGATGAGAACGGGAAAGAACGTCAAGGTGCTGCTGATCAACATCTTCGCCGGCATCACCGAGCTCGGCGAATTCTCGCGACTGCTGGTCAGCGCATTGAATGACGTGCCGGAATTCCAGGTGCCGGTGGTGGCGCGTCTGGTCGGCAACGGCATGGAGGCCGCGCGTGGCGTGCTCGCCGAAGCCGGCATCACGCTGCACAGTGACCTTGATGAAGCACTGGTCGAGGTGCGCAAACATCTGCAGGGCGCCCAATGATCTCCCCGCGCATCGACCGCAACACCAAAGTCATCCTGCAGGGCATCAGCGGCCGCGCCGGACGCCTGCACAGCCGGCTGATGAAAGCCTATGGCACCAATCTCGTCGGCGGCGTAGCCCCTGCAAAAGATGTCAATGAAATCAATGGCATACCGCTGTTTCCCGACTGCGCTTCGGCGGTGAAGGCCACCGGTGCCACGGTCAGCGTGGTGCTGGTCGGCGCCTATGACCTGCTCGCCGCGATGCGTGAAGCGGTCGCCGCCGGCATCAAAATGATCGTGACACCGACCGAAGGCATGCCCGTGCACGATGCGCTGCAGGCCAAGCGCCTGACCCGCGACGCCGGCGTGTTGTGGATCGGCGGCTCGACGCCGGGCATGGCCGTGGCCGAAGTCGCCAAACTGGGTTTCCTGCCTGACGTGTCGCTGAAATCCGGCCCGCTGGGCCTGATGTCGAAATCCGGCACGCTGTCCTATGAATCGGGTTATCGCCTGGCGCTGCGCGGTGTCGGCACTTCGGTGTGGGTCGGCGTCGGCGGCGATCCGGTGAAAGGCGCGCGCTATTCCGACCTGGTGCCCTTCTATGCGCAGGATGCGCAAACAAAGGCACTGCTGATCATCGGTGAAATCGGCGGCCGCGATGAAGAGGATTTCGCCGAAGCGCTGCAGGCACAACAATTCAGCAAACCGGTATTTGCGCTGATTGCCGGGCGCACCGCGCCGGAAGGCGTGGCGATGGGCCACGCCGGCGCACTGACCTACGGATCACATGGCGGTTATGCCGCGAAGCGTGCGGCGCTGGAAGCGGCGGGAGTGACGGTGTACGACACCCTCAACGCGATGGTCGAGGGTGTCGCTGCCCGGTTGCTTTAGCGCCCGGCCTCAGGCTTCCGTTGACCAGTTCGGCGACTGCGGCAGGCGCTTGACCACTTTCACGCGCTGCACAGTGTCGCCGGCGAGGTGGGTCCAGATCATCGCATCGCGCACCAGCTTGTCGACGCGGGCGTGCATCATGCAGCCCTCGGGGCCGTGGATTTCCATGTTGGCGCGGGTCACGCGCTGCACTACTTCCTGCGAGTAGTTCATCACCAGCACGTTGTTGCCGAGGTCCGGCAGCTTGCGGTCACGCTCCCAGGCGGTGCGCAGCACGAATGAGCGCAGTGCCTCGGTCAGCATGTACATCTCGTTCAGGCGCAGCTGCACCATCTGGTGGTCGATCAGCAGCTTGCCGGCGCGCTTGTGGTTGCGCGCGAAGTGCATCGCCATGCCCACCGCATCGTCACAGATACCCAGCGCGTTGGCTGCCAGCTCGATGTCGCCGAATTCCGATTTGTCATTGGCACGCGCCTTGACACCGCCGTTGACCTCGCCCATGACATGGCTCTGCGGAATGCGGCAGTCCTCGAATATCAATTCACCATTCTGGTAGAACCGCCAGCCGCGTTTGTTGAACACCTTGCCGATGCGGAATCCTGGAGTGTCCTTGGGGATGATGAACATCGTCGTGCCCTGGCGGATGCTGACATCGGGATTGGTGCGCGCATCGACAAAAAAGAGCTTGGCCACGCTGCCGTTGGCGATGAACATCTTGCTGCCGTTGAGCACCCAGTGGTCGCCGTCACGCACCGCGCGCAGCTTCCAGCCGGCCTTGGGGTCGTTCTCCGGCGGCATGCGGTTGTCGGAACCGGCGTTGGCCTCGGTGCCGCCCTTGCCGAGCACAAAGCTGTGGTCTTCCATGAAGGGCTTCAGGAAACGCTCCTTCTGCTCATCGGTGCAGGAGGCGGCAATCAGGTGGCTCCACTTCCAGCACTGGCTGAAAGTCTTGGACACCGAGCTGTCGCCGCGGGCGAGTTCCGCCATCACCAGCGTCTGGGTCACGAAATCGGCTTCATGACCGCCCCATTCACGCGGCACCGCCAGCGTGCGGAAGCCGAGCTTGGAACCTTTTTCGATGACATTCCAGTCAAAGGTGGCCTTGGGGTCGGCGATCTGGTCGCGCGCCACAGAAATCGGCCGCACTTCTTCTTCGGCGAATTTCCTCGCCTCCATCTGCCAGTGACGCTGCTCTTCGTTCAGGGTGAAGTCCATTTCAGGTCCTTGCTTGATATTCAGTCGGAATCGGGATGGGGATCAGCGCGTGAATCCGGCAATGGCCTCGGCCACCACCAGCGGCGCGGTCAGGTCGCTGTCGGTCGAATGCTTCAGCACCAGCGTGTCGTGCACGTATTTCTGCAGCGGCATGTCGCGCATCACGCCCATCGCGCCAAAGCATTCGGCCGATTCCAGCGTGGCGTGGTGCAGTGCATGACCGGCGAAAGTGCGCGCGACCACCGGCCACGGCAGGTCGCTGATGCTGCCGCCGCTGACGCCATCGGGATGATCGGAAGCCCAGGCCGCCTTGTGCACCAACCCGCGCGCCGCCTCGATCTGGATCGCCACGTCGGCGAGTTTCATGCCGATCGCCTGATGCTCGACTATGAAGCGGCCGCCCTGCCAGCGGATCTTCGCGTATTCGATGGCCGCCTCGTAGGCGGCGCGGGCAACGCCGACATTGATCGCCGCCATCTGCACGGTGCGCCTTGCAAAATAATCAGCCTGCAGGCTGCGGTGCGCCGCATCCTGCGCGATCTGGTCATCCGCGGATACACGGCAGCCGTCGAAGGCCACCGCCGAGCAGGCGCCGTGGTGCCAGCGTGTGCGCTCGCCGTCACCGGCAAAGGCCGGCAGTGAATCACTGACGTCAATGCCCCTGGCGTCGCGTGGCACGATCAGCGTCACCACACCATCATCGGCCTTGGCCTGGACGATGAACAGCTTGGCCAGCGGCGCATTCGACACAAACGGCGCGAGGCCGTCGATGATCCAGTCCTTGCCGTCACGGCGCGCCGTGAGGTCGGGTGAACCGACCGGCTCGGCATCGGCATCCACGGGCAGCGGCCCGTAATAGCTCCAGCCGCGCTCCTGCAGGTCGTCGCGCGCGATCAGCGACAGGTGAAAACCGTCATCGTCCGCCATCCTGGCCAGCCAGCGTTTGCGCTGTGCCTCGGTCATCGCGCCATTGAAGCATTGGCGCGCCAGCAGCGCGGTATCCCCCAGCACCACCGCGATATCGACATCACCGGCTGCCAGCTCCTCAAGCAGCAGGCAGGTGGTCAGCGCGTCGGCACCGGCACCGCCCGCGTCTTCGGGCAATGCCAGCGTGCGCAGGCCCATCTGCGCGGCCTGGTTCAGCAAATCCATCATCAGCGGTTTTTCGAAAGGTTCGAGTCGCTTCGAATCAATCGCCGCGGGTTTGACCTCGCGGGTGACAAAATCACGCACGGCTTCGCGAAACTCGAGTTGTTCGGCAGTCAGTTGCAGATCAAACATGGGGGATCCTGTTCATCCTGTTGAATCGGGTCAGACATTCAGATACGGAAACCTCGGGGATACACGCGGCCGGATGCTGAAACCACGGTCGAATGGCCGTGGTGTGCGGCATTTCGCCGATCAGGTCCTGCGTGCTGGACTTGCGAATTGCGCGCTGCATGCTCCTCCAAAGTCGTGCGCCGGGCTTCTGGTCTGCTGTGGACCCGGTCGCGCCCGCAGATGATGCCGAAATCACCCGGTAGCAGCAACCGCCGAAGGGATATTCTCCACAATACGGACGATGAGGCGGGTTCTGTCTAGACCAAACCTCGTGCAATGCCGCCGTCAACGAGCACCGACTGGCAGGTGACGTAGCTGGTCTTGTGCGAGGCGAGAAACACCACCATCGGCGCGATCTCCTCGGGACGGCCGAATCGCCCCAGCGGAATTTCATGCGAGAACTCGTGCACCAGCTCCGATTCGGGCACGCCGCGTTCCTTCGACAGTGCGGCAATGCGTTTGGTCCACAAACTGGTCATTGTGCGCCCCGGTGAAACAGAATTAACCCGGATGTTGAAAGGCTGGAATTCCGCACCCAGTGTCTTCACCAGCGCGATCAATCCGGCCTTGTGCACATTGGAAACCAGCTGATGCGGGTACGGCATGCGCGGACCGGCAGCGCCGAGGATGACGATGCGCCCGCCCCTGGCCGATTTTTTCAGCGGCTCCAGCGTGGCGCGGATGGTGCGCACGGTGCCCATCACGTTGAATTCGTAGTTGGCGTACCAGGCCGCATCATCCAGTTCACCGAACAGCGCGCGCTGGCTGCCGCCAACCGCCGACACCAGGATGTCCAGCGCCGGCGCCTCTTGTGCGACCCAGGCCTGCAGCTTCGCCACATCTTCGGCACGGGTGACGTCGGCTGCGAAATATCTCACCTTGCACCCGGTTGCCGCCTCCAGCGCCACGGCAGCAGCCTTCAGCTTGTCGGCGCTGCGCGAGCAGATCATCACCTCGGCACCCTCTTCCAGCAGCGCCTTCGCGCTCTCATAACCGATGCCTTCGCTGGCACCCACCACCAGTGCGGTTTCTCCGCCTATGCCCAGATCCATGCTGCCTTTCCTTCCTTGCGATATCAAAAAAAGCAGGCGCGGAGTCCGCGCCTGCGATGTAATGGCCAATGGTGGATGGTGTTAATCCACCCCCTTACTCCACCTTGGCGCCGGTCATCTTGATCAGCTTGCCATACTTCTCGTAGTCGACCTTCAGCGTGGCGTTGAACTGGTCCACCGTGCTCGGCGCAGGGTCCAGGGCCTGGTTCTCCAGCAGCTTCACCACATCCGGCAGTGCCAGCGCCTTGTTGATTTCGGCATTGAGGCGATCAATCACCGGACGCGGCGTGCCGGCCGGCGCGAACACGCCGATCCACGGGCTCATGTCATAACCCGGCACCCCGGCATCAGCCAGGGTCGGCACATCGGGCAGCGCCTTGCTCGGCTTGGTCGAACCGAGGCCCAGCGGGCGCAGTTTGCCGCTGCGGATGTGGTGAATCACCGTGCCGACCGTGGCAAACGAAGCCTGGGTCTCGCCGGCGAGCAGCGCGGTCACCTGCGGCGCGCCACCCTTGTATGGCACATGCGCGATGTTGATGCCGGCCATCGAGATCAGCAGCGCCATCTGCAGGTGCGGTGCACTGCCGTTGCCCGAGGAGGAATAATTGATCTGGCCAGGCCGCGCTTTTGCCAGCGCGATGAATTCCTTCGCCGTCTTCACCGGCAGCGAGGGATGCACGGTCAGCACACCGGGCTGCGCTGAAAGCATGCCGATGCCGGTGAAATCCTTCAGCGTGTCGTAGGTCAGCTTCTTGCCGTAGAGATGCGCGTTGCCGACGTGCGTGGTTGAATGCACCATGATGGTGTAGCCATCGGGCGGTGCCTTGGCCACGACATCGGCTCCGATCGAACCCGAAGCACCGCCACGGTTGTCGACGATGAACTGCTGGCCAAAAGTCTCCGACAGCTTCTGCATCACCGTGCGCCCTACCACGTCGTTCGACCCTCCCGGGGGCCACGGAATCACCACACGCACGGTTTTCACGGGATAGCTCTGCGCCAGTACGGCCGGTGCCGCCAGCGCCAGCAGGGCCAATGCCACGCCGCCTGCCGTTATTCGAATGACATTGTTCATGACTGATCCTCCTCCAGGATTTCCCTCAGCACAGCTAAGGCTGTCGATTATGGTCAAAAACCCGCGGCAGCATCAATCCAAGCTGTACGTATGACCGCATAAAAATGATGACGGCAAGAAAAAAGCCGGCGCATGCGCCGGCTTTTGCACGATGTGGTCCGGCATCAATCAGTCGGCGCGGGCACCGGTTTCCTTGACCAGCTTCGCGTATTTGTCGAAATCGGATTTCAGGCGCGCATTGAACTGCTCCGGCGTCATGAACATCGGATCCAGTGTCTGGCCACCCAGCTTCTCGGCAACACCCTTGTCCTTCATCGCCTTCTGCACTTCGGCGTTGAGGCGGTCAACAATGGCCTTCGGCGTGTTTGCCGGTGCCAGCATGCCGACCCAGGCGGTGAACTCATAGCCCTTCACCGTTTCAGCGATTGCCGGCACGTCCTTGAATTGCGGGATGCGGTCTTCCGAGGTCACCGCAACCGGACGCAGCCGTTTCGAGGAAACATGCGGAATCACCGAACCGACGGTGGCAGTCATTGCCTGCACCTCGCCCGAGGATATCGCCACCGCAGCCGGGCCGCCACCCTTGTACGGCACGTGCACCATCTTGGTGTTGGTCATCGAGTTGAGCTGCGCCATCGCCAGATGCACAAAGCTGCCGCTGCCCGAAGAGGCATAGGTAATGGCATTGGGCTGCTTGCGGCCGATGTCGATGAATTCCTTGACCGTCTTCGCCGGCAGAGAGGGATGCACCACCAGCATGCCGACCTGGCGGCCCAGCGGCGAGACACCGGTGAAATCCTTCATCGTGTCGTACGGCACCTTGCTGTAGAGGTGCGGGTTCGACACATGGGTGGTTGAATGCACCAGCAGCGTGTAGCCGTCGGCCGGGCTTTTCGCCACCACGTCGGAGCCGACAATGCCCGAAGCGCCGCCACGGTTGTCGATGATGAACTGCTGGCCGGTGTTTTCCGTCAGCTTCTGCGCGACGATGCGCCCGGCAATGTCGTTGGCGCCGCCGGGGGGCCAGGCAATGATCACGCGCACCGGCTTCGCCGGATAGTTCTGGGCCTGGACGGCAAATGCCGGGAGGCCAAGAGCAAGGGCCGCAAATGCGGTGCTGGTCAGCTTGTGCATGAATGAGTCTCCTGTAGTTATTGCTTTAGTTATTGCTGAGATCAAGGCCACTGTCTAAACAGCCTGGCCCTGCGGGCGAGGCGCGCATTATGGTGACTCGCCCGGCAGCCGGCAACCTTCGCTGCCCGGACTCGCTTCGCCACGATAAAATATGCGCTGTTCACGGGTCATGGCATTCAGTGGCAGACATCCGTCTCGCTGCACTGCACCACGACCACCCGGCCTTCCGGGTCCCCTGTTGGACCACAAATCTTCCGGAGCGTTGCATGCCCCTGCCACTTGAAGGCATTACCGTACTCGACCTCACCACCGTGATGGCCGGCCCCTACTGCACCATGGTGCTCGGCGACATGGGCGCGACCGTGATCAAGGTCGAGAACTTTCCCGACGGTGACGGCTCGCGCCGCTTCGAGCCCAAGATCAACGACGAGTCGTATTGCTTCGCAGTGCTCAACCGCAACAAGCGCAGCCTGGCGCTGAACATGAAGGACCCGCGCGGCAAGGCGGCGTTCATGAAACTTGCCGCCAAGGCCGACATCATCACTGAAAATTTCCGTCCCGGCGTAGTGAAAAAGCTCGGCATCGACTACGACACCGTGCGCCGGTTCAACCCCGGCGTGATCTACGCCTCGATGTCCGGCTTCGGCCAGACCGGCCCCTATGGCCACAAGGGCGGCTTTGATATCGTCGCCCAGGGCATGAGCGGCATCATGATGATGACCGGCGCGCCCGGCGGCCGCCCGGCCAAGGTCGGCATCGCGATGAACGACATCGCCAGCGGCGTGACCGCGCTCTACGCGATCCTCGGCGCCTTCATCGGCAAGCTGCGCCATGGCGAAGGCCAGTATGTCGAGACCTCGCTGCTCGAAGCCGGCCTCGCCTGGACGCACTGGGAGTCCGGCGCCTTTTTCGGCAGCGGCGAGGAGCCGCTGGCCACCGGCACCCGCCACCGCCGCTCGACGCCGTACCAGGCCTACAAGACGCAGGACGGCTATGTCACCGTGGGCGCCAACAACAACAAGCTGTGGAGCAATTTCTGCACCATCACCTGCAACAAGCCGGAATGGCTGACCGATCCGCGCTTCAAGGACCTGCCGTCGCGGCTGAAAAACATCGACGAGCTGGAAGTCGAGATCGAAAAAGTCTTCGCCACAGCCCCTACTGCGCACTGGGTCGAAAAGCTTGACGCGGCGCAGGTGCCCGGCGGTCCGGTCTATACCTACAAGCAGATCCTCAACGACGCCCACATCAAGGCACGCAATATGGTGGTCGAGTACGACCACCCGAAGATCGGCCGCATGAAATCCCTCGGACTCCCGGTCAAGGCGAGCGGCGAGTTCGCCTCGATCCGCAGCGCCGCGCCCTGGCTGGGCCAGCACAGCGGCGAGCTGCTGTCGGAGGCGGGCTTCAGCCAGGCTGAAATCGACACGCTGTTCAGTGACGGCGTGATCTATGACAAATACCGCGGCAAGGCCTGAGCAGGCCGGGAGAAAAAGATCATGACCAAGGCCTGGCTGCTGCTGCTGGTTGCCGGACTGCTCGAGGTGGTGTGGGCGATCGGCCTCAAATATACCGAAGGCTTCAGCCGCCTGTGGCCCAGCGTGATCACCATCACGGCGATGGCCGCCAGCGTGTGGCTGCTTGCGCTGGCGCTGAAGACCATTCCGGTCGGCACCGGCTATGCGGTGTGGACCGGCATTGGTGCGGTGGGCACCGCGATCCTCGGCATCCTGCTGTTCAGCGAACCGGCGACCGCGGCACGGCTCGCCTGCATCTCGCTGATTGTTGCCGGCATCCTCGGCCTGAAGCTGTTCTCCGCCGGCTGATCCGCGGCGCTTACGGCGCCCGTTCTTCCGCCAGCACCCTCTGCACCGCCGGCCGCGCCGACATGCGCTGGAAATGGTCATGCACTTTCGGAAAACGCGCGATATCAACCTTGTCGCCCTCCAGCCAGAGCTCGATGGTGTACAGGTAGCCGTCGGCGACGCTGTAATCCCTGCCCATCACCCAGGGGCCGGCAAACATCTCGCGCTCGATCAGTTCAAAGCAGGCCGTCATGTTTTCCTGCACCTTGCTCTGCATGTCCGCAATGGACGCATCCAGATTCGCCCAGCGCTTGCCGCGGCGCTGGTGGGCATGCGCCACATGCACCGTCGAGCACAGATAGCTGTTGAAAGCCTGCATCTTCGCCAGCGCAAAGGGATCATCCAGCGGCGCCAGCTTCGCCTGCGGATGGGTCTGCGCGATGTAGACCAGGATCGCCGGTGTTTCGGTGATGATGCCGCGATCGGTGACCAGCGCCGGCACCCGGCCCTTCGGATTGACCGCCAGATATTCGGGCTTGGTCTGATCGGCATTCGCAAAATTGAGCCTGACCGATTCATAACGCGCGCCCGCCTCCTCCAGCGCGATATGTGATGCCAGCGCACAGGTATTCAGGGCATAGAACAGCTTGAGCATGGGATTTCCTCCGGGTGGCGGTTCAGGGCGTGGCGGTGGTTTTTTCGGCGGGCTTCTCAGCCTGCTTTTCTGCGGTTTTCTCGGCGTCTTCCGGACGCACCAGATCATGCCCGTCCATCACGCCCTCCAGCTCGCAGCGGTCGGAACCGCGCGTCACGGTCAGGCTGCCGGTGATCCGCCCCGGCATCGCGCAGAATCGCTCGCGGTCAATGTCACGGAACAGGAATTTGATGCTGCGCTTTTCGTGATCGATCAGGAAGGAGCCCTTGTCCTCGTTCAGCGTCACCACGGTGACATGGCCGGTGTCCACCCACTTGCTGTAGGCATCGTCACGCATCACGTGCATTGAACAGGTGCGCGGCTTGGACTTGGAATAGTAGGCCACACTCTTGGTGCGGCCGCCGATCAGTTCGATCGCGATGCGTGCATGGCGGTCTTCAGTGCCGAGCCTGCACGACAGCTTTTCCAGCCGGCCGCGCAACGGCGGATTGCCGCTGGCAGTCTTGGCCGGCGCCGGTGCTTTTGCTGCAGGCGCCGGCTTGGTTGCTACTGGCTTAGCGGCGGGCTTAGCCGCCGGCTGCTGTGCCTGCAGCAGCAGCGGCCAAGTCGCAAAGGCTACATAAGCCATTGTTTTTATTGCTATTTTATACATGCCGCCGAGCGACAAATTTACACCGCCGCGGCGATGGCATCACCCATTTCACGGGTGCCGGCCTTGCCGCCGAGGTCGCCGGTGAGGTGTTTCGCCTCGGCAACCACCTTGTCCACCGCAGCATCGATCAGCTTCGCCGCGGCAGCCGCTTTCGGATCGTTGCGCGTGCGGCCCAGCCACTCGAACAGCATCTGGCCGGACATGATCATCGCGTAGGGATTGGCGATGTTCTTGCCGGCAATGTCCGGCGCCGAGCCATGCGTGGCCTGCGCCATCGCCTGCTTCTCGCCGACCACCAGGCCCGGGGCCAGACCGAGGCCGCCGACAAGACCGGCGCCGAGGTCGGTCATGATGTCGCCGAACTGGTTGGTGGTGACCACCACGTCGTACTGCTGCGGGCGCATCACCGCCTTCATCGCGAAGCCGTCGATCAGCACTTCCTCGAACTCGACATCCGGATAATTCTTGGCCATCGCGCGGCACTCGCGCGCGAACATGCCACAGACCAGGCGGTACACCGGCTCCTTGTGCAGCGCGGTGACCTTCTTGCGCTTGCGGGTGCGGGCAATTTCAAACGCCTCCTTCGCCACGCGGCTCGCGCCCTTGCGCGTGACCACGCGCATGCCGATGGCGATCTCGTCATTGGGCTGGAACTCGCCGCTGCCGGCATAGACCACGCTGCCCGACTGCATGCCTTCGGTGGTTTCGCGCAGGAACACGATGTCCACGTCCTTGTGCAGCGACGGCAGGTTCGGATAGGACTTCACCGGCTTGACGTTGGCGAAGAGTTCGAACTTCTTGCGCAGCGGCGGGTTGATCCAGGTGTTGTCGTTGCGCGGATACATGTTGTGGCCGATGGGGCCCTGCACCCAGCCGTCAACGGTCTTCAGGGTATCCACGGTGATCTGCGGCATGGTGTGGCCGTGGGTTTCATGGCCCTTCCTGCCGATTGGCAGCGGCAGCCACTCGATCTGCACGCCGGCCTTGGCCGCGGCGGCCTTCATCACCTTCACACATTCCGGCACCACTTCGAGGCCGATGTCGTCACCTTCGAGAATCGCGATCTTGTACACGTTGGGTCCTTAAAAATCCGGTTATTCGGTGATGCCGCCGATTTGTTTGACCACCTGCACGAAGCGTTCGTTCTGCGCCTTCATGAAGGCGGTGAACTCCTCGGGCGAGGCGCTGACGATGACCTCGGCGCCGCTGTCGTTGACACGCTTGATGATGTCGGCATCAGCCATGGTCTTGACCGAAGCGGCGAACAGGCGGTCGATCACCGCGCGCGGCGCGCCTGCCGGCACATAAACGCCCTGCCACGAACCGGTGTTCATGTCCTTGTAACCGAGCTCGGGCATGGTCGGCACATCCGGCAGCGCCTTGATGCGCTTCACCGCCGACACACCGAGGATTTTCATCTTGTTGTTGCGCACATGCGGCATCACCGAGGCGATGCTGACAAAGGCCACGCCGACTTCACCGGTGAGCAGCGCGGTGGCTGCGGCACCCGCACCCCCCTTGTACGGGATGTGCACGAGATCGAGACCGGCGAGACGCATGAACTGCTCCATCTCCAGGCGGCCGTTGCTGCCCGAACCGGCCGAACCGTAGTTGAGCTTGCCCTTGTTGGCCCTGGCGAAGGCGATGAACTCGCGCATGGTTTTCACCGGCACCGAGGGGTGGGCCGCCAATCCCACCGGCACATCGACCACCTGGGTCACCGGCGCAAAATCGCGCACCGGACGGATCGGGAATTTGGGATAGATGCTCGGGTTGATCGCCATCGTGCCGATGTTGCCGAGCAGGATGGTGTAGCCGTCATTGGGCGCCTTGGCCGCAACCTCGACGCCGATGTTGCCCGAGGCGCCGGCGCGGTTATCAACGAGCACCTGCTGCCCCAGCTCCTGTTGCAGCCGCGGCTGCATCAGACGGCCGACGAGGTCCGAGGCACCGCCCGGCGCGAACGGCACCACCATGCGCACCGGCTTCACCGGATAGTTTTCGGCCGCCTGTGCCGACATCGCCAGCACCAACGCGCTGCACACCGCAGCCAGCGCGTCCGTTTTTTTGAAGTTAATCCTGTTCATCCTGTCCATCCTGTCAATTGATTGTTAACGGCCGCGGCGCACCGCGTCCTCAAGCAGCGGGTAGGCGCTGACCGAACTCGGCGTGCCGAGCACCGGCACTTCACGCAGCCACTGCGGTCCGAGCTGCTTGATCGAGGTCACGCCCATCAGGCCCAGCACGTGGCGGATCTCCACCTCCATCAGCTCGAGCATGCGTGCCACACCGGCTTCACCACCGGCCGACAGCGCCAGGCCCAGCAGCTTGCCCACACCCACGGCACGTGCGCCGAGGCAGAGCATTTTCACCACGTCGGTGCCGCGCATCACGCCACCGTCGGCGAGCACTTCGGCGCGCCCTGCAACCGCGCGCACCACTTCAGCCAGCACCTCGGCGCCGCCCTGGCCGTGATCAAGCTGGCGGCCACCGTGGTTGGACACATAGACCACATCAGCGCCGTGTTCAACAGCCAGCTCCGCATCTTCAGCGGTGGCCACACCCTTGGCGATCAGCGGCAGGCCGACACGCTCCTTCATCCACACCAGATCCTTCCAGTTCAGGCTGGCCTGGTACGACTGGTCGCCAAAACCTTCCTTCACCGGCAGGCCGCTGACAATGTCGCGCTCGCGGCGGCCGTAGTAGTTGCGATCCACCGTCACGCACAGCGCCGCGTATTTGGCCGCCTTGACGCGGTCGAGCACGCCTTCAATCCAGCTCCGGTCGCCGCGAACATAAAGCTGGAACACCAGCTTGCGGTCCACCGCCTGCTGCGCCGCTTCAAGGCTGGGCTTGGCCGCAGTGGCAATAAAGGCCGTGGTGCCGCGCGACACCGCAGCACGCGCCACTGCGGGGCCGCCTTCATGGTGCACCTTGCTGAGGAAGCCGCCAACCGGCGCCGGAAACACCGGAATGTTCATCGCCTGCCCGAGCAGCGAGGTGCTCATGTCGATCTGGCGCACGTCGACCAGCACGCGCTGACGCAGTGCCAGTGCGTCGAGGCTGGCGCGGTTGCGGCGCAGCGTCATCTCCGAATCGGAACCACCCATCAGGTGATCCCACACCGGCGCCGGCATCTTGCGGTACGCCGCGAGCGCGATTTCCTGCAGCGTGTCGAACTGGCCAGGAACCTTTTTCTCCAAACCCAGCGGATTGGATGATTTTTTGGCGGCCGGCTTTTGGGCCGCCCGGGCCGCGGTCTTGCGTGCCGCGGGTTTTGCGGCGGCACGGGCCTTGCCGGTTACGGCTTTCTTGCCTGCTGCCTTGCCTGCTGCCTTGCCTGCTGACTTGTTCGCTGTCTTTTTCCTGCTGCTCGATACGGCCATGTCACTCACTCCGAAGGTTGGCTAAAGCCAAGCTCATCACTGGTTAAAATATTGTTTAAAAACAATGACTTATAAAAAATAGTCGCGATACATGCAAATTACTGCCGGTTTTGCATGAAGCGTTTTTCCCAATCCTCCACCGCGCCGAGATCGAGGATTTCGTTGTACTCCTTCATCGTCAGCATGCGGTCACGCACCGCCTTGGTATTGCCGTCGCGTTTCAGCGTGCCCAGCGCCTGGCTGATTGCGAAGCCGGCGGCATTGCGCGCGAGGCCGGGGAAAATCGCGATGCGGAAACCCAGGGCCTCGATTTCCGGCACCGTCAGCTCACCGAGCTTGCCGCCACCGTCGATGTTGACCAGGCAGGGCGCGCCGGATTCCGCGGTCACCCGCTTCAGGTCATCAATGATGGTGGGACTGTTCTTCAGTTCGACAAACACCACGTCGGCGCCGGCCTTGCGGTAGGCCTGGCCGCGGCGGATGGCTTCATCCAGTCCCAGCCCGGTCGCAGCATCGGTGCGCGCGATGATGATGAAATCCGGATCGCGGCGCGCCGCCACCGCGGCTTCGATCTTGCCGGCGTGCTCCTCTAGCGACACCACCGGACGCGAACCCGGCAGATGACCGCAGCGCTTGGGCATCACCTGATCCTCAAGATGGATCGCGGCAACACCCGCCGCCTCGAATTCACGCACGGTGTGCTTCACGTTCACCGCATTGCCATAGCCTGTATCGGCATCGCAGATCAACGGGATGCTCACACAAGCCGCCGCACGGTGCGCATGCGCTGCGAACAGCGACAGGTCCACCATGCCGACATCGGGCTGGCCAAGCAGGCAGGCCGACACGCCGTTGCCGGTCATGTACACTGCCTCAAAACCCGCCTTCTCCACCATCCGCGCGCCATAGGCGTCATAAATGCCCGGCGCCACAACCATTCCGCCCTCGGTCAGCCGCTTGCGCAACTGCTGTCGTACCGTCAATGTCGTCATCGTCATTCCTGTGTGGATTCCGTTTTTACAGCCTGCTTGAATTACTGTGTTTCCACGAGCCCGAGTTTTTTCTTCACCGCCTCGGTTTCCTTGATGTCCTGCAGCAGCTGGGCCTTGAAGGCTTCAGGCCCCTGAAAGCCATCCAGCTGCGCGACCTGCTGCAGATAAGTTTTCCAGACCGGAGACTGCTGCGCCTTCTGGATTGCCGAGGCCAGGCGATCCACCACCGGACGCGGTGTGCCCGCCTTGACCATGATGCCGCGCCACTGGTAACGCACCACGTCCCAGCCTTTTTCCTTGTAGGTCGGCACGTCGGGGAAATCCTCGAGGCGCTTGTCCGAGGAGACTGCAATGACGCGCACCTTGCCGGCGTCGATCATCGGCTTGACGTTGCCGGGATTGGTCGCGGCGGCATCGATGTGGCCGCCGGCAATTGCGGTCAGTGCCGGCCCGCCACCGGGATAAGGCACCCAGGTGGTCTGGAACTTGGCGGCGTCGGCCAGCACTTCCCAGGCCACGCGATGCGCGCTGATTGCGAACGGCCCGCCGACATTGAGATAGCCCGGCTTCTTGCGCGCGAAGGCGACAAACTGCTCGATGGTCTTGAACGGCGTCGAGGTATGCACGATCAGCCCGTAAGGGTCGATCTGCGAGCGCGCCACCATCTGCAGGTCTTCGAGCTTGAACTGCGCGGCCTTCTCGCTAAACAGTGTGGCCAGCGACAGCGTGTTGGCGCCGATCAGATAACCGTCGGCCGGTGCACGCACCAGCGCATTCACCATCACGATGCCGGAACCGCCGGTACGGTTCTCCACCACCACGTTCTGCCCCAGTTCCGCGGTCAGCAGCTTGGCCAGCGTGCGCGCATAGATGTCCACCGGCGAACCCGCGGCCGACCAGCACAGGATCGTCACCGGACGCGCTGGCCAGGTCTGGGCTGTCGCCGTGACTGCGCAAAGCCCCAGGGCTGCGCTCATAAGCCATTGTTTTAATTGCACTTTTTTCCTCCGTGGCAGCCTTCTGACCTGCGGGCCTGCGCACTATTACCGCACTTCAATCAAGCCGCAAGATTCCAGTCCGGATGTTTCTGCAGGAAGGGAATCAGCCCGCCCGCCTCCAGCAGCGCGCCAATCGCCGCCGGCAGCGGCGGCACGGCACGCACGATGTTTTTCGCAGGCACGGCAATACGCCCGACTGCGAGATCAATCTCCATCGCATCACCGGCGGCAATGCCGGCAATGTCGCACTCGATCACCGGCAGTCCGTTGTTGATCGCGTTGCGGTAGAACTGGCGACCGAAACTCGGCGCGACAATCGCCGCGACACCCATGCGATGCATGATGTGCACCGCCTGCTCGCGCGAGGAATTGATGCCGAAGTTGGCGCCAGCGACGATGACATCGCCCTTGACGAAGGCTTTCGCAAACCCCGGCGACACGTTGTCGAAAGCCACCGTCGCAATGAACGCGGTGTCCTTGCCCGGCAGGTACTTGCTGGAACAATGAATGTCGGTGCTGACCTCTTCACCCAGCACCCGTGCACTGCCTTTGATGATGTTCATGATGTTCCCCTCAGGCTGCCGCGCGCCAGTCACCACCGGCGACCGTCCGCGCATCGGTGACCACGCCGGTCAGTGCGGAGGCCGCAACAGTCGCCGCCGAGCCGATCCAGATTTCCGACTTCGGATTGCCGAGCCGGCCCTTGAAATTGCGGTTGGCACTGGAGATCACCACCTGGTCATCGCCGGAGATGTAATGGCCGGTGATGTTGACGCAGGTGCCGCAGCCCGCCGCCTCCACCGAGGCACCCGCCGCGGTGAGGATTTCAAACAGGCCTTCGCGCATCGCCGCCAGCCAGATCGCGCGCGAGGCCGGTGTGATGATCATGCGCACACCCTTTGCCAGCTTGCGGCCTTTCAGGATCGCCGCCGCCTGGCGGATGTCGTCGAGACGGCCGTTGGTGCAGGTGCCGATCAGCGCGACCTGGATTTTTTTGCCGGCAACATCGGGCACCGCGACCACATCGTCGATGTGGTGCTGGCGCGCCACCTGCGGCGCGAGGCTCGCGGTGTCGATGACGATACGCTGCGCATACACCGCATCGGCATCGGCTTTCACCGGCTTCGGCGCAGCCGCACCGTGTGCCTTCAGCCAGGCAAAGGTTTTTTCATCGGCTTCGAGGATCGCCGCCTTCGCGCCCAGTTCCGCCGCATGATTTGATAACGTCATCCGGTCGTCGATGGCCATCGCCGACACGCCGCTGCCGACATATTCCAGCGCCTGGTAGTTGGCGCCCTCGGCGCGCAGCTTGCCGAGCATGGCCAGCGTAACGTCCTTGGCCCACACACCGGGCTGCAATGCGCCGTTCAGTTCGATCCGGATGGTTTCCGGTACGCGGAACCACAGCTTGCCGGTCATCATCACCGCCGACACGTCGGTGCCTTCGACACCGGTGCCGAAGGCATTGAAGGCGCCGTAGGTGGTGGAATGGGTATCGGTGCCGACAACAAGATCGCCGCAAGTCAGGTGGCCACCCTCAGGCAGCACCTGGTGGCAGATGCCGTCGCCGACGTCATAGATTGGCGAGCCGTGTTTGTCGGCGAAGGCGCGCATCTCGACATGGGTGTTGGCTGCTTCCATGTTCGGCGGCGGCGAATAGTGGTCGAGCACCAGCGCGGTGCGCTTGACGTGTGGCAGCTCTTTCGCGCCGAGCTTTTCGATCATCTTCAGCGCGTTGCCGGCACGGGCATCGTGGATCATCGCGAAATCGACATCGGCGACAACGATCTCGCCGGCTTTGGCCGGCTTGCCGCCGGCATGGTTGCCGAGAATCTTCTCGGCGATGGTATGGCCCATCGGAATACCTCGCTTTTGCAAAGGTGAAAACGGCCCGCGCGGGTGATGGCAGGCAGCCTTGGATTTTAACCCGTGGCAAGCCTGCGCCCCGGCATGCCGTTCACGATATGAGCACCGTTTGCGCTGCCCTCATGCCGCGCGTGGCGGCCGCGATTTCAGCAGTTCGCGGTAGACACAGGGCAGCAGGCCGCCGTGGCGGAAAAACTGCAATTCCTCCTCGGTGTCGATGCGGCACTTCAGCGGAATTTCGCGCTGAGATCCGTCGCTGCCGGTGACCTGCAGCGTCAGCAGCGCGCCCGGTTTCAGGGTGTCGCCGGACAGCGTCAGATCGAAGGTCTGGCTGCCGTCGAGTCCAAGATCCGCACACTTGATGCCGATCAGTTCCACCGGCAATACCCCCATGCCGACCAAGTTGGCGCGATGGATGCGCTCGAAACTCTCCGCCACCACCAGGCGCACGCCGAGCAGCGCAGGCCCCTTCGCCGCCCAGTCGCGTGACGAGCCCGCACCGTATTCACGGCCGGCAAACACCACCAGCGGCACACCACGGCTGCGGTAACGCTCGGCGGCATCAAAAATCGGCATCACCTCGCCTTCGGGCTGCAGCGTGGTGTATGGGCCCTCGCGGCCCGGCGCCAGCGCATTGCGCAGGCGGCCCGAGGCAAAAGTGCCGCGGATCGCGACCTCATGGTTTCCACGCCGGAAACCGTAGGTCTGGAAATCGGCCGGCGCCACACCATGCTCGCCGAGATAACGCGCGGCGACACTGCTCGAAGCGATGGTGTTGTTCGGCGACAGATGGTCGGTGGTGATCATGTCGCCGAGTACCGCCAGCGCGCGCATGCCGCTGAACGGCGGTAGCGGCCGCGGCTGCGCCGGCACATCCTCAAAAAACGGCGGCCGGCGCAGAAAGGTGCTGCCCGCGCGCCAGTTGAAACGCGCACTCGCCTCACCACGCAGCGCACGCCACTCGGCACTGCCTTCAAACAGCTGCGCATAACTTTTGACATACAGCTCCGTGCTCAGGCACTGCGCCAGGGTATTTGCGACCTCCTCGGGGCTGGGCCATAAATCCTTTAAAAACAATGGCTTACCATCAGACCCGGTGCCCAAAGCCTCGGTTTCGAAATCCCGTCGCATGGTGCCGGCGATGGCATAAGCCACCACCAGCGGCGGCGATGCGAGATAGGCGGCACGGGCATGCGGATGCACGCGGCCCTCGAAATTGCGGTTGCCGGAAATCACCGCCACCGACACCAGCTCATGCTCGCGGATTGCCGCTTCGATGCCTGCGTCGATCGGACCGGAATTGCCGTTGCAGGTGGTGCAGCCGAAACCGGTTAGATGGAAACCCAGCGCCTCCAGCGGCGCGACCAGCCCCGCTCGTTCGAGATAGGCCATCACCACCTTGGAACCCGGTGCAAATGAAGTCTTCACCCAGGGCTGCGCGCGCAGGCCTTTGGACGCGGCATTACGCGCCAGCAGGCCGGCGGCAATCATGTTCGCCGGATTGGAAGTATTGGTGCAGCTGGTGATCGCGGCAATCACCACATCGCCATCGGTCAATGTGTGCGTGCGTCCCGCCACCGCCACGTCCTGCAGCGGCGAACTGCGTTTGTCGCGCGCCAGCGTCGGCAGGTCGGCAGCAAACTGCTTTGCTGCATTCGGTAGCGCGATACGTTCCTGCGGCCGCCGCGGACCGGCGATACAACGCTCGACCGTGCCGAGGTCGAGCTCGATCGTCGCGTCAAAACGCGGCTCCGCAGTATCGCCATCGCGCCACAGGCCCTGCGCCTTGGCGTAGGCCTCGACCAGTGCCAGCGTGCGCGCGTCACGGCCGGTGAAGGCCATGTAGTCCAGGCACAGGCGGTCGAAGGGGAAATAAACGCAGGTCGCGCCGTACTCCGGTGCCATGTTCGCCAGCGTCGCGCGGTCCGTCACCGGCAGGCGATCCAGTCCCGGACCGTAGAACTCGACCAGCTTGCCGACCACGCCGGTCTGGCGCAGACGCTCGGTCACAGTGAGCACCAGGTCGGTGGCCGTGGCGCCCGGCGGCAGTTCGCCACTGACGCGCACACCCAGCACCTCGGGCACGCGCATCGACAGCGCGCGGCCCAGCATCGCCGCCTCGGCCTCGATGCCGCCGACACCCCAGCCAAGCACGCCGATGCCGCTGACCATCGGCGTATGGCTGTCGTTGCACACCAGTGTGTCGGGATAGGCCAGCGGCAGCCCCCCCTGCACTTCACGAGTCCACACGCCGCGGGCCAGCCGCTCAAGGTTGATCTGGTGGACGATGCCGCTGTCCGGCGGAACCACGCGGAAATTGTCGAAAGCCTGCTGGCACCAGGCCAGAAAGGCGAAACGTTCGCGGTTGCGCTCGAACTGGATTTCGGAATTGCGCCGGGCCGCATCCTTTGATCCCGAAACATCGGCGATCAGCGAATGGTCCATCACAAAATCCACCGGAATCACCGGATTCACCGTGCGCGGATCACCGCCCGCCTCGGCCACGGCATCACGCAGCGCCGCCAGGTCAACCATCACCGGCACGCCCAGCAAGTCCTGCAGCAGCACCCTTGCCGGCCGGTACGGCATCTCGAAACCGCGTTCGCCACGGGCCAGCCGCTGCAGCATCACAGGGTCAACATCGGCGGCATCCAGGTGGCGCGCCAGGTTCTCGGCGAGGATGCGCAAGGTGAAGGGCAGCGTGTTAAGGCCTTCGAGGCCCGGTTCACGCGCCAGCGCGCGCAGATCGCAATAGGCGTAACGCCCACCGCTGGCAGTCAGTTCGCTGCGGAATTTCATGTTGTTACTCATGCTCGTTCATCGGGAGCGCCATTGTCACACCTGCAGCGCCGCCCCGCATGCATCCCGCCACGTTCTGGAACGCAGAACGTGTGCCGACCGAATTAAAGCGCACCGAGATCGAAGCGCGCGTCCACCTGCAGGCCGGCGGGAATCTGGTGGGCGATGAACAGCACTGTGACCTGGCCGCGCAGCCGGTTCACGGTCTGCGCAAACTGTTCGGCAGTCTGCGCATCAAGGCTGCTGGTGGCCTCGTCGAATATCAGCACCTGTGGCCGTTTCAGCAAGGCGCGAGCAATCGCCAGCCGCTGCTTCTGCCCGCCGGAGAGGCCGACACCATGCTCGCCGAGCGGCGTCTGGTAGCCCTGGGGCAGCGCCTCGATCACGTCATGAATGCCGGCATAACGACAGGCCTGCACCACCTCGTCAAAGCTGGTGTGCGGATTCGCCATCACCAGGTTTTCATAGACGCTGCCGGCAAACAGCACGGTCTCCTGCGGCACCACGCCGTAATGCTGGCGCAGTTCGTTGGCGGCAAGGTGGCGGATGTCGCGACCGTCGATTTCGATGCGCCCTTCCATCACCGGATAGAAGCCCTGCAGCAGCTTGGCCAGCGTGCTCTTGCCGCAACCCGAAGGACCGGTAACCACGGTCAGGCTGCCCGGCGGCAGTTCGAGGTTAAGGCCGCGATACAGCCAGGGATAGGTTTCACCATAACGGAAAGCCACGTCGAGCAGGCGCAGGGCACCCGCGCCACCCGGTGCGCGCGAAGGCAGCAGTGCATAAGGCTCGGCCGGTGCATCCATCAGGTCGCCGAGGCGGCGCACCGCGATGTCGGCCTGCTGGAATTCCTGCCACAGTGAAGCGAGGCGCAGCATCGGCTGCGCCATGCGGCTGGCAAACATCTGGAAAGCCACCAGCATGCCGATGGTGAAGCCCTCGTTCTGCATCACCAGCAGCGCGCCGGCGCAGAGTACGGCGAGCGTCTGCGCCTGCTCGATGGTGGTCGCCGCGGTGTTGGTGGTGTTGCTCAACTGGCGCGCGCGGAAACCCGCCTTCAGGAAATCCGACAGCAGCTCCTGGTAACGGCGTTCGAGGTGCGGCTCGAGCTGCAGCGATTTCACCGTCTCCATGCCGGCGACATATTCGGTGAGGAAAGCCTGGTTGCGCGCGCCTTTCAGGAACTGCTCGTTGACACGTTCGCGCAGCAGCGGCGTCACCAGCAGACTGAGGCCGGTGAGCAGCAGCACGGTGGCCACCGCGATCAGCGACAGCTGCCAGCTGTACCAGAACATCACGCCGAGGAACACAAACAGGAAAGGCAGATCGAGGAACAGCGTCACCGCGGCGCCGCTGACAAACTGGCGAATGGTTTCAATGCCGTGCAGCCGCGCGATCAGCGTGCCGCTGGGCCGGTGCTCGAAATAACGCAGGTGCAGGCGCAGCAGGTGGCGGAACACCGTGGTGCCGAGCACCGCGTCGATACGGTTGCCGGTATGCAGTACCAGGTACTGGCGCAGCCAGGTCAGCCCGGCGTTGAACACCAGAAACAGCAGCAGTCCCGCCGCCACCGCGAGCAGCGTGCTCTGCGTCTGGTGCACCACCACCTTGTCGATGATGACCTGGGTAAACAACGGCGTCGCCAGCGCGGTGAGTTGAAGCGCAAGTGAGGTCAGCAGCACGTCGCGCCACAGGCGCTTGTGCTTGAGCAGCTCGGGGAAAAACCAGCGAAAGCTGAAACGTGGCGGCGCCAGGGCATCCTGCGTCTCACCCTCCTCCACGGCTGCAGCCACCCACAGCACCTGCGGCGCGAACCGTTGCGTGAACTCTTCGACCGTCAACGTTTCGGCGGACTGGGTACCCGCCGGGAAAAACAGCACCCGTTCCGCTTCGATGCGGGCAACCAGCGCGGCACGTTTATCCGCGCGGGCGAAGGCGATACAGGATTGTCCTTCGTTGTTGGCGCCAAATGGACCGCGGCTCAGGTTCAGGCCCAGCGTGGCTGCAGCCTCGATCAGGGTATGCAGGGCATGCGGCGGCGGATACTGGCGGGCAATCAGTCCGGCATCAAAAGGCTTGCGCTGCAGCCGGCACAGGCTGCCGAGCAGCCAAAGCAGGTCAGCCGTGGTCCACGGCTGATGTTCAATGTCGCCGAATTCCCCTGCCGAACTGCTCGCCACCGGCCACCGCTGATGTTGTTTTGTTTTTGAACCGCGGAACCACTATATCAAACCGCCGCGGAATCGCTAACGTCGCAATTACTTGTCGCGATAGGAACGCCCGCCATCAACAGTCAGAATGGTGCCGCTGATATAGCTGGCCCGCCCCGAAGCCAGGAACACGATGGCGCTGGCAATTTCATCCACGGTGGCGAGCCGCCCGAAGGGATATCCCTTGGTCAGTTCACGCCAGCGCTGCGCATCCCCCAGCTCCTTTTCCGCGCGCGCCTCCCAGCGCACACGCTGGCGCTCGGTTTCGGTGGCCGCCGGATTCAGGCCGACCACACGTACGCCATGCGCCGGGCTTTCCGCACCCAGCGCGCGCGACATTGCGACCAACGCGGCGTTGGCCATGCTGCCGGCAATGTAGTCGGCGCGCGGACGTTCGCCGGAAGCGCCGATGACATTGACGATGACGCCGCGTTTACGTTCACACATCGCGCTGTAGACCTCGCGCGCGACATTCAGGAAGCCGAACAGCTTCAGGGACCACGCCGCTTCCAGCGCCGCCTGGTCAATCTTCGCCAGCGCACCCTGCGGAATCGAACCCGCATTGTTGATCAGGATATCGACATCGCGCAGCTCATGCGCCAGCTTGCCGGCCAACTCCGGCTTCGACAGATCGACGGCATGGCAACGCACCTCTGCGCCGAATTCAGTGGCAATCTGTGCCCGTGCAGCTTCAAGGTTCTCCGGCTTGCGCGACACCAGATGCAGCTTGCAACCCTCCTCGGCCAGCAGTCTTGCCACACCCAGCCCGATGCCCCGCGAGCCGCCGGTAATCAGCGCGGTCTTGCCCTTGATGCGCAGGTCCATGAATCAACTGCCTTTCTTCAGAAGTCCGAGATCGTCCAGCGTGCTGCGCATCTGCGCATCCAGTTCGTCCCAGTATTTGCGGGTATCGCGGCTGTTGGTGTAGTTGGGCTCCCACTCGTTCTTGTCGAGGTGGCCGCGCCAACTCGCATCCTTGTCCAGGTTGGCGAAGAATTGCTCCCAGAAAGCCAGCTGGTTGGCAGGCAGCGCCTTGCCGGCGATCAGGCCGCGGTAGTTTGAAAATGAAGTATTGGCGCCCTGCTCGCGGAAGGTCGGCACGTCGGCAAACACCCCGCCGATGCGTTTCGGTGCGGTAATGCCGATCACCCGCACCGTGCCGGACTTCAGGTGCTGCACTGCCGATGAAGCGCTGGCCGATACAAAATCAACATGCCCACCCAGCGCCGCGGTGATCGCCTTGCCGGCGGAGTCGAACACCACCGAGCGCACCTTCCGGACATCAATGCCCGAGGCCTTGAACACCAGGCCCGCAGCAATGTGGTTGGCCCCGCCTGCCACCGAGGAGAACGCAACACTCAGTGAAGCCGGATCCTTTTTCAGCCGCTCCAGCAAATCCCGCCCGGTCCTGATTGGTGACTCATTGCGCACCACGAACACCACATACTCGTCATAGAGCAGGCACACCGGCGTGAAATCGCGGTAGCTGAAGGTCGTGGTGCCGGTCAGATGTCCCACCGACAGGTTGAGGTTGGCCATCATCAGGTAATGGCCATCCCCGGCACGCTGCTGCAGATAGTTCCAGGCCACGGTGTTGCCGCCGCCGGGCTTGTTCATCACATTCATCGGCACGTCGAGCAGCCGTTTTTCCTGGGTCACCTGGGAAATCAGGCGCAGCATCAGGTCGTTGCTGTTGCCGGCCGCGGAGCCGACGATCAGCTCGACAGGCTTGTCGGGTTTCCACGCGGGTTGCGCCAGAACCGGTGAGGCCACAGCCATCAGCGCAGCAGCGCAGGCGACACTCCAGACACGCATAACAATACGGGACTTGATCATCACTCCCCTCCGGGTTTGGCGGGCCCTGTTGTTGTTATGAATCAGGCCTCGGAGTGACGATAGGGGCTGGGCTTCGGGAGTGTCAAGACCCCGGAATGGTTTGTAGGGCGGATGAGGAGCGAAGCGACGTTATCCGCCGGATGATCAGCGGCATTGCATACGGCGGATGGCGCCGCTATGCGGCTTATCCGCCCTACCGCGCCGGAGGGGTCATCGCACAGCACACTTTCCGTAGAACTGGCTTGGGACAAGCTCTTTAAACAAAATTCCATTGCGGCTATGAACGGCTTCGCCGCTCTTGGTTACAGCAGTGACCATCACGTTTCCAGAGCGAGTGATTTCCACGAACGAAATTCCATCAGTATTTGGAATGATCTCGACCTCTGAGGAACCCGCATTACCCATTAAATAGGCTTTCTTAGTACCGGTATCGACCACGTAGCGCAACTCAAAAGGCTTCGGCTGCTTGGATAGCCCCTTAGGCGTAGCTTCGAGCGAGAACTCGCATGTGTAGCTGATTGTTGCGCCTTGAGCCGAAAATGACACAAAAAAAGCCACGGCCGAGCAAAGGATTCGTAAGTTTTTACCAAACGACAAGGGAGCCTCCTGAAAGTTGCTAACGTCGCGATTGAGCGGACGCAATAAATGCTCTGGCACCAAGCAGCTGCCAAACTGCTTGGCACCAATCAAGTATTGGGTGGCGCATTTTTTCCAAGCGAGCGAACAACGCTCTCAGCCTCATGTGTCAATCGCTCTTGAAGTTGCGATTGGCGTATCGAGGATGATGGCTGCTCTCTTATTTGGTTAACGGAGTAGCGCGCAGGCCTGAGAGTTGGCTTAAGTCCGTTGAAGAATAGCTGCCAAAGTGCCTCATGCATTCGACGCAAAAATACCAGCAACAGCTGAAGTTCTCGGATGTTCGTCTTCGCGAATAACGCAGAGACGTCAAAGCTGTCCGATGCACTGCGATGAGCAAAGACCTGGTGACGAAGTGGCCTATAGCTTTCTTCGTAGATGCGACGACGAATCGCAACATGTCGCTTGAGCCGCCTAAAATCCTCGCCGTCAGGGACATAAACACTCTTAAGATATTCGGGAAGCCATTGGTCAGCGTTGGTACTCAGCTCCCGCTTTCGCTCAGCAAGCGCATCCTTCGAGAAAATGTCTAAGTTGCGATGAGCGATACCAAGTAATCGCGTGATGCTGTGGTTGTTCGGATCCGGGTCAAACACACGCCCCAGTGTAACTAGAGTAGCTGATTGAAGCGCACCGAGACTGGTGTTCCAGAACAATGGTGCTTGATTCAGAGCTCGATACACGGACCGATCCTTGCTGGCTACGATATTGACGGTCTGCCATATGTAAAAGAACTGTACAGCCGCATCTCCTTCAGTGCGAAATACCTCAAGCTCTCGTTTGAATTCGAGTGACTTGTTAGCCATAAGTCAAAAATTACTTTCCCGCAGGCAAATATCGCCCGTCATATTCAACCCGGAACTCACCCCGCTTGACGCCTTTCACATGCCCGTCGCGCAGCCATTGCAGCGAGGACTCGTGCAGCACCTTGTACTGCTTCTCCCAGACCATGAAATGCGAAGCACAGGCCACATCGAGGAATACTTTTTCCTGTGAAGCAATCTGCTCGTACACGGTGCGGCGTTCCGCCAGCCGGTCGAACTCACCAACCACCACCAGCGTCGGTGATACCACCTTGCGGGACAGCGCCTCGGTCCAGCCAAAGCCGGTGGCGGTACGACCGCGCATTGCGCCGTCCTTGCCCCAGCTTTCGCCAACACGGTCCCACTGCATGATGGATTTCCACACCGCATCACGCACGCCGGGCTCGATCTGCCCGGGGCAGCGCACATCGGGATCCCAGCGCAGGCGCTCCATGTCATCACGGGTCTGCAGCTGCACCGGGAAGCCGGGGCCCGGCTGCTCCGGTATCGGCCCCTTGATCACCGGGCTCGGTGCATAGAGCATCACCCGGTCAATCTTTTCCGGGTTCTGGGACACATAGCCGCCCACACGGGGTCCACCTGCGGACCAGCCGATGATGTGGATGCGATCGACCTTGTTGACCTTGCGCAGATGGTCAACCACCGCGTCCATCTCCGCCCAGTCATCGCGGATGGTGTTGAAGTCACGGGCATGGTTTGGCGCGCAGTTTGCGCGCAGCGGTTTGCCGGCGATCAGGTTCTGCTGCTTCGGATTGACGTTGCAGGGATCGTCCATCATCGGCCGTGGCGAACCGCCATAGCCGGACAGGTCCATCGAGTAGGTGTTGAAACCTGCCCTGGCGAGAAAACCCATCCAGTTGTAATCGCCGTGCTCCAGCGCAAAATCCGGCACCGAAGGCACTGTTGCGCCATGCACAAACAGCACCACCCGGCCTTTCATGTCAGCCGGGGCCTGCGCCGGCGCGATCTGGCGCACGAACAGGCCGACCCGCTGCCCCTTGATCTGCTGCAGCGTGGAAGTGTGCGGAACAAAATTATCCGTGGTGACCAGACCGCCGGCACCGCCGGTGGAAGATGAAGCACAGCCCTGCAGCGTCACGGCCGCCGCAAGCAAAACGACAACGCCTGCCTTGTTCAGCATGTTCCCCTCCCTTGGCCGCCCGGGAGAGGCCGGTGGATGATCATCCCGGAAGGCGTCGGCGATTGCGCCCCGCCTTTTTCCTGCTTTTTTTTATTATTCAGCTTACAGGATAACGCCGTCCCGCGACGCGATCCGCCTACTTCGCAATGCCCAGCAGCACCCTCGCCTCGTCTGTAGTCGTCGGCTCACGCCCCACCGCGCGCCCCAGCTCCGCGAAACGCCGCACCAGCTCGGCATTGGTCGGGCAGCCGATTTCCGGATAGGGATAGTCGCCAATGCCCGGCGCGAGGTGGCCGCCACGGTCCAGCGCAGTGGTGGCGACGTTGAACAGATTGCCTTCCTTGCAGGCCACCGTCCATTCGATGCGACGCTGCGGGGGCATGAAATCGATCAGCGCTTCGAGCCCGCGCGTGGTGCAGGGATGCGCACCGACGATGCCGCCTTCGGCCAGCACGCACTGCACATAGGCCGGCTCTTTCACCGCACCCATGTCGAGGAAGGCTTCGACCATGCGCACGAAGGGCACCGCCCACACCGACAGATGCGGCTTCACGCCGGCATCGGTCATGCCCCTGGCCAGGAACAGGCAGGTCTCGGTGCTGTTCTTGTAGATCTTGTTGGTGGTCAGAAACTTTTTTTGCGCCGGGTCATAGGCGTCGATGTTGCTGCTGCCGGTGTCAACTGCGGCAAAGTCGGGCCGGGTCTTGCTCTTCTGCCCCATCAGCTTGATGTGGGCGAGGCGGTTCTCGTCCTCGTTGACGGTGATCTGACCCAGCGTCGAATCGATCAGGATGTCGGTCTTCTCGCGTATCTTGGCAACGATCTCGGCATAGACCTCGGGCTCGTGGCATTTGCCGCCATCCGGCGTGCGCGCGTGGAAATGGATGATCGAGGCGCCGGCCGCCCGGCATTCCGCCGCGGTTTCGGCGATCTCGTCCGGCGTGAACGGCACGTTGCGGTTGATGTCACGCGACATGTATTCATTGACGCGCACGGTGATGATGAGTTTTTTGGTCACGGTATTCAGGACTCCGGTTTCAGGGCTGCTTGACGGTATTGACGCGGCGGCACACATCCAGAAACAGGTGCCCGTCGGTACCGAGCACGATGGCCTGCACGCCGCGGGCGCGCACCGCCTTGCCGTACACCGGATCGGGTTTGTTGCCGATGGTGGTCATCACATACTTGCCGTGCTTGCGCGCGGCGGCCACCACTTTCTCCAGCGCGGCGGACATTTTCGGTTCATCGAAGGTGGCGTGCGGCACACCCAGCGCGATCGACAGGTCGGTCGGGCCGATGAAAAACACTTCCAGCCCCAGCATCGCCGCCATGGTTTCAAAATCCTGAAGCGTCGCGGTGTCCTCGATCAGCGGAATCACCATCAGCTCGTCGTTGCTGCGGCGGACATGCACATTCCAGTCATCCGGTGCATACCCCGCGGAACGCACGATGGCGCAGGCACCGCGGCTGCCCTCGGGCGCGTAACGCACGGCATCGAGGGCTTTGGCACAGTTCTCCGTGGTGGCATGCGACAGCGCAATGCCGGCGACACCCATGTTCATCAGCTTCAGGATCAGGTTGGCATCCACCTCGGGCACCCGAACAAAAGGCGTGATGCCTGCGGCGTCGGCGGCGCGCACGACATGGGCGCAGGTGTTCAGGTCGAGCGCGCTGTGCTCCATGTCGATGATCACGAAGTCGATGCCGGCCGCGGCGGCCAGCTCGGTGATCATCGGGCTGCCGCTGAACAGGATCAGGCCGGTGACGGTTTCGCCACGCTGCAGGCGGGCACGTATCGGATTTTTCATGGAATGTGTCGAACACCAGGGAATGAACAGGCGGGCGGCGAGATTACTCCGCGGCAGGCACAGCGGCAAGGAAGCATCCACGATGCGATAATGCGCGGCCTCGCCGTCTGTGAAACCCGCCAATTTCCCCCTACACCATGACCAAAGACCTCGCCCTCACCGCAGAAATCGCCCGCTTTGTCACCCGCACCGCCGCCGCCCGCATCCCGAAAAACGTGATGCATCACGGCAAACGTTCCCTGCTCGACGGCCTCGGCCTCGCACTCGCGGGCAACAAGGCAGAGTCCGGCCATGTCGTGCGTGATTACCTGAAAACCCTGGGCCTGCCGCTGGACCGCGGTGCCACGGTGATCGGCACCGGAATGAAGGTGCCGCCGCGTTTTGCTGCCTTCGCCAACGGCGTGGCAATCCATGCCGACGATTACGATGACACCCAGCTCGCCGTGGCCAGCGACCGCGTGTACGGCTTGCTGACGCATCCCACTGCGCCGGCGCTGCCCGCGGTGCTGGCGCTGGCCGAACAGGACAACCGCTCCGGCCTTGACCTGCTGGCGGCCTACCAGATCGCCGTTGAAGTCGAGACCAAGCTCGCCGAGGCGATCAACCCGCGGCATTACTCCGATGGTTTTCATTCCACCGCAACCTTCGGCGCGATCGGTGCGGCGGCCGGTGCCGCGCGCCTGCTCGGGCTCGACGACGCGCAGACCGCGCAGGCGCTGAGCCTCGGCGCCACCCAGGCCGCCGGACTGCGTGAAAACTTCGGCACCATGACCAAGCCCTTCCACCCCGGCCGATCCGCCGAATCCGGCGTGCTGGCCGCGGAACTGATCCGCCTCGGCTGGAGCGCGGCACCGAATGCGATTGAGGCCAAGCGCGGCTTTTTCAACGCCGCCGGCGGTGGCTACGACGCCAGCGCCATCCACGGCAAACTGGGCAAACCCTGGACATTTGCCATGCCCGGCGTGTCGATCAAGCCGCATCCCAGCGGTTCGCTGACCCATCCCGGCATGGCAGAGATGCTGGCGCTGATCCAGGCCCATGACATCCGCCCGGCACAGGTGCGCAAGGTCCGCGTCGGCACCAACCGCCACATGCCGAACACGCTGATCCATCGCAATCCGAAAACCGAGCTGCAGGCCAAATTCAGCATGGAGTTCTGCATGGCGATACTGCTGCTGGAGCGCAAAGCGGGACTGGCCCAGTTCACCGATGCCGTGGTCAACCGCGCCGATGTGCAGCGGATGATGAAAAAGATCGATTTCGGTGTTCACCCCGAGGCCGAAGCCGCCGGTTACGAGAAGATGACCACCATCATCGACATCGAACTCAGCGATGGCCGCCGAGTCAGCGGCCGCGCCGATTTCGGCAAGGGCAGCCCGGCCAATCCGATGAGCGACAAGGAGGTCGCCGACAAATTCCGCGAATGCGCGGACTGGGGTGGACTGCCGGCGAAGAACATCGAGAAGGTCATCGACATGGTGTTCAGCCTCGAGCAGCTCAAACGCAGCCGCGACCTGACCCGGTTGCTGGTCATTACCCCGGCGGCAAAGCGGTCCGGCCGCTCGAAATAGATTAAAATCGCAGGCTCCCTGGAGGTCCCAATGAACAACGCATCGAACACTCTCCCCCGCATCGGATTCATGCTCGGCGATGTCACCGGCATCGGCCCTGAAATCGCATCAAAACTGCTGGCCTCGGGCAAACCCCGCGAACAGGCCGAAGTCATCATCATCGGCGACCAGCGCGTGCTTGAACTCGGCATGCGCAATGCCGGCGTCAAGGTGCCGCATACCGTGTACCGCAGCATCGAGGACATCCGCTGGCCGCGCGAGGACTATCCCCTGCTCGACCTCGGCAACACCGATCCGGCTAAATACCCGCAGGGTGTGTCGTCCGACGAAGCCGGCAAGATCGCCGGCGACACGCTGAAGGTGATGATCGACCTCGCCACCGCCGGCAAGCTCGACGGCATCTGCTTCGCGCCGCTGAACAAGGGCGCGATGAACCGCGGCGGCTGGAAATTCAATGACGAGCACCAGATGTTCGCCAGCCTGCTCAACCACAGCGGCTTCTTCGGCGAAATGAACGTGATCGACCAGTTCAGCACCTTCCGCGTGACCTCGCACGTCGCGCTGCGCGAAGCGGTGACGATGATCACGCCGGAGCGCATCACCGCCGCGGTCAACCTCGCCAACGACACGCTCACCGCCGCCGGCAAAACCAAGCCGCGCATCGGGGTCGCCGCGCTGAATCCGCACAACGGTGAAAACGGCCTGTTCGGCGACGAGGAAATCCGCATCATCCGCCCGACCGTGGACAAGCTGAAAGCCGGCGGCATCAACTGCAGCGGCCCGATCTCGTCGGACGTGATCTTCCTGCAGGCGCTCAAAGGCAATTACGACGGCGTGGTGATGATGTACCACGACCAGGGCCAGATCGCGACCAAACTGCTCGGCTTCAACAAGGGCGTCACCGTCACCGCCGGACTGAAATCGGTGTTCACCACCCCGGCCCACGGCACCGCCTACGACATCGTCGGCCAGGGCAAGGCTGATCCCGGTGCGATGGAACATGCTTTCACGCTGGCCGCGCGCATGGCTGCCGGCCGCAAGGCGGCCAAGTCAGCCAGCGCCGCAGCCTGAACCCGGGCCAGGAACTGCAGCGCGTGACCGCAGTCTCAGCAATGGCGGCAAGTCATTACAACAACGTAAAAACGGAGGAAAGCCCATGATTCGCAAACTGATCCCCTGCGCCGTCGCCGGCGCACTTTGCGCGGCCTTTGCCGCACCGGCCACTGCGCAGGAATGGCAGCCCAACAAACCGATCCGCATGCTGGTGGGCTTTGCCCCCGGCGGCGGCACCGACACCACCGCACGCGCGATGGGCAACAAGCTGGGTGAGCTGCTCGGCCAGCAGATCATCATCGACAATCGTCCGGGCGCCTCAGGCAATATCGCCACGGAAATCACCGCCAACGCCGCGCCCGACGGCTACACGGTGCTGATGGGTACCATCGCCTCGCTGGCGATCAACCCCGCGCTCTACAAAAAACTGGGCTTTGATCCGCTGAAGGATGTGCTGCCGGTGTCGCAGGCCGTGGATTCGACCAATATCCTGGTGGTTCACCCCTCGGTCGCCGCCAAAAACGTCACCGAACTGGTCGCGCTGGCCAAGGCCAAGCCGCTCAACGGCGGTTCATCGGGTGTCGGCGGCGCCGGCCACCTCGCGCTGGAGCTGTTCAACCTGCAGACCGGCACCAAGATCGTCCACGTGCCGTACAAGGGTGGCGGCCCCTCGATCGTCGATCTCGTCGCCGGCAACATCCACCTGATCTTCGCCACCGCCGCCAGTGCCGTGCCGCACATCAACACCGGCAAGCTGCGCGCATTGGGTGTGACCACCGCCAAGCGTTCTGCGCTGGTTCCGGCCCTGCCGACCATCGCCGAAGCCGGCGTGAAGGGTTTTGACGCCAACAACTGGTACGGCGTGCTGGTGCCGGCCAAGACCCCGCGTCCGATCATCAACCGCCTGAACAAGGAAATTGTCACCGTGCTGAAAATGCCCGATGTGACCAAGATCCTGTTCGCTTCCGGCCTCGATGCCGCACCGACCACACCCGAGCAGTTCGGCGCCTACATCAAGTCGGAAAAGGACAAGTGGGAGAAGGTGATCAAGGCGGCAGGCTTGTATCACAGCAATTGATCACAGCAGCCGCGTTGATTTAGACAATCTAAATCCAGTGCTGAAAAAGAAGACCGCAAGGCAGCCGCCTTGCGGTCTTTGTTTTTGGCACAATCACTCCGTCATGCCGGCTCCGGCCGCCCTCCGGTCAACCCTTGCAAAGGAATTGGGATGAACACCCTGCTCAGATGCGGCGTTGCACTCGCCACCCTCGCCCCGGCCCTGTTCTCCATCCCGGCATCCGCCGCAGATTGGGGCCCGACCAAGCCGGTGCGCTTCATCGTTGGCTTTCCGCCCGGTGGCGCCACCGACCTTGTCGCGCGTTTCCTGCAGCCCAAGCTCGCGGCCAGCCTCGGCAACCAGGTCATCGTCGATAACCGGCCCGGCGCCAACGGCGTGATCTCGATGCAGATCCTGTCGCGCTCGGAGCCCGACGGCCACAGCGTCGGCATGTCGCATATCGGTTCGATGGTGGTGAGCCCGGCGATCCAGAAAACCGGCTACGACCCGATCAAGGATTTCACCCACCTCGGCATGCTGGTGTCGCTGCAGAACATGCTGATCGTGCATCCTTCGGTGCCGGCGAAAAACCTGGCCGAGTTCATTGCCAGCGCAAAAAGCCAGCCGGGCAAGATCAACTACGCCACCTCCGGCATCGGCAGCCCCGGTCACCTCGCGATGGCGCTGCTCGAGAGCATGACCGGCGCGCAGATGAATCATGTGCCGTACAAGGGCGGCGGTCCGGCGGTCACCGACCTCATCGCCGGACATATTCCGTCGTTCATGGCGGTGATTTCCACCGCGGTGCCGCATGTGCAGTCGGGCAAGGCGCGAGCGCTGGGTGTCACCGGCGGCAAACGTGCCGAGGCCGTGCCGGATGTGCCAACCATCGCCGAGGCCGGCGTGAAGGGTTATCTCGCTATCAACTGGTACGGCCTGTCAGCAGCGCCAAAAACACCGCCGGCGATCATTGCGCGCCTGAACAGGGAATTCAACGCCGCGCTGAACGCACCCGATGTGGTGAAGCAGCTGAAGGAACGCGGCATCGACGCCGCTCCCGGCACCGGCGCCGATTATGTCAAGTTCATCCGCGCCGAAACCGAGCGCTGGGTGCCGGTGATCCGCAAGGCCAGGATCGAAGCCAACTGAGCCTCAGCGGCCGCTCGGCATAATTTACCAACTATTTGATTTTATTAAATAATTAGTTCTGCGCCTGAGCGCCCTCGCGCATCGGCCGGCCATTGCGTTCAACCCTGGTGCTGCAGCTCGAAATGCCGCAGCTGTATTCGGTCTTGATGATTTCTTTGGGCGTCACCAGCACCGTGCCGCGGCCGCGGTTGGCGGTGCCGGCGTCGTAGTCATAAGTCACCAGCCCGGCCGGTTCGTCGATGACCATGTTGTAGCTGATGAACTCGCCGAAAAAAAGCCCGCCGCTTTTCGGCGCGATGACCTCGACCCGCAGGGGAATCCGGTTCTTGGTCGTTGGATGGGTGCGGTAGTAACGCTTGACGCGATCGCCGTGGCGGAATGCAGGATCGACAGCAGTGATCCGCTGCAACAGCTTCAGCTCACTCGGGCGCAGCGGCACATCCTCCATGCCCATGCCGACCTGCTGCGCTTGTGCGCCACCAACCACGGCCAGCAGCATGAGTCCGAGACTAGCGGGTATCGCCTGCATCTTCGCCCGCATCTTTGCCATCAACATCCTCGTAATTTTCAGGTTTGAAGCGCGGCGTGCAGATCGCCAGAAACACCAGATCAACGTCACCGGTGTTGGCGATGCGCTGCCTCACCGATGGCGGAATCAGCACCACGTCGCCGGCCTGCACCTCCTGCGGCGGCAGGTCGCCCACCTCCATGCGACCGCTGCCATCAAGAATCACATAACGCTCGACGGTGGCGCGCACGCGGTGCCAGGCAGTGGTGACGCCCGGCTCCACCCGCGCCCTTGCAATCGACATCGCCGGGTCGTTCTCGTCATTGGCGAGTTCGAGGATGTGGCAACCCTCGTCAATGAACACCTCGACGCCGGGATGCGGGCGCAGGATCGGTGGCAATCCGCCCATCAGCGGCCAAAAAACTTCTTCACGGTGTCATCCGCCACCTGCTGCAGGAAGGCGGCATCGGCCTTTGACACCTCGCCGTAGGCGTCATAGCTGTTGCCGCTGCAGGGCTTGTTATAGACCGTAGCGTAAATGGTGCAGGCCGCGAGATAAGTGCCGATCAGCGTCGGATGGCTGCCATCGTGGATGTGCAGCTTGATGTCGGGCCGGCGGCGGTAAGCCTCCTCGAAGGCCAGCCCCGACGGAATCACCAGCGCATTGATCTCGTTGCCGACCGACACATACAGGTCCGCGGTTTTCGCCATCATGTCAGGCGCAGCCGCCCGGCTCGGCTTGGTGTGCGCCGGGGTCATGTACAAGGCAACTTTGGCTCCACGGCTCTGGATGAGCTTGCTGTACTCCACGGCCGTGGCGCGGAAGGCCGAACGGCGCGCATCAGCCAGGCCATCCGTGCTGTTGCCGTGCATGATCACCAGTTCGAAGGGCTCTTTCACGCCGATACGGCCGGGCGCGGTCAGGTGGTCCATGTTGTGGTGGTCCAGCGTCGCGCCGCCGATGGTCGCGGACTTGTACTCGAAGGCCTTGGCCGCAGCGGGATCCGCCGCCACCGCCAGCATGCGCACGTGGTTGTGCATGCTGTTGTTGTAATAGAGATAGCTGTTGCCGACGAACAGCACGCGCTTCGGGGTATCGACCTGGGGCTGCTTCACCGCCGGTGTTGCGGCAAGGGCCGAGGCCGCGGTCAGCAGCAGCGCCGGCAGCAACATGAAGAACCGGGTATTCATGGGCTTCTCCTCCTTTTTATGGGTGCCGGCATGATACCGCGACCGCCCCTCGCGGCACGCCAATATGTGGGCATTGCCGTGCCGGCATCACGCACCGGTGCAATACTGCGAACCAGGCGCCAAGGCCGGCCGCGGCCGGGCGCAAAAAACAAGCATGCGGCCACCCGTTGAACGGAAACTGGAGAGGAGCTTGATCATGTCCGTCGCGCAATACGCGGTTTGCAGCCTTGCCGCGCTGCTGGTCGCCACCGCAGCACAGGCCGCGCAGCCACAGGCCAAAGGCGGCTATCCCGACCGTCCGATCCGCCTGCTGATTGCCCAGGCTCCGGGCGGCAACGCTGACATCATCGCCCGCGCGCTGGCCGAAGGCATGGCCGAGCGCCTCGGCCAGAATGTGGTGGCCGACAACCGGCCCGGCGCCAGCGGCATCATCGCCACCGAGATGACGGTCCGCGCCACCGCCGACGGCTACACCATCCTGCTGGTGCCCAGCTCCTTCGGCGTCAACCCGGCCGTCACCCGCAAGCTGCCCTACGACCAGTTGCGCGACCTGGCGCCGATCACCCATGTCGCCAGCGCACCCAATGTGCTGGTGGTCGGCCCCTCGCTGCCGATCAAGTCGGTGGCCGACCTGATCAAGGCCGCCAAAGCCAGCCCGGGCAAACTCACCTACGGTTCCTCGGGCAACCTCGGCTCTCCGCACCTTGCCGGCGAGCTGTTCGAACTGATGACCGGCACCGACATGGTCCATGTGCCTTACAAGGGTGCAGCCACGGCGATGATCGACCTGATCGGCGGCCGCATCTCGATGTCCTTCGCCAGCCTGCCCAGCGCGATCGCGCATATCCGCGCCGGCAAGCTCAACGCTATCGCGGTCACCAGCGACCGGCGTTTCCCGCTGCTGCCTGAACTGCCGACGCTGTCCGAATCGGGGCTGCCCGGTTTCGAAACCACGGCCTGGCAAGGCCTGGTCGCCCCCGCGAAAACACCGCCCGCAATACTCAAGCGCCTGAACAGCGAAGCCGGCGCCGTGATCAACCAGCCGGCGATGCGCGAGCGCATGATCCAGAACGGTGCCATTCCCATCGGCAGCACGCCCGAGGAACTGTGGGACTTCGCGCGCAAGCAGATCGAAAAATGGAGCAAGGTGGTCAAGGCCGCCGGCATCACGCCGCTCTGACTTTTATTCATCACTCATCACTGACTTAACCGGAGCTTTCACCGTGCCCAACAACACCGGCCCTCTCTCAAGATTCACCGTCCTCGACCTCACCCGTGCCCGCTCCGGCCCGACAGCCGTGCGCCAGCTCGCCGACTGGGGCGCCAGGGTGATCAAGGTTGAAGAACTCGGCGAACAGGATGGTGATGGCAGCCCCTTCGACAAACGCCACGGCCCTGACTTCCAGAACCTGCACCGCAACAAGCGCAGCCTGACACTGAACCTGAAATCGCCCGAAGGTGTGGCCGTGTTCAAGAAAATGGCCGCCACCGCCGATGTCATCGTCGAAAACTACCGGCCGAAAGTGAAACACCGCCTCGGTATCGATTACGAGTCGATACGCGCGATCAATCCGCGCATCGTCTACGCCAGCATCAGCGGCTTCGGCCAGGACGGCCCCTACGCCGACCGCCCCGGCCTCGACCAGGTGGCACAGGGCATGAGCGGCCTGATGTCGATCACCGGACTGCCCGGCCAGGGCCCGGTGCGCGCCGGCATCGCCATCGGCGACTCCAGTGCCGGCATGTTCCTCGCCTTCGGCATCGTCACCGCGCTGCTCGATCGCGAGCACACCGGTGAAGGGCAATGGGTGCACACCTCGCTGCTGCAGGCACTGATCGCGATGACCGACTTCCAGGCCGCGCGCTGGACCGTGGCGCAGGAAGTCGCCGGCCAGGCGGGCAACAACCACCCCACGGCGATCCCCACCGGCACCTACAAGACCAGGGACGGCCACATCAACATCGCCGGCTCCGGCCAGCTCTTCGAGCGCCTGTGCAAGGCGATCGGCCTGCCCGACATCCCGAAGAATCCCGATTATTCCAACTCCAAGATCCGCTCCAAGAACCGCGACGCCCTGAACAAGATCATTGCCGCGCAGATTGAAACCAAAACTTCGGCGGAATGGATCGAATCACTGAACAAGGCCGGCGTACCCTGCGGCCCGATCTACAAGATGAGCGAGGTCTTCGCCGACGAACAGGTCAAGCACCTCGGCCTGTCGGCGCCGGCAAAACACTACAAGCTGGGCGACATCGGCGTAGTCCGTAACGGCATCAACTTCTCGAAGACACCGTTCACCGTCAGAAACGCCGCACCAGACAAGGGCGCGGAAACCGACGAAATCCTCAAGGAATACGGCTACAGTGCCGAGGACATTGCCAGACTCAAGGCCGGTGGCGTCACCGCCAGTGCCTGATTGCAGCAAGCGTGATTATTTTTTGAACAAGACCTCCCATGAAAAACATCGACATCCACGCACACATCGTTCCCGAATCCCTGTGGCGGGCGGTATCCGGCAAACAGGAGTGGCACGGCTTCAAACACGAACCCGGCCAGGGCCTCGGCACCATGGTCGGCTGCGGCATGCGCACCGTGTTCACCTCGAACAAGGTGAAATACACGGTCGAGGAACGGCTGAAGGACATGGACGCGCAGAAGGTCGACATGCAGGTGCTGTCGATCCACACCCCCTTTGCCGGCTACCAGCTGGAAGCCGAACGCGGGCTCGCGCTGTCACGCGAATTCAACGACGAACTTGCCGATACCGCAAAAGCCAACCCGACCCGGCTGGCAGGCTTGGCCACGGTACCGATGCAAGATGTGAAGCTCGCCATCGGCGAACTCGAACGTGCGGTGACCAAGCTCGGGCTCAAGGGTGCATCGCTCGACACCAGCGTCAACGGCGAGCAGTGGGATGATCCCAAATTCCTGCCCTTTTTCAAGGCCGCGGAACAGATGGGCGCGCTGCTGTTCTACCACCCGCAGCCGCAGAACAACTTCCTCGTTGACCGCATCAAGCGCCACGGCCTCAGCAACAGCCTCGGCGTGATCCTCGACGACGCCATCATCACTGCGGTGCTGGTCTGCGGCGGCGTGCTTGAGCACTGCCCCGACCTCAAGGTCTGCATCGCCCACGGCGGCGGCACCGCCTGCTACACCATGGGCCGCCTCGAACGCACCTGGCAGGATCGCCCCAACACCCGCAGCACGCCCAAGCCTCCGAGCCACTACCTGAAAAAGATCTACTACGACTCGGCTGTCGGCAGCGAAGCCGAACTGCGCTTCCTGATCGACCAGATCGGCATCGACCACGTGGTCATGGGCAGCGACTGGCCCTTCGTCGAATGGCACCCCTCCCCGGTGGAATGGCTGCAGCGTAATGACCTGCTGTCGGCAGAGGAGAAGGAAAAGATTCTGTGGAAGAACGTGGTGGGTTTGTTGGGGATGAAATAAATATTCAATAAAAACAATTACTTATTTAAAAATAGCCTGTTCATCCAGGATCAAACCATCCTTTTATTGACGTAGCCTATAGGCTACACTAGCTCATGCGCGTCGAAGAGACCGAAGTCTATCGAGCGTGGATCAACGGCATGCGGGACACCGCGAGCCGCGCACGGATACAGGTGCGTGTGGATCGGCTGGTGCACGGCAACCCCGGCCAACATCGCAACCTGACCGGCGGTGTATCCGAATTAAAAATCGACTTCGGTCCCGGCTATCGCGTGTATTACATGCAGCGCGGAACCCGCTTGATCCTGCTGCTGGCAGGCGGCGATAAAACCACGCAGGAACGAGACATCAAACGCGCCACCGAACTGGCACGTGATTTTCAGGAGTGAATGACATGACACGAACTTCAGCCAAAAAACCAGCGAAAACCAAAACCCTGCCCTACGACGTCGCGGCTCAACTCCGGACGCCAGAGGAAATGGCTGCCTACCTTGATGCCTGGCTTAGTGATTTTCCGGAGGATGCAGCAGGTATTGCGCGGGCGCTGGGTGACATAGCTCGCGCCAAAGGAATGACACAGGTTGCCAAGGCGACGGGCCTGTCACGCGAAAGTCTTTACCGCGCACTCAGTGAGGATGGGAATCCGAGTTTTGCGACGGTTCTAAGAGTTGCTAGGGCACTTGGTGTAAAGCTACACGCAGCAGCCGCTTAAAGCGAAAATCTCCTCTCAATAAGTCAACTTTACCCGATCAAGAGATATAAAAATGAGCATTTTCGACATTTTTAGAGTATCTGAGATTCGAAAAGAAAACGAAAAACTGACTGATGATCTCAATCGACTAAGGGATCTGATGCGGGAAATTGGTGCAGATGAAGTAGAAAAAGTACATGCCAAACTAGAAATCTACCTAAAAAAATGCAGTGAAATCGAGAGGGACTTGAAGGCACTGGCATTGCAAAAAAATTCCCTAGAACAAGAAATAGCCGAAAGAAAATTACAAATTATTTCCCTCGATGATGAAATACTTCTCGAGTCTTTCGCGCTTTATAAACCGAAATTTCCATTCAGCAACAGCGCATCACACAAAGAAAAACTCGACCAAATCAGAGAAGAACAAAAACTACTTATCAAGGAAGGTAAAGCCGTTATCGCCGATGAAAATTGGACCGTTAATGGCAGCAAGGCAGAAGGAAAAAAGATGGTCAACGACATGAAAAGGCTTCTTCTCAGGTCGTTCAACAATGAATGTGACTATTGCGTCGATAACGTTAAATTTAACAATATCGAAAACTTTGAAGAGCGCATTGAAAAATCATTTAAAGCATTGGAAAAATTAGGACGAATATTAAGTGCCAAAGTAACCACGCAATATAAAAATCTAAAAATTTCAGAGCTACAACTAGCCTTTGAATATCAGATCAAAAAACAAGAAGAAAAAGATGAGCAAAGAAAAGCAAGGGAGGAGCTAAGAGAGCAGCAAAAAATAGAGCGAGAAATAAGGCAAGCTCGCGAAAAAATAGAAAAGGAAAGAAAGCATTTTTCTGCTGCCATTAAAAATCTTCAACAAAAACTGGCTGCATCCAAAGATGAGCAAGAGAAAAAAGAGATTGAAGAAAAATTAAACGAGGTTAGCTCCCAAATTAATGCTCTTGACAGCGAAGAAAAACAAATTGATTACCGCGAGAAAAATGCAAAAGCGGGTTATATCTATATCGTCTCGAACATAGGGGCATTTGGTCACAACATATACAAAATTGGCATGACCAGAAGGCTCGAGCCACTAGAACGGGTTGATGAACTTGGAGATGCATCCGTACCTTTTGAATTTGACTTGCATGCCATGATTTTTTCAGACAACGCCCCAGAATTAGAAGCAAAAATTCACGCCCATTTCACTCAATCAAGGGTGAACAAGGTCAACACGAGAAAAGAGTTTTTCAAGGCCGATATCAAAGAAATTGAAAAAGTTATCCGAGAAAATTACGACAAGGTTTTTGATTTGATTCACGAGCCATCAGCAGAGCAATATCGAGAAAGCATGAAACTCTGAAATCACTTCAAAAAAATAAGATCACCAGTCACTATCATCACACCTGCGCCACAGCTTTGTGCCGATGCCTCGGCAACCAAAGCGCCAACGGCACCGCCAAAAAGCCAATCCCCGACGCCACCAGAATGGCCGCCGTGTAGTTGCCAGAATGATCAAACAACGCCCCGCCCAGCCAGCCGCCGAGCGCCATGCCGGTGGTGCCTCCGATCATCTGGAATGAAAAAATCGAACTCAAGGGTGCCTTCGGGCCGAACATCTGGCGGTTGATGATCGGGAATCCGACCATCTCGCCGCCGTAGCAGATGCCGAAGATGACGGCGAAGATGTAGAAGTGCCAGGCCTCGCTTGCGAACAGCAGCATCAGCACCGACAGGCTCTGCCCGAAGATCGCGCCGGACAGGATGGTGCGACCACCGAAACGCTCGGTGAGCAGTGAGAAACTGAAGCGGCTGAAAATCGATACCCCGGCGATGGTGCTGAGCACACCCGCCGCCTGCAGGCCGGGGATGCCGTGGTGGGTGGCCATCGACACGCCATGCGCAAGGATCACCGCATGCCCCGCACAACCGAGATGATGGCAGCCCATCAGCAGCCACACCGGCCGGCTGGAAAACACCGACTTCAAGCTGACCGTCGGGCCCGAGGCCTGCTTTTCCTTGTCCGCCTCATCAGCGCCATAGGCCGTCAACCCCATTTCGGCTGGACTGGATCGGATGAACCAGGAGAAAAACAGCAGCACCACACCGAAGGCGATGCCGAACACCATGAATGCCGGCTCCCAGCCGCGATTCTCGATCATCCAGCGGAACAGCAGCGCAAACACCACCGGACCCATGCCCAGCCCCGCCCAGTAGATGCCCAGTGCCAGCCCCATCTTGTGGTTGAACCAGCGGGTGATGATCACCGGCAGCAGCACGACAAAAGCCGCGTTGCCCAGCGCGCCGACAAACACGCCGTAGATGACATGCAGATGCCACAGCTCCTGGATCATGCCGAGCATGACGGTGCCCACTGAAATCATCAGCGACGAGCCGAGCATCAGCGTGCGCGCGCTGTATCGATCCCCCAGCCAGCCGAAGACCAGCATCGCCGGCATGCTGCACAAAAAGGCCAGCGAATAGGCGAGGCCGATGTCGCCGCGCTTCCAGCCGAATTTTTCAACCAGCGGATCGACGAGCACGGCAAACGACGCCGAGTCGGCGCGGCTCACCACACCCAGCACACAGGCTGCAGCAAGAATGATCCAGGCGCGATGGATGCCCTGGATGCGCAGGAATTTCATGATTGCTTTTGCCCCCCGGACGGCTTGTCGCCGCTCTATAAATTATTCAATAAAAACAATTATTTACAACAATTCCCCTTCTCAAACCCCCATCGCATAACAGGGCCGCCGCGGATCGGCAGCACCTTCGAGCAGGCCGTTGTCGCGATTCACACGCACCGCACACACCGCGCCGGCGCGCCATTCGATTTCGCGCCACGCCGCGACGGTGTGGCCCAGCTTCGCGAGCTGTTCAACCGTCTTTGTTTCAAAACGCGATTCGAGATTGATCCGCCCCGGGTGATAGGCGTGCGGCTCCGAGGAACTGGGGAAGCTGTAGGTGGCGAAGCGCGGCGCCTCGACCGCGGCCTGCGGCTCCATGCCGAACACCACGATGTTGAGAAAAACCTGGGTCATCGCCTGCGGCTGGATGTCGTTGCCGGGCGAACCAAAAGGCATCAGCAGCTTGCCGTCCTTCAGTGCCATCGCCGGATTCGGCGTCAGCCGCGGCCGTTTGCCCGGCGCCATCACTGCCGGCATTTTCGGATCGGTCCACGACTGCGAGCCGCGCGAGGACGGGCACAGCCCCGTGCCGGGAATGACCGGCATCGCGCTGGAGCCGTCGCTGGGCGTGGCCGAGAAGGCATTGCCGTGGCGGTCAACAACACAGACATAAGAAGTGTCCGGCGGCGGATTCGGCTCGCCGGGCGTCGGCGGCGGCAGATTGTGCAGCTTGGCGAAGCCGATCACATCACCCGCCTCCGGCATGCCCGGTGCGGCGGCATCGGCATTGATCAGCTTGCGCCGCTCGTCGGCATAGGCCGGCGAAAGCAGGATATCGATCGGCACCTTGACGAATTTCGGATCGCCGTAATAACGGTGGCGGTCGGCGAAGGACAGCTTCAGGGATTCGACGATGGTGTGCACGTACTGCGGCGAGTTATGGCCCATCGCCTTCAGGTCAAAACCCGACAGCAGGTTCAGTGTCTGCGGCAGCACCGGCCCCTGCGACCACGGGCCGCAGGCATAGAGATCAACCCCATGAAAACGCGTGTGTACCGGATCTTCAAAGCTGACTTCGTAAGCGGCGAGGTCTTCGGCAGTGACCCAGCCTTCGTTTTCGCGATGGTATCTGGCGATCTTCTGCGCGATATCGCCCTTGTAGAAGGCATCACGCGCCGCGCGCAGGCCGGCCGCCCTGCCCTTGCCCTTGTGCGCCGCCTCCTCGTCAATCATGTACTGCAGCGAGGCCGCAAGTTCCGACTGGATAAAACGCTCGCCGACTTCCGGCGGCCTGCCCTTGGGCAGGAACACCGCGGTGCTCGAGGGCCAGTGGCGGTAACCCGCCTCGTTGTCCTTGATGTAGTCGGCCATGAATTCGTGCATCGCGAAACCGTCCCGCGCAAGCCGCGTCGCTTCCGCCGCAACTTCGCCGAAACTCATCGTGCCGTAGCGCTCGAGTGCAGCGAGCCAGGATGCCGGTGCCGCCGGCATCACCGCGCGCAGCAGGCCCGGCGGCATCTTGCCTTCGTGGTGTTTGTGGAAATGCTCCAGCGACGCCGCCTTCGGCCAGGTGCCCAGGCCGTCGATGTTGACCACCTGCTGCCTGTCGGCAAGCCAGATCATGATCGGCGCGACACCGGCGAAATTGACGCGGTCGGTCTGCAGGATGCCCAGCGCAATGCCTGCAGCCACACCGGCGTCGATGGCATTGCCGCCGGCCTCGAGGATCTTGAAACCGGCATGGGTGGCCGAATAATGACCGGCGGAAATCATGTGGCGTTCGCCGGTGATGGTGGGACGGTAGACAGCCATGAGTCAGCTCACTTTGAGGTTTGGTTTCAGTTCAGGGATTGACGGCGTCATGGCGGCTCGGCACATCAAGGGCCGCCATGTCACCGAGGGTGACAGGTTTGATCGGGGCGCGGATCCGGTAATAACCGATCTCAGCCGGGGTCTGGCCACGGGTTTCAGCGATCAGCTCGACCGCGGTCAAGCCGCACAGCCGCCCCTGGCAGGGACCCATGCCGCAGCGCATGAAGGATTTCATCTGGTTCGGGCCGGGGCAATTTTGTGCGGCAACGAGGTGGCGCACATCACCGGCGCGAATTTCCTCGCAGCGGCAGATCACCGTGTCGGGATCGGTGGGCGCCACCCACTGCTGCCGCGGGCGATACAAGCGATCCAGAAATGGCCGCGCCGCCCGGTGCCGTGTCAGCAATTGCCTCGCAGCAGCTGCGCGGCTTTCAAATTCGGCCGCATCAATACTGCCAAGGTCGGCAGCGGCTGCCAGCCCCGCCACTTCGCCCATCGCCGCAGCGCCAACCGCACCAACAATGCCGCCGGCATCACCAGCCACACGCACCATGTCGCTGGAACTGCGGCCCGCGGCATCGAGTTCGGGCCGGAAACACTTCTGCAGATCGTCCCAGTGATGGCGGATGTCGGTGGACAGCGCCAGGTTGCCGTTGGGCACTACACCCTGGTGCAGAAAGACCAGATCTACCGCCTCAATGAAGCTGCGGCCGTCCACCTCGAACTCGATTTCCCGCGCGCGTTCCCTGCCCTTGATCTCCAGCCGCGTCACGCCGCGGTAAAACGGCAGCGCAGCGGCACGAATCTCGCGCAGCAGCCCAAGGCCCTTCAGCAGATAGCCGGGCAGACCGAGCATGCCGGGCAGATGCGGCAGGGCGCCCCAGAAATCATAGGAAGTCTCGAGTATCGCCGCCGGCGGCCTGCCCGCGCGGATCAGTTGCGCCGCGAGCAACAGCAGCAAGGGGCCGCTACCCGCAAGAACAAAACGGCCATCAGGCGCGAGGCCACTGGCCTTGAGCAGGGTCTGCGCAGCACCGCAGCTCATCACGCCGGGCAGCGTCCAGCCCGGCACCGGCAGCGGACGCTCCATTGCACCGGTGGCAATCAACACCTTGCGTGCATGGACTATGCCCACCGCGCCTTCATTTGCGACATTACGGCGGTAATACACGCGCCCGTCGTGACCGACCTGCCACACCTGCGCCATCGGCAGATACGTTGCAGCACATTCATGGAAATGGCGCAGCAGCGGCAGGCCCGCCGCGTAGTCGGGCCCCAGCCATTGCAGATGCGCGGGCCGTGTTGCCGCCAGTGTTTCGATATTGCGGTAGATCTGCCCGCCGGGCACCGGCTGCTCGTCAAGCACCACCACCTTGAGCCCTGCCGCCGTCGCACTGATTGCAGCCGACAGCCCTGCAGGCCCGGCGCCGATGATGGCGAGATCGGTCTGCATCACGGCTTCACTCCCGGTTTGCCGAGCTGGGGATTGATGTGCATGCCTTCGCGCACGATCACCAGACAGCCCTGCTGGTTGGGTTCGCCGTCGATTTCCATCAGGCATTCGTAACACAAACCCATCATGCAGTACGGCGCGCGCGCTTCGCCGCTGACCGGCGTGGTGCGCGTGCTGCCGCCGCCGTGCATCAGCATCGCCGCCGCCGCGCTGCAGCCCTGCGGCACCGCGACGCTGCGCCCGTTGACGACCACCGTGACGGCCGGCGCCAGTGGATTACTTTCAGGCAGCAGCTTGAACATTGAACCGTCCCGTGGAAAAACGCGCCAGCTCCGCCGGCAAGGCGCCTTCGACGACATAACGCGCGTAATGGCGGGCATGCGCCGCGGCCAGGGTGACGCCGCTGTGGCAGGTGCAGACAAAGGCACCCGGAAACTGCACCGACTGCTCATACACCGGCAGGCCGTCGGTCGACATCACGCGTAGCGCGCCCCAGCTGCGCACGATGCGTGCATGGCGCAGGAAGGGAAAGGTTTTCACCGCGCGCTGGGCCAGCGTGTGCACGATTTCCGGCGAAGTCGTGTCGTCGAAACCGCTTTCCTCGCGCGATTCACCGATCATGATCGTGCCTTCCACGGTCTGGCGGATCATCAGTGTCGGCATCGGCAGCACCGGCTGCATGCGCTCGGTGACGATGATCTGCCCGCGCACCGGACGCACCGGCACATTGAGCCCGACCATGGCCCCCAGCTCCTTGTTGCCGAGGCCCGCGGCGAGTACCACCTTCGGCGCGGCATAACTATGGCCGCCGGCACTGACCCTGAAATCGCCGGGCCTGGCATCCACCGCGGTCACCCGCGCATTGGGCTGGTAACGGCCGCCATGCTTGAGCAGCGCCGCATGCAGCGCACGCAGCGTGTACAGCGGATTGGCATGGCCGTCGTACGGCGTAAACGAGGCGCCGACGACTTCGGGACCGATCGCGGGGATCAGTTTTTTCAGCTCGGCGGGGTTGAGCATTTCGTATTGGAACTGCGTCTCGCCCGCCTCCAGGTGCAGCTGCTCCATGCGTTTGCGCCGGCGTTCAAGCTCTTCTTCATTCAGGCAGATCGTCACCCCGCCCGGCCGCTCGTGGCCGCTGGCGACGCCGGTTTCGCTCAGAAGCTCCGCGGAAAAATCAGCCCAATCGTCGGCCGAACGCCGTGTCCAGCGCTGGTATTCGGGCACGCCGAAACCCTTGCTCTGCACCCACACCAGTCCGAAATTGCCGCGCGAGGCACGATGCGCGATGTCACCCTCGTCGAGTACCAGTACGCGCTGGCCCAGCCGCGCCAGCCCATAGGCCACGGCGGTGCCGACCAGGCCACCGCCGAGTACCAGAACATCGGCATCCCTGCTGCTCATCGTGAGTGCCTCAGTTGGCCTTGATGCCGGCCGCCTTCACCACCTTGCCCCAGCGCTCGTATTCGGAGTTGAGCTTGTCCGAGAGCTGCGGCAGTGTCATCAGCTCGGGGTCGATGCCCAGAGAAATCAGCTTGGCCACGATATCCGGCGCCCCCAGCGCGCGGTTGGACATCGCGTGCAGCTTCTCGATCACCGGCCGCGGCGTCCCCGACGTGGTCAACACGCCATACCAGGAACCGACGTCATAACCGGGCACCGTCTCCGCCATCGAGGGCAGCTCGGGCATCAGGGCCGTGCGCTTCGCGCTGCTCACCGCCAGCAGCTTGAGCTGCTTCTGTTTGACGAAAGGCAGCGCGCTCGACAACCCGGAAATCAGGATGTCGATCTCGCCGCCGACGAGTCCGATCAGCGCCGGGCCCGCGCCCTTGTACGGCACATGCACGATGTTGATGCCGGCAAGCATTTTCAACTGTTCGCCGGCCAGATGCGAAGTGGCGCCCTGCCCCGAGGAACCGAAATTGAGTTTGCCCGGCCGTGATTTGGCCAGCGCCAGCAACTCTTTCACCGAATTCGCCGGCAGGTTGGGCGCCACCATCACACCCAGCGGGCTGTTGCCGATCAGCGCCGTCATCACGAAATCGGTGCGTATGCTGAACGGCAGCTTGATCAAATGCGGCGCCACAGCCACCGTGCCATTGGCGGCAACCAGCACGGTGTGGCCGTCAGCCGGCGCCCGCGCTGCAATCTCGCCAGCCACGCTGCCACCGGCACCGTGACGGTTATCCACCACCACCTGCTGGCCCATGATGTCTGACAGGCGTGTTGCAAACACCCGCGCTGCGACATCGGTGGGCCCACCCGCCGCCTGCGCCACGATCATCCGCACCGGACGCGTGGGATAGGCAACATCACCACCTTTCGGGGACTGTGCCGCCGGCACGGTCAGCGGCAATGCCATCAGCAAACCGGCCAGAGAAAAGCGGGAGCAACAACACAGCGCAGCGGAAGTCATCACTTAACCCCTTGTTTTAATTGATAATTTTCTGTATCTTCAGCCGCAGCAGCCATCAGCCGGGCCGCATCGGGTAAGGTCTGCAGCGTGTCGAGCTGCTGCGCGAGTTGCGTGACGCGGACCGCCGGCAAGGCACGGCCGGCGCAGTCGAGAAATTTTCCGCGCAACTGTGCCGGCGGAATCGGATTGTTCGCGGTGCGGCCGAGCTGGATGTCGACGCGATCGGACAACACGCGGCCGTCATCGAGCGTGATCTTCACTTCAGCGCCGAAGTGGTTGTCCGCCGGAAACTGTCCCGGCAGATGCACCGTTGAGCGCACCCGCGTCATCAGCTCGCGCACTGCCGGATCGCGCCAGGTTTCGCCTTCGAAATGCTCGATGCCGATGCGGCCATCGATCACCGCGCGGCTGACGCAGTACTGCACGCTGAACTTGGCATCAAGATTACTTTTCGGATCAGGGCGGTCGGTATGCACGAGGCGCCGCGCCGGTGTCCAGGTTTCGATTTTTGCTATGCGCCGCGGGTCGATGCGCCCGCCCTCACCCCGCACGATGGCCAGCGTGGCATCCAGCGCTGAATGGGTCGCCGCGCAGCAGGGATACTGTTTGTATCCGGCCCCCGGCTGCAGGATCTGCAGCGGCGAGGCCCAGTCCTCAAGAATGCGCGCCGCGTCGTAATGGCCGGCGCCGTTGTAAACCTCGAAAAAACCCTGCTTGTGTTCAAAGGCTGCCGCACTCGCGGTAAAGCCCTCGCGCGCAAGCAGCACCGCGAACAGCCCGTTGCGCGCGCAGTGGCCGACATGCATCGGTTTGGTCATGGTGCCGAAATTGGCCTTGATGCCCGAGGCCAGCGAGGCACCGATGGCCAGTGCGGTTGCAGTCTGTGCCGCATCCAGCTTCAGCAACGAGGCGCAGGCCCCCACCACCGCGAAGGTGCCCAGGGTCGAAGTCGGATGCCAGCCCTTTTCGTAGTGATGGAAGTTGACGCCGAGTCCGATGCGCGTGCCGACCTCGAAGCCGACGGTATGCGCCACCATCAGGTCGCGGCCACTGCCACCAAAGGCCTCGGCCGCGGCGAGCAGCGCCGGCACCATGGTTGCCGAGGCATGGCCACCCATGCTGTTGCTGCCATTGTCGTAATCCAGGGCATGTGCCGCGGTGCCATTGACCAGCGCGGCATCCAGGGGAGTGGTGCGGCGCCCCGTACCGAGCAAGGTGCAGGGACCGTCGCTGCCGGCAACCGTCGCGGCAACCATGGTCGTCGCCGGCTCTGCCGCACCGGCAAGCATGCAGCCCAGCGTGTCTTCAACCGCGACACGCGAAGCCTCATATGCCGCGGCCGGATGTTCGGCATCACGCAGTGCGACGATACGTTCAGCGAGTTGTTGCGCGAGCATGTCCTGATCCTGAATTACTTAAACCGTTCCGGGCGGAAAGGCGTGATATCGACACTGCTGCGCTGCCCGGCCACCAGTTGGGCTGCAAGTTTGCCCATCACCGGCCCCGCCGACATGCCGAAGTGCGAATTGCCGAAGGCAAACCAGGCATTGTTGAATTTCGGCGCGGCGCCGAGCACCGGCAGGCCATCGGGCAGGCTCGGCCGGTTACCGCTCCAGGTTGAAACCGATTCGAGGTTCACACCCGGAAACATGCGCTGCGCCTGGCGCTTGAGCACTTCGGTGCGCTGCCAGTTCGGTTCAGCCTTGAGCCCGCCAAACTCCGCGGTGCCCGCCAGCCTCAGCCCGACATTCATCGGCGCACAGGCGAATTTGGCATCGGTATTGGTCACCGGCATCCGCGGCATCACGCCGGGATTGCTGATGGTGATGTGGTAGCCACGCTCGGCCTCCAGCGGCAACTTGCTGCCGAGCTGCGCAGCCAGGTCGCGCGAGGCAGCACCCGCGGCAATCACCACCCGCTCGGCGGCCTGGGTCTGGCCGTCAATGATCAACGCCTTCACCGCAGCACCTTCGGTGACAAAACCATCGACCTTGCCGCGCAGCACCCGTGCACCGTTGCGTTGCGCGATGTCAGCCAGCGCGGTGACCAGGTGGTGCGGATTCTTGGTGCGGCCGTTTTTCGGCAGCAGCAGGCCGCTTTTGAATATCGGCGCCAGACAGGGCTCCAGTTCGCGCACTTCCATCCAGTCCAGTGCCACGGCCTCGACGCCGAATTCGGTGCGCATGCGCTGCGCCAGCGCAGAGCCCTGTGCAGAACCCGGCTTCTCCGACACATACAGCTGGCCTGACAGTTCGATCAGGTCGGCTGCCGCGGTGCCGCGGGTCAGCTCGGCGTAATCATCCAGCGTGCTGCTGTGTATCGCATGCATTGCACGTGAAGTGCGAAGCGCGGCCTCTTCGCCGGCCGAACGCACCGCAGCCATCAGCCAGGGCAATGCTTTCAGGAAATAACCGGGGCGTACCGCAAGAGGACCCTCGGGATCGAGCAGCCAGCCCGGTGCCTCCTTCCAGATGCCGGGAATCAGATAGGGCACCACCGCACCGGGACTGATGTTGCCGGCGTTGCCGAAGGATGCACCTTCGCCGACACCGCCGCTGTCAACCAGCGTCACCTCAAAGCCGGCGCGCTGCAGCCACAGGGTCGAGCAGACGCCGACTATGCCGGCGCCGACCACGGTGACCGAGGGCTTGTTCAATGCGGCCGGAGTCAAAATCGATTTACTCCGCCTTGATATTTCGTTCCTTGACCAGCTTGGCGAACTTGTTGCGTTCATTGCGGATGAAGGCCACGGTTTCCGCCGGGGAGCGCGCACCCTCGGGCTCAAAACCCATCGCCACCATCTTGGCGCGGATCTCGGCATTGGCGGTCACCTCGCGCAGCGCGGTGTTGAGCCGGGACACCACATCCGGCGGCGTGCCGCCCGGCGCCTGGATCGACTCCCAGGTGCCTACATCAAAACCGGGCACACCGGATTCGGCCACGGTGGGAATTTCAGGAGCACCGGAGGCACGTTTTGCGGTCGATACCGCCAGTGCGCGCAGCTTGCCTTCGCGCGCAAGGGCTATCGCCGAGCCGATGCCCGGCATCATCATCGTGATGCGCCCACCCATCACATCGGCCAGCGCTGGTGCACTGCCCTTGTACGGCACATGCAGCAGATCGCTGCCGGTCATGCTGTTGAGCATTTCACCGGCCAGGTGCGCGGCACTGCCGGTGCCGAAGGAGGCAAAGGTCAGTTTGCCCGGCTGTTTTTTCGCCATCGCCAGCAGCTCATTGACGCTGCCCACACCCGAACCGGGGTAGGTCACCATCAACAGCGGCACCATTGCCACCAGCCCCACCGGTGTCAGGTCCTTTTCAATGTCATAACTCAGCTTATACAGGCTGGGGTTGATCGCAAACGAGGCCGAAACAAACAGCAGTGTGTAACCGTCAGCCGGCTGGCTTTTGACGTATTCGGTGGCAAGAATGGTATTTGCACCAGGCTTGTTGTCGACGACGATCTGCTGGTTGAGGCGGCCCGGCATGGCCCCGCCGACCAGCCTCGCCAGCGCATCGGAACCGCCGCCCGGCGGGAAGCCGACGTAAAGCTTGATCGGTTTGTTGGGGAAGGACTGCGCAGCGGCCGGCGTTGCAGCCACCGCAGCCAATACAAACATCAGACTTGCAGCAAATCGGATGGACTGCCCGGTCGTGGTGATCATCTGCGGCACCTCCCTGTTGAACGGTTGAATCGCTGATTGAACCTGTTACCAGCCCAGCACATACGCCGGACGCCGCGGGTCGGCGCCGCCATGCAGCACGCCGTTGCGGAAATCCTTGACGATGGTGCAGACCGAACCCGCGGTGGATGTCATGTCATCCCACCAGTACACGTCATGCCCCATCGCCGCCAGCGCCTTGCCGGTGACCTCCCCCATCGCCGGCTCGAGATTGAGCCGTGCCGGGAAATACTCATGCGGCTCGAAGGAACCGGGAAAGCTGTAGCTGGCGAAACGCGGCGCCTCCACCGCGTCCTGCACCGCCATGCCGAAGACCTGGATGTTGAGGAACACCTGGATCATTGCCTGGATCTGCACATCACCACCCGGCGTGCCGAAAGGCATATAGGCCTTGCCGCCCTTCAGTGCCAGTGCCGGATTGGGGGTCAGCCGCGGCCGTTTGCCTGGCGCCACCGAAGACGGGTGCGAGGGGTCGGACCAGGACTGCGTGCCGCGTCCCGAGCACAGGATGCCGACGCCGGGGATGATCGGTGTCTTGTCGGAGCCGTCCGAAGGTGTCGCGGAGAAGGCATTGCCATGGCGGTCCATCACGCAGAGATAGGAGGTGTCGCCGGGTTTGGGGCCCTCGTGCAGCGTGGGCGCCGGCATGCAGATGCTGGCCACTTCCTGCAGCGTTTTCGGATCACCTGCCGGCGGCATGCCGGGACAGGCACGATCACCGCGGATCAGCGAACGCCGCCAGTCGGCATAACGCTGCGACATCAGCCCCGCCATCGGCACCTTGACGAATTTCGGATCGCCGAAATACTGGTGGCGGTCGGCATACGCGAGCTTCAGCGCCTCGACCAGGGTGTGGATGTACTGCGGCGTGTTGTGCCCCATCGCCTTCAGGTCGAAGCCCTTCAGGATGTTCAGCGCCAGCGGCAACGCGGGTCCCTGCGACCAGGGACCGCAGGCGTGCAGTTCGAGGTCGCCGAAGCGCGACTTCACCGTGGGCTCGAAATTGACCTTGAAGTTGGCAAAGTCGTCATAACGCATCAGCCCGCCCTGGCGGGTGATCCAGTCGGCAACGGTTCTGGCAATGTCACCCTTGTAGAAGGCGTCGCGTGCCGCCTGCAGCCCGGCCTTGCGGCCCTTGCGCGCGGCACGGCGTTCCTGGTCGGCCATGTATTGCAGGGTAGCGGCGAGTTCGCACTGCACGAACACCTGCCCCACCTGCGGCGGCTTGCCGCCGGGCAGAAACACTTTTTTGCTCGACGGCCAGCGCTTGTACATGTCGACGCGCTCGGTGATGAATTTCGACATCATCGGGTGCATCGGGAAGCCTTCCCGCGCGAAGCGGATCGCGGCGGAGGCCACTTCACCGAAGCTCATGGTGCCGAAGCGCGACAGCGCGGTGATCCAGGCATCAGGCGCCGCCGGTACGATACAGCGCAGCACCCCCTGCGGAATCTTGCCGCCGTGGTTGTCGCGAAAATAATCCGGCGTCACCGCCGCCGGCCACACGCCGAGGCCGTCGATCGAATGCACCTTGCGGTCTTTCGCGGTGTAGATGATCTGCGGCGCGACACCGCCGATGTTGACCTTGTCGGTCTGCAGCACGCCGATTGCCAGGCCTGCAGCAACGCCGGCATCAATGGCATTGCCTCCGGCTTCAAGAATTTCGAATGCGGCATGTGCCGCAAGATAGTGCCCCGCCGCCACGACGTGGCGGGTGCCCATGATGGTCATGCGTTTGCCGGCCATGATATGAACCCCGGAAAAAGGACTGGCGCAGTGGCAGCGCCGTTGGCATCAGTCTGTTACGAACGATAGCAGCATCACCCGGGCGCCGCCATGTTGTATCCACATCGCGATACAAGTCTGCATAATGAGCCGGGAGATGAGGCGGTTGAATGCCGCCATCAAAAAAGCAAAAGGGCCGCAGCAGCGGCCCTTTTGCGGGATGACAACAACTGTCGCGGCTTACTCGGGCGCAACCCCCGGCACCGGGCGCCGCCGCTCGACATGCCAGCGCACCAGCGCCATCAGGCGGTACATGCCGTGCACGAACTTGCCATAGGGCATGGTCAGGAACAGCGCGAGCACAAAGCCGAGGTGGATCGCGAGCCAGGTGCCCATCGCGCCGGTTTCACGCCAGATCATCAGGCCGAGGCCGGTCAGGCTGATCATGAACAGCAGCACCAGCAGGCCGGCATCCATGCCGGTCTGATCAGTGGCGGCCAGTTCCGGATCGCGCTGCGACTTCAGGTACAACAGGCCCGCGGGCCCGATCAGCAGGCCGATGCCGCCGAGGGTGCCGAGGATCACCGGCAGGCTGGTGTACGGATATGGCGCCGGATAATTGAGCACGTAGTGATAGACCGTGGCTACGCTGGTTGATGCCAGGCACAACATGAAGCCGTAGAAGGTGAAGTGATGGAACACCCGCCGCACCAGCGACTTCTGTTCGTTGGGATAGGTGCAGCCTTCGTTCTCGACACCGCCGCCCAGGTTCTTCAGGGTAAAGGCGTCATGCAGGCCTTCAGCCAGCGGTTTTTTGAAGAAGTCCGAGAGTTCCTCACCCATATACGGCCAGAAGCGGATGAAGCCCATGAACAGCGCAACCATCGCGAACGCAAACACCGCACCGAACATGCCGGCCATCAGGTTGTGCGGCATCAGCGCATAGAAGGAACCCTGCGCATCGCTGTGCGCTGCGAAGAAGCGCTCCGGATTATTCAGAGCGCCGGCCACCCAGAACAGCAGCGCAATGCTGAATGCCGAGATCAGGCTCACCGCGACGCCGTTGTTGTTGTAGAGCTTGCCGAGGAAACCCGGCCAGGCGTACTGGCGGTAGGTTTCGCCGCGCACCTTGGCCATCAGCCGCGGCACGTTGACCATGAATTCGTGCGGCGGCGCGAACTGGCAGGCGTAGAGGCAGGAACCGCAGTTGTGGCAGAGGTTGCCGAGGTAATGGACATCGTTCTCGGTGAACTCAAGACGGCGCGCCATCGCCGGGAACATCGAGCAGAAGCCTTCGCAGTAGCGGCAGGCATTGCACACCCTAAGCACGCGCTGCGCGTCCTCAATCAGCTCGTCGAGGGACATCGGTTTGTCTTCAGCCGCGTACATGTTTCGCCGCCTCCTCGCCCGCGATGCGCCCGAACACGGTGCCGATGGACATGCCGATGCCCGCCAGGTACCCCTTGCCCAATACGTTTCCTGCCATGATTTCTCCGGCTGCAAATATGTTTTTGCAGGGCTTGTCGTCCTGCAGGATCATCCGCGCCTTGTCGTCGACGGTGACCCCGAGATAGGTGAAGGTGATGCCGGGCCGCAGCGGATAGCCGAAAAACGGCGCGGTATCGATTTTCTGCGCCCAGTGCGTCTTCGGCGGCGTCAGCTCAATGGTCGCGCAGTCATCCTGGATGGTGTGGTCGAAGGTGCCCGGGCGCACCGCGGCGTTGAACTCGGCCACGGTCTGCTCCAGCGCGTCCGGATCAATCTCCAGCTTCTGAGCCAGCTCGCGCAGCGTTTTGGCACGGATCGGCGGATACACCGGCGGCATGAACTTGCCCATGACCTTGGCGTCAACAATCGAGTAGCCGATCTGGTCTGGCTGGCCCGCCACCAGGCGACCCCAGATCGCGTAACGCTTGGGCCAGAAATCCTCGCCCTCGTCATAAAAGCGCCGGGCATTCTTGTTGACGACGATGCCCAGCGACACCGCATCCACACGGGTGATGATGCCGCCGTCGTACTTCGGCGAGCGCGCGTCGATCGCCACGCAATGGCCCTGCAGCGGGTCGCTGATCTGCTTGGCGCCCTTGGCCAGCAGCACTTTCAGGATGTCGCCACGGTTGTACGGCGTGCCGCGCACCAGGAAATTCTTCGCTGCCGGACCCCAGGCCTCTTCCAGCCATTCGAGGTTGGCCTGAAAGCCGCCGCAGGCCACCACCACTGCCTTGGCGCGCACCTGGTGGGTGGCGCCCTGGTAGGTGAAGGTCGCCGATTTGAAAGTGTCGCCCTCCATTTCAATGTCGGTGACCTTGGCTTCGTAGTGGATCGACACGCCGAGGCGCTCGGCCGAATCGTAATAGGCGTTGACCAGGGCCTTGCCACCACCGAGGAAAAACGCATTGGTGCGCGACAGGTGCAGCGTGCCACCCAGCGGCGGCTGGAAACGCACGCCGTGCTTGACCATCCACGGCCGGCAGCTCGAGGTGTGCTTCAGCATCATCCGCGCCAGGCGCTCGTTGGTGAGGCCGCCGGTGACCTTGACCAGGTCCTGCCAGTACTCCTCTTCCGGGTAGGCATCGAGCAGGATGTCCTGCGGTTCCTCGTGCATGCAGCGCAGGTTGCGGGTATGTCGGCTGTTGCCGCCGCGATAGGGCTTGGGAGCGCCCTCGAGCAGGATCACGCTGCAGCCGGCTTCGCGGGCCATCAGCGCCGCGCACAGCGCCGCGTTGCCGCCGCCGACGACGAGCAAATCCCAGGTCTTGTTGGTATCCAGCATGGGCAGGGCTTTCGGCTATCGATCTGTGTTGAAAAAAGTGCGCGGATTATACCCCGCCACCCTGCTGGAACCGCCGCTTCGGGTCATATGTTGAACAGCACCGCAGCACCTGCGGCCCCGTCGCCGAAACCCGACCCTTGCATATTGTGGATGGCGCTCGGCAACAGCCGGTCACCGGTATAATCCGCGCCATGATCTGAGCCGTGGAATAAACCATTGGCCGCTGCCGGAGGAACCGAGCATGAACCGACGCTCCCGACATCTTTGCCGGATCGCCATGGCCTGCACGGCCTCGCTTGCTGGCGCCCTGCCCGCCGCGGCTGCCGAAGAATTCCCGAACCGGCCGGTGCGCATCATTGTCGGTTTCCCGCCGGGTGGCGCCACCGACCTTGTCGCCCGCGTGATCGCGCCGCGCCTCGGTGACGCGCTGAAGCAGCAAGTGGTTATCGACAACCGCGCCGGTGCCAACGGCACCATTGCCGCCGAACTCGCCAGCCAGGCCACGCCCGACGGCTACAACCTCCATCTGGGCACCCTCGGCGCGCTGGTGATCAGCCCTGCCATCACCAAGGTGTCCTACGACCCGCAGCGCGACCTGTTGCCGATTTCGCTGGCCGTGCAGCTCCAGAACATTTTTATCGTGCACCCCACCGTGGCCGCCAAATCAGTCGGGGAACTGATCACCCTCGCCCGGCAAAAGCCGGGAACGCTGAACTACGCGAGTTCAGGACTGGGCAGTCCCGGCCACCTCGCCGGTGAATTGCTCAAGAGCATGGCCAAAATCGACATGATGCATATAGCGTACAAGGGCGGCGCCCCCGCACTGGGCGATCTGGTCAGCGGCCAGGTGCCGGTATTTGTCGCGGTGATCTCCACCGGCGTGCCGGTGGTGAAAAACGGGCGCGCCGTCGCCCTCGCCGTGACCGGTGCCAAACGCACCCCTGCCCTGCCCGAGGTGCCGACCATTGCCGAAACCGCAGCCCTCAAGGGTTATGAAGCGAGCAACTGGTATGGCCTGATGGCGCCTGCCGGCACGCCAAAACCGGTTGTTGACCGCCTGCACAAGGATGTCGTCGCGGTGATGAACATCCCCGACCTGCGCGACACGCTGGCCACACGGGGCGTCGATGCCACCAGTTCCAGCCCCGATGAATTCGCTGCCTACATCCGCAGCGAAACGGCGAAATGGGGCAAGGTGATCCGCGCGGCCAATCTCAAGCCGAACTGAAGCCGGCTTCGGTTATCGCGTTTCGGCGCGGACGGCCCGCAACCACAGCAGCAACCCGCCGGCCATGCCGAGTATGGTCAGCGCGAAATAAAAGCGCAGCCCCAGCAGCGGTCCGATCAGGCCCGCGGCAAACGGCGCGATGCCCATCGCAAAAAACTGGAATGCCGTCGAGTAGGAAATCGCGCGCGCATCGGTACCAGGAGGCGCATGCATCCGGATCAATTGCACAATCGCCGTCGGCATGGCCGCGGCACTGAGGCCGAACGCCGCGCGCGCGATCACCACCTGCAGCGGTGTATCTATGAACAGCAGCGGCAGATGGGTGACGATGGTTGCAATCGAGGCATACACCAGCACCCGCGCCGGCCCTATGCGGTCCAGGATGCGTCCCCAGAACGGCAATGCAATCACGGTGCCGACGGCCATCGCCATGGCCGCCCCGCCGACCCAGAATGCCTCCTCGGCGGCATCGGCACCCCGCACCTCCATGATCTGCATCATGAACACCGTGATCACCGTGACGCCGCCGTACCACATGATCATGAACAGGAATCCGAGCAGGTACAGCAGGCCGATGCGCGGCACTGCCAGCAGGTCGCGCAGGCCGCCGATCCAGCGCACGCGCCAGGGGCCGGCCGCGAGATGCTTGACCTCGCCCACGAACAGGGCGACCAGCATGCCGCCGGACAACATCAGCGCGGCACTGACCCAGAATATCCGGTGCTGGTGGTCAAACAGGGCGATCAGCATGGCCCCCAGTGCCGGACCGAGGGCCTGACCGACCAATCCCCCCGTCTGCGCCAGCGCCACCACACTGCCAATACGGTTCGGCGGCGTATTGGCGACCAGCAGCGACACCCCGGCCGGCGTGAAACCGTTGAACACCGCGATCAGCATCAGCAGGGCCGCGAACATCAGCGGCGATCCGGCAAAAGGCATCAACAGCATCGAAATGCCGATGCCCAGCATCGCCCGCAGCACCATCAGCTTGCGGCCGTAGTGGTCGGCAATACCGCCCCACAACGGGCTCACGACGAAGCTGACGATGTAAAACACCATCAGCATGTTGCCGACCCAGGTTTCGAGGTTTTCGCGCACGCCGAGCCCGCGCACCATCAGCGGCACAAACGGCCAGGCCAGGTTGAAACCGAGGCCACAGATCAGGTTGGCCAGCGGCAACACACGCCGGTTGCTGCGCCAATAGGGGTAGCGCTGTTCGTCGTCGGAAATGTGGGAACTCATGGAGAAATGCGGAAAACGATGCGGCTGAAGGGGGGCTCTTGTCTGGTGCCTGGCCACTTGCCCTGGAAAGACCGCATCCATCTGAAAAAGATCCGCAAGGATCATAACATCGTGCATCTGGCATCTTTTCAGAGCCCGGCCATGGATGCATGGCCAATAAAAAAGGCGCTCCGCGGAGCGCCTTTTTGCCGCCACAACTCTTGATCAGTAGCTGAAAAACGCGTTGATCTCCTCGAACACCATATCCGGCACCTGCTCCGCCGGGTAATGGCCGCAGGGCAACGGCTTGATGCGGCGGATGTCGGCGGCGTACTGCGGCCACGCCTTCAGCGGGTCGAAATGTTTCTCGGTGTGGCTCTGCTCGCCCCAGTACACCGCGGTCGGGCACTGGATCTTGCGGCCGGCCTTGAAGTCAGCGGTGTCCATTTCCATGTCCAGCGTCACCGCGGCGCGGTAATCCTCGCACACGGCATGGATGTTCTCGGCAGTGCAGACCCGCGCGTATTCGCGCAGCGTCGCCTCGGTGAAGCCGCCCTTGCCGATGCCGAGCTTGGTCAGCTTCTGCTTGATGTAATAGTCGTACTTGCCCTCGATCAGCTTCTCCGGAATGTCATAGGCCTGGGCCATGAAAAACCAGTGCGAGGAATGCATCGCCCACTGGTAGGTGGCGTGGGTCAGCAGGTGGTGGGTCGGCAGGATGTCGAAGCTGGCGAACTTGAGGATTTTCTCGGGGTGATCCAGCGCCATGCGGAAGGCGGTGCGCGCGCCGCGGTCGTGGCCGGCCACGCAGAACTTGTCGAAGCCGAGTGCGGCCATCACGTCGATCTGGTCCTGGCCCATGCGGCGGAAGGTGTAGTTGCTGTGGTCCTCCCTGCCGCGCGGCTTGCTGCTGTCGCCGTAGCCGCGAAGGTCGGTGACCACCACGGTGTAGTTTTTCGCCAGCCGCGGCGCCACCAGGTGCCAGTGCACATGGGTCAGCGGATTGCCGTGGATCAGCAGGATTGGCGGGCCGTTGCCGCCGTAACGCAGGTTGATCTTGACCTCGGGGTCGCTGGTCTGGATCTGGGTCAGCTTGAAATCCTTGAAACCTTCGAACACTTCCACTGTGCTGCCTCCTTGAACTTTCACCTTGAGCCGGGAGCGCCGATGCTAACCCACTCCACGGTCACAGGGGTGCACCGTATGCAAAAACGCGCAAGCTGGTGCTAACATCGCGGCTCTTCGGGCGCCGTTGCTTTTCTTTCGGTTGTTGCCGGCGCAGAAAAAACCCTTCATTCAACAGCTTAAGTTTGAGGAATGCCGCGCCATGTACAACCCGTTCAAGCCGCTCGAGCACATCACCACCGAAGTCTTCACCTCGCTGCCCGCCAAGTTCCGCAAGAAAAGCCGCAGCGCCTGGTCCGATCCGAACCGGCAGAACGCGGAAGTGGAGTGCTTTCTCGAAGGCCCGTCCTTCGACCGCGAAGGCAACCTGTGGATTTGCGACATCCCCTTCGGCCGCATTTTCCGCATCGACCCCAAAGGTAACTGGGACCTGGTGACCCAGTACGACGGCTGGCCCAACGGCATGAAATTCCACAAGGACGGCCGCCTGTTCATCTGCGATTACAAGGAAGGCCTGCTGACCCTCGATCCGAAAACCGGCAAACTGGAAAACGTGCTGCGTACCGCCTACAGCGAAAGCTTCAAGGGCCTCAATGACCTGCACTTCACCAAGGATGGCGACCTTTACTTCACCGACCAGGGCCAGACCGGCATCGCCGACCCGACCGGCGCGGTGTTCCGCCTGAAGGCCAACGGCGACCTGCGCAAGCTGGTCAACAATGCGCCCAGCCCCAACGGCATCACCATAACCACCGTGGAAAAACATGTCTATGTCGGCGTCACCCGCTCGAACTCGGTGTGGCGTCTGCCGGTGATGGCCGACGGCTCGGTGTCGAAGACAGGCGTGGCAATCCAGCTCTCGGGCGGCGTCGGCGGCCCGGACGGCATCGAGATGGATTCGGAGAACGGCCTGCTGGTGTGCCAGCTCGGCGTCGGCATCTGGCGCTTCGACTCGAACATGCTGCCCACGCACCTGGTGCATTCCACCGACCACAAGCACCACCACCTGGCCAACCTCGCCTTCGGCGGCCCGGATCGCAAGACCATCTACATCACTGAATCGCTGTCGGGCGACATCCTCACCGCAAAAATGCCGGTGGCCGGCAAGCTGCTGTACGGCCTGTCGTAAATCGTCGCTGCTCCAGCAAAAACGGCGCACCAGGGTGCGCCGTTTTTGCTGCGGATGCCGATCAGTGATCCATCGGCAGGCCGTAACGCTTCAGCTTCTCCTCGTCCAGTTCGATCCCCAGTCCGGGCCCGGACGGCAGCGCCACGCTGCCACTGCTGATGTCGAGCCGGGTTTTTGCCACGGTGTCGACCACTTTCAGCGGACCCACGCATTCCAGCCCCGGCACAACGTTGCGGGAAGTGGCGCCGAGCATGATCTCCGCCATCGTGCTGAGATCGAGCCCGAATCCATGCCCGAGCACCACCGGCAGTCCTGCGGCCTCCGCGGTGGCGAGCATGCGCGAGGCCTGCAGCAGGCCGCCGGCCTGCTTGATGCCGAACTTGACGTAATCAGCGCAGTCGGCCTTGATCACCCGGATCAGGCTCTGGTGGTCGCTGATCGATTCGTCGGCCATGATCGGAATGCCGCCTTCGCGGCGGATCCGTGCCAGCCCCTGAAGGTCATCCTTTTGCACCGGTTGCTCAAACAGCTGCATGTCGCAGGACTTGACCGCCTTGCACAGTGCCAACGCCTGCTCCACGGTGCACTGCATGTTGGCATCCATGCGCAGCTGGATATCCTTGCCGACGGCCTCGCGCACCGCGATCACCCGGGCGCTGTCCTTGGCCACATCGTTGCCGACCTTGATCTTCATCGATCGGAATCCGGCATTTTTCCAGCGCAGCGCCTCGGTCACCGCCTCGTCAGGCGGCAGTTCACCGACCCAGCCGTTGAACTGCACACGGTCAAGGACGGCACCTCCGACAAAATCATGCAGCGCTATGCCCCTGCGCCGGCAGACCAGTTCGATGCAGGCCAGTTCCACGCCGACAACCGCACCGGGCTGCGTCGGTGTCAGTTTGGAGGCCATCTCGAGAATGTGGTTGATGTTGCCCGGATCCTGCCCGATCAGCACCGGCGCAATTCGGTCGCGGATGGCCATTGCCAGCTCCGGTCCGGTATGCGGCGACTTGGCCGTGGATGCGGGGTCGATGCTGCTGATGCCCGTCGCGCCGTCCTTGTCGGTGACCCGCACCACCACGCACTTGGTGACGCTTTTGGAAACACCGCCGCTGGTGAAGGTTCCCACCAGGGGCATGCCGATGCTGAATACTTCAACCTTGCTGATCTTTGCAGTCATTGGAACCTCTTCTGTGATCGGATACTGATAAAGACGGATCAATTGGCCTGGATGCCGGCCTCGCGGATGACCCTGCCCCACATCTGCACCTCATTGACGATGTGGGTGCCGAACTCCCTGGGGGTGCTGCCGAGCAGCTCGGAGCCTTCCTTTTCCAGTCGCTCGCGCAGCTCGGCGTCGGCCAGGGCCGCCACCACGTTCTTGTAGAGGAACTGGATGACCGGCTGCGGGGTTTTTGCCGGCGCCACCAGGCCATACCAGTTGCTGACATGGAAACCGGGCAGTGTTTCCGCCACGGCAGGCAGATTGGGGAAAGCCTGCGCCCGTTTGCGCGTGGTCACCGCAATGCCGCGCACACGTCCGGCAGTGATATGGGGACGCGCGCCCAGCGGATTCAGGAAGGCCAGCTGGATCTGCCCTGCAACCAGATCAACAACCACCTGCCCGCCGCCCTTGAACGGAATATGCACCATCGAAATGCCGGCCTTCTGCGACAGCAGCGTTCCGGACAGATGCTGCATGCCACCGGTGCCAGAGGAACCATAGTTGAGCGCGCCCGGCTTGGCCTTGGCCAGTGCGACCAGTTCCGGAATGGATTTGACCGGCAAGGCAGCGTGCACCAGCACCACATAGGGCTGCTCGGTGACCTGGGTGATCGGCGCAAAATCCTTCGCAAAATCGTAAGGCAGGTTCTTGTGCAGGTTGCTGCTGGCCGTGGTCGTTCCGGAAATCATGGTGATGGTGTAGCCGTCGGGTGCAGCCATCTTGGTGGTTTCCAGGGCGATGCGCCCGCCGGCGCCGGGACGGTTGTCAACAACGAACTGCTGCGCGGTGCGGTCAGCCAGTTTCTGTGCGACAGCACGGGCGACAACATCGGTGCCGCCGCCAGCCACGAACGGCACCAGCATGCGCACCGGTTTCGAGGGATATCCGCCGGGCGCCTGCGCCGCCACCGTCATCGGCAGGCAGCTGAGGCCGCACAGCAGGATCGCGCTGAAGTATTGATGCATTTATTTCTTCCTCGTTTTGGTGGTTTTTTTTATGAAATCCTGCGGCACATTGTCCGCGATGCGGGCCAATCGGGTCCGCAATGAAGCCCGCACATGTTCACGCGCCAGAACTTCTGCACGCGCGGCATCGCGGTGCTCGATAGCGTCAACGATTTCCTGATGCTGGGCATGGGCCTCCCGGGCGTGACGCCCGTTCAGCAGATTCGAATCGCCCAGCAGTGGAATCAGCGAATAGACGCCCGCAATGGCCTTGCTCAGGAACTGGTTGCGCGCGCTTTCGAGAATGATGTCGTGAAACTGACGGTTCAGCGGAATCAGCGCTGCGGGATTATCCAGTTTCACGGCTTCCTCGTCGAGGATTGCCCTCAACGCCGCAATGTCGGCCGGACCCGCGTTAACGGCACAGGCTGCAGCAGCAGCCGGCTCCAGCAGTTCACGCACGGCGAACATCTGCCGCATGTCATCGGCATCAAGGCGCATCACCAGCGCACCGCGGAACGGCTGGTTGAGCAGCAGCCCCTCGCTTTGCAGCCGCCGCATCGCCTCTCGTATCGGCGTACGGCTCATGCCCAGCCACGCGGCCAGATCAACCTCGGTCAGGTGTGCTCCGGTGGCAACCCTGCCCTCCCTGATCGCCCTGCGGATTTCGTCGCAGGCGACTTCAGCCAGCGAACGTGCATTGCCACCCGCAGGAACGCTGCGTGCGGCAATACGCTGCAGGGCGGAGTCATCGGGGCTGCTGCTGCGAGCCGGCCGTTTTGAACGGCTGCGTGGCGCCATCGACCGCTCAGCCCGCGATCACGGCTTCGCCGTTGATCACGGTGCGATGCAGGACGCGCGGCTGCTTCGGATCGACCTCGGAGCGGTAATGCATCGCGCAGCGGTTGTCCCACAGCACCAGATCGCCGACCTGCCAGCTGTGTTTCCACGCATATTTGACCTGTGTGGCATGTGCCCACAGCTTGTCGAGCAGGGCCTCGCTGTCCTCGTTGGACATGCCGATGATGTAGTTCGAAGGCCAGTCGCGACGGCGGCCGAGGTACAGCGCGCGCTTGCCGGTGACCGGATGAACACGAACGAGTGGATGTGCAGGACCCGGTACCTCTTCGGGCTTCGTCGGCATCTTGACCGTCGGTCGCAACACGCCTGCGCTGTTGCGGCTCGCATCATGAATCTGCGACTTGCCCTTGATCGCCGCCTTCAGGTCATCCGGCAGTTCCTCGTAAGCCTGATACTGGTTATTGAACCAGGTATCGCCCCCGCCATTCACCGGCAGCACCACCGAGTAGAGCATGCTGCCCGCTGGCGGCACCTGCACATAGGAATTGTCGCTGTGCCACACCACCTCATAGCTGCCCAGTGCGCCGTTGTCCTTGACCGGCGTTCCGTTCTCGTCGAGGTTGCTGATCAGCGTCAGGTGGGGATGCAGCGGCACGATCTTGCCGCCGATGTTGTAGCCGCCGGCCACCTGGTACTTGCGCGCCGCCGGTTCCTTGGTTTCGCCGAAAATCTTCGCGGCACCAAGCAGGGCCTCGTCCGGCAGGTTCTGTCCCCGCCAGTAAATCACCAGATGATCCGCCCAGGCCTTGCGCAACAGTGCCTTGGTCTCTTCAGGCACCGGCTGCGACAGATCGACGCCACGGATTTCCGCACCGAGTGCGGCACCGCTGGGGATCACCTGCACCTGGCCGGGCTGGTTGACCGGATGTTGTGACTGGCGTTGCGCTGTTTCCATGTTTGTCTTCCGTTTTGTGGGATCAGCCGGATCGCCGCCGGCGGCCGGTGCGGCATGTTTGCCGCGAGAAGCTTATTGTATGCAGTGTATACAATTTACCGCAACTGCGGCAGCCCCGACCTGCCGGCTCCCGCCCCTATTGCCGCCATGCCGCCGCACAAAACGCAAAATCCACCTCCGGCCGTCGCCCCGACACGATGTCGGCGATGGCCTGTCCCGAGCCGCAGGCGTGTGTCCACCCCAGCGTACCGTGGCCGGTGTTCAGAAACAGATTCGGATATCGCGTAGCGCCGATGTAGGGCAGGTTCGATGGCGTCGCCGGCCGCAGACCGGTCCAGAACTCGGCTTTAGTGGTGTCGCCACCGCCCGGAAACAATTCACCGGTGCGTTTGACAATAGCCCGGCAGCGCACGTCGTTGAGCCGGGTGTCGTAGCCGTTCAGCTCGCAGGTGCCGGCGATGCGCAGCCGGTCGCCGAGCCGGGAAAACACCAGCTTGTATTCATCGTCGGTCAGGCTGACCTGGTACGCGCGCGCCGGATCGCTCACCGGCATGGTCACGGAATAACCCTTGGCCGGATAAATGTTCAGGCGCAGACCCAGCCGCGCGGCAAGACCCGCGCTGTAACTGCCCAGCGCCAGCACATAGGCGTCTGCCTTGAGCAGGCGCGAGCCTTCGCGGTCGCGCACACGCACGCCCTCGATGCGCCTGCCTGCGGCGTCCAGCGCGAGGATCGTGGTGTCGTAGTGATAACGCACGCCGCGCCCGGCGCACAGCGCGGCAAGGCGCTGTGTGAACTGGTGCGCGTCGCCCGATTCGTCCGAAGGCGTCATGCTGCCGCCGACCAGCAGATCACGCGCGCTGGCGAGCGCCGGCTCGATCGCGACGCACTCCTCCGGCGTTTTCATGTCGAGCTCGCAGCCGAACTCACGCATCAGACGCGCCGGCTCCTGCGCGGCATCGAACTCCTGCCGGCTGGTGTAGAAATGCAGGATGCCGCGCGCAAGGTGGTCATAGGCAATGCCGGTCTCCGCACGCAGCGCCCGCAGGGTGGCGCGGCTGTACAGACCAAGGTTGACGATCTGGATGATGTTGTGGCGCGTGCGCGCCGGCGTACATTCGCGCAGGAAGCCCAGGCACCAGCGCAACTGCGCCCAGTCGAGACGCGGCCGGAACAGCAGCGGCGCGTCCTCGCGGAACAACCACTTCAATACCTTGAACGGCGCTGAAGGATTGGCCCAGGGCTCGGCATGGCTGACGGAAATCTGCCCGCCGTTGGCGTAGCTGGTTTCCATGCCTGCGGCGGGTTGTCGATCGATGACGCTGACTTCATGGCCGGCGCGGCTAAGAAACCACGCCGCCGCGGTACCGACAACGCCGGCACCGAGTACGATGACTCGCATGATGACCTCTCAGACCCCGAAGTTTTGCATTCAAGGGACTCGAACAGTGAATGAGCAGACGGAGCTTTCACTCCGCGCCGCCCTCCCTGTCCGTTTACCTGAGAGTTTTACGGGCCTGGGCCCGTGTGCCCCTTCGGTGGGTCACCGCAGAATCGCGTGACCGCTCTCCAGATCGGCTGTTACCACCCGCAGTATGTTTGCCTGAGCGATCATGAGGGATTGCGCCTTCGGCGGAACCCCGATATGACCAAGGGTTCACTCTCCTGCGAGTAATCGGATTCTAGTTTCAGCGGCGCGATGCCGCAAGCCGTTTGTTCAGGAGATCACGCTGATTTCATCACCGATGCGCACCACGCCGCCGGCGCCATGCGTCAGCATGCCGATGCCCAGCGTCGGCTGCTCCTGCCTGAAATGCTTGACCAGCCCCTGCATCACCATCAGGTCGCGCTCACCGGTCGCCGGATTGGCGTGGGTGGCGAGGCAGCGTGTCTTCGGCTTGACCACATCCATCTCCACCGCGCCGATGCGCAGCCGTTTGCCCAGCCACGACAGCTCCTCCCAGGCCGTGACACCTTCGATCACGATGTTGTGACGGAAGCGGTGGTCATTCAGATCCGGATCGCCCAGCGCCTGCGCCGCCGAGGTGATGGTCTCGCGGCTGTGCAGCGTGACCTGCCCGGCGTCGTTATCCTGGTAGCGCGGCGTGATGCCGTCACCGACCAGCTTCAGCGGCAGGCGTTCGGGGCGGCCGCGCAGGGGATTCTCTTCAAGGTCATCCACATAGGCGGTCAGGGCGTCAACGATGCGCTGGCGGCCGGCGCCTTCCAGCCGTTCATCGACCAGCACGCGCTCACCGTGCATGATTTTCAGTTGCTGCGTCTCGTGGTCATAGGTGGTTTTCAGCCGCGCCAGCCCCGGCGTGTTGGCGAGCACCACGCCCGCATACTTGCGGCACCAGGCATCGTCGGCCGCCGGCGCATCGGCAAAACGCAGATTGAGCACACGGTCGCCCGAGGCGCGGCCGTCGGGCAGGATGGTCAGGCTTTGCACGGGTTCGGGCGTGAAACCCTTGAGCGGATAACGGTATAGGGCGACGATGTGGGGCATGACGGATGGCGATCAAAGAATTAAGAAGTCCCGGAAAAGATAGCACAGCCCTCAATGCAGACTTCGGCACCGCGGCCCTGCCGTTCTCGGCTAAAGTTGTGGGCAATCGCAACACTCGGGATCACCACTCATGAAACTCGTCGACGCACAAATCCACATCTGGGCCGAGAGCACGCCCGAACGCCCGTGGCCGGCCCGGCATGCGCCGCACCGCCCCGGATCCTTCACCGCTGAAGACCTGTTGCGCGAGATGGTCGAAGCCGGTGTTGATCGCGCGGTGCTGGTGCCGCCGTCATGGGAGGGTGAACGCAACGATCTGGTGCTTGCCGCCGCACAGGCTTACCCGCAGCGTTTTGCAGTGATGGGCCGGCTCGATCCGCGCGACCCGCAGTCACGCAGCCGGTTCGCGCGCTGGAAGGAGCAGCCGGGCATGCTCGGACTGCGCTTCACCTTCCATACGCCGCAGTTCGAACCCATGCTGCATGATGGCAGCGCCGACTGGATCTGGCCTGAAGCCGAACGCGCCGGCCTGCCGCTGATGGTGCTGATCAACCAGCGTCTCGCGCCGAAGATCGCGACGATTGCCGAGCGCCATCCGCAGCTGCGGCTGATCATCGACCACATGGCCGTGCCCAAGGGCAGCAAAGGTGCCGATGTGGCCTTTGCCGACCTGCCTATGCTGCTGGCACTGGCGAAATATCCGAACGTCGCAGTGAAGGCCAGCGGCATCCCGCACTTCGCCACCGATGCCTACCCCTTCCCCAGCCTGCACGCACCGCTGCGCGCGGCCTTCGACGCCTTCGGCCCGCGCCGCATGTTCTGGGGTACCGACATGACCAAACTCGCCTGCAGCTACCGTCAGGCGGTCACCCTGTACACCGAAGAGCTGCCCTGGCTCAAAGGCGAGGACCTCGAATGGGTGATGGGCCGCGGGCTTTGCGATTGGCTGGGCTGGAAGCTTGTAACGAACCTTGCCGCCTAATCCCTGAAAAACGAATCCAGTTCCTCGACCACCTGATCCGGCACCTGCTCCGCCGGGTAGTGGCCGCAGGGCAAGGGCTTGATGCGGCGGATGTCCGCGACGTACTGCGGCCAGGCCTTGAACGGATCGAAGAACTTGTTGGTGTGGCTCAGCTCACCCCAGTAGATCGCCGCCGGGCATTGCACCTTGCGCCCGGCATTGAAGTCCTCGGTATCCATTGCCATATCCGCCGTCACTGCGGCGCGATAGTCCTCGCAGACCGCGTGCAGGTTCTCCGGCGTGCAGCAGCGCGCGTATTCCTTCAGCGTCTCCTCTGAAAAACCGCCCTTGCCGATGCCCATCTTGGTCAGCTTCTTCAGGATGTAGTAGTCCTCCTTGCCTTCCATCAGCTTTTCCGGAATGTCGTAGGGCTGGGCCATGAAAAACCAGTGGTAGGAATTGAGTGCCCACTGCCAGGTCGTGTGGGTCAGCACATGGTGCGTGGGCAGGATGTCAAAGGTGGCGAGCTTTTTCACCTTGTCCGGATGATCCAGCGCCATGCGCATCGCCGCGCGCCCGCCACGGTCGTGGCCGGCGACGCAGAATTTTTCAAAGCCGAGCGCCTGCATCACCTCGACCTGATCGAGCGCCATGCGCCGGAAGGAATAGTTGCTGTGGTCTTCAAGCCCGCGCGGCTTGCCGCTGTCGCCATAGCCGCGCAGGTCGGTGACCACCACAGTGAAGTTCTTCGCCAGCCGTGGCGCCACCAGGTGCCAGTGCACATGGGTCAGCGGATTGCCGTGGATCAGCAGGATCGGCGGGCCGTTGCCGCCGTAACGCAGGTTGATCCTGACCTCGGGGTCGCTGGTCTGGATCTGGGTCAGCTTGAAACCTTCGAACACGGGTTTGCTCCTCCGCTCCGGGATGTTAAATATTTATCAATAAAAACAATTACTTAAGATGCGACCCGCTCAATCCCGGAAAAACTCGACAAAACGGTCGTGGATACGCTCAGGCATTTCCTCCTGCATGTAATGCCCGGCCTCCAGCGGATCGGTAATCTGGATGTTTGACGCGTACTGCTTCCAGATTTCGACAAAACGCTGCGCGCGCTCCGGCGAATGGCCGCGTGCGCCCCACAGCAGCATCAGCGGCATCGCCAGTTTCTTGTCCTTGTCGGCCGTGTCCATCTCGAAATCGCAGGTGGCCGTCGCGCGGTAATCACGGCAGGAACCGCTGATCGTCTTCAGCGTATAGCAGCGGATGTATTCGGCGAGCGCGCCATCAGTCAGGAAACCGAGGCCGGTACCGCCGCGGATCGCCATGCGGCTCTTGATGAAGTATTCCGCCGGCACCGCGCTGATCAGCCGCTCCGGGAAAGGCTCGGGCTGCGCCATGAAGGCCCAGTGCCAGGTGCCGACCGCCCAGGCCTTGGTGATGTTGTTCCACACATAGTGGTTGGGAATGATGTCCATCAGGCACACCTTGCGGATGCGCTGCGGATGATCCATGCACAGGCGGTGCACGGTGCGCCCGCCACGGTCATGTCCGGCGACAAAGAATTTGTCGTAGCCGAGCTGGTCCATGATCTCCAACAGGTCCTGCGCCATCGCGCGGAAGCTGAAGTTGATGTGGTTGTCACCCGCATCAGGCAGCGAGCTGTCGCCGTAGCCGCGCAGGTCGGGCAGGATCACGTGGTAACGCTTCGCCAGCTGCGCCGCGATCTTGTACCAGCAGGTATGGTTCTGCGGATTGCCGTGGACCAGCAGCAGCGGCGGTCCGGAACCGCCGTGGCGCAGGCGGATCACCGCGCCGGACGTGCGCACGTCCACATGTTCGAAGCACGGGAAATGCGCGGCCACTTCCGCGCTGCCCCAGCGCGTCGGGTCACGCGCATAATCAGCGGCCGTGGCTGCCGCCATGATCTGCAATCCTGCCATGCTCTCCTCCGTGATCTGATGCCCGCCGGCCGTTGCCAAGCGCCCCATCATTGTGTATCTTGAACACACAAAATGCAATAAAATCAGGCAGTCCATATCCCGGAGGAACCCAGCCATGAACCGCATCAACCTGCCGCTCGCCGCGGCCTGCGCAGCACTGCTCGCAGCACCGGTCGCAGCACAGAATTTTCCGGTGAAACCGGTGCGCATCGTGGTGCCCTTCGCACCCGGCGGCGCCAACGATGTCATCGCGCGTGTCGTGGCACAGCGCCTGGTGGAACCGCTGGGCCAGCAGGTGCTGGTGGACAACCGCGGCGGCGCCGGCGGTGCGATCGGTGCGGATCTGGTGGCGAAATCACAGCCCGACGGCTACACGCTGCTGCTCGCCAATCCCGGACCCAATGCAATCAATCCGGCGCTGCAGCCGAAGACGCCCTATGACCCGGTGCGCGACTTCTCGATGATCACGCTGATGGCGGTGTCACCGCAGGTGCTGGTGGTGCATCCCTCGATGCCGCTGCGCTCGGCGCGCGACCTGATCGCACTGGCGAAATCAAAACCCGGGCAGATCAACTACGGCTCATCCGGCACCGGCGCGATCACCCACCTCGCGATGGAGTTCTTCAAGGCCAAGACCAAGACCGACATGGTGCACATCCCGTACAAGGGCGCGAACATCTCGCTGACCGAACTGGTCGGCGGCCAGGTGTCGGTGATGTTCGCCGCGCTGGGTTCGCTGCAGTCCATGCTCGGCACGCAGCGCATCCGCGTCATCGGCGTTGCCGCGGCGGAACGCACGCCGCTGCTGCCCGGCGTGCCGGCGATTTCCGAAAGCGGCGTCACCGATTTCGAGGTGGTCAACTGGTTCGGCATCGTCAGCGCGGCAAACACGCCCCGCCCCATCGTTGACCGCCTCAACCAGGCGATCAACCGCGTGGTGCAGTCGGCCGACAGCAAGGAACGTTTCGCCGGCATGGGCTTCGTGCCGCGCGGCACCACGCCGGAAGAGCTGGACAAGCACATCCGCGCCGAAATCACACGCTGGACCGGCGTGATCAAGTCGCAGAACATCAAGCCGGAATAAACACCGAGAACTGCGCACGCCATGAGCCGCAACGACGCTTCCGAACTTGCCCAGCAGCTTGCGCTGCGCATGGCCGACCATCTGCGCCGCAGTGGTATCGCGATCGGCGCCCACCTCGCCGAGCAGCAGTTCGCTGACGAACTCAAGGTGTCACGCACACCGGTGCGCCGCGCGCTGGCCGTGCTCGCGGAGATGGGCGTGGTGGTGCAGGAGCCGAACCGCGGTTATTTCCTGCGCAAACTGCCGCCTGCCAGTGTGCGACCCGCCCTGGTTGACGGCGCCGGTCTTGCCGAGGAACGGTATCTGCAGATTGCCGATGACCGCCTCGCCGGCAAACTCGAGGAACATGTCACCGAAACCGCGCTGATGCGCCGTTACGGCATGCCGCGGCGCGAACTGCAGCGTGTGTTGCACCGGATGGAAAAGGAAGGCTGGATCGAGCGCAAGCCCGGCCACGGCTGGATGTTCGTGCAGATGCCGGACTCGCTGGAAGCACATGCCCAGAGTTACCGCTTTCGCATGCTGTTCGAACCCGCCTCGCTGCTCGAACCGGGCTTCCGCCTGGTGAAGAGTGAGCTTGAACGCGTGCGCCGGGACCAGCAGATGTTGCTGGACGGCGGCCTGATGCGACTGTCACGCGCCCGCCTCTTTGAATTGGGATCCGACTTTCACAACACGGTCATCGGTTTTTCCAACAACCGCTTCATGATCGATGCGATCCACCGCGTCAATGCCATGCGCCGCCTGCTCGAATACCGCGCCAAGTTCGACCGCGAGCGCATCACCGACCAGTGCCGTGAACACCTGCACCTGCTGGAGTTGCTGGAACAGGGTTCCCGCCAGGAAGCAGCCGAATTCCTGCGCCGCCACCTCGACGTGGTGCGCGAACGCAAGACCGGCATGGACAAGGACAAAGCCGTCTCCACGCCGCGCAGCACGGTCACCGCACAACTCTGAAGTTCATCACAACCGATTGTTTTTATTGGCATTTTTATAAGGAAATTGCAATGAAGCTACTCGTCCTTCCCGGTGACGGCATCGGCCCCGAAATCACCCGAGCCACGCTGGCCGTGCTCGACCGCGCCAGCGCCAAATTCAAGCTCGGCCTGGAATGGGATATCCGCGACATCGGCCTGAAGACGCTGAAGTCGCAGGGCAGCACGCTGCCGGTCGAGGTGCAGGAAGCCGCGCGCCAGGCACCAGGCATCATCCTCGGCCCGGTGTCGCACCTCGATTACCCGGACAAGGAGAAAGGCGGCATCAACCCTTCGGGCTGGCTGCGCGTGCAGCTCGACCTGTTCGCCAACATCCGCCCCGCAAAATCGCGCATGGGCGTCGGCCTCACCGGCAAGCCGGTGGATCTGGTGATCTTCCGTGAATGTACCGAGGGGTTTTACGGCGACCGCAACATGTTCATGGGCCGCGGCGAGTTCATGCCGACCGAGGATGTGGCGATCGCCATCCGCAAGGTCACCGCGAAGCAGTGCCGCCGCATTTCGGAAGTCGCCTTCGAGTGGGCGCGCAAGCGCCGCAAGAAAGTCACCGCCGTGCACAAGGCCAATGTGCTGCACATGTCCGACGGCCTGTTCCTGCGCGAAGTGCGCGCCGTCGCCAAAAAATATCCGGACGTCGAACTCGATGAAAAAATCGTCGACGCAATGGCCGCGTTGCTGGTGCGCAACCCGACGCAGTTTGACTGCATCGTCACCGGCAACATGTTCGGCGACATCCTGTCCGACGAAGCCTCCGAGATTTCCGGCAGCCTCGGCCTCGCCGGCTCGACGATGACCGGCGACAACGCCTGCTGCGCGCAGGCCCAGCACGGCTCAGCCCCCGACATCCAGGACCAGGACAAGGCCAACCCGACCTCGCTGCTGCTGTCATCAACCATGCTGCTCGACTGGCTGGCCCAGCGCCACAAGCTGCCGGCCTTTGCCGAAGCGGCGAAGGCGATTGATGCCGCAATCGATGCCGCACTGCAGTCGCCGGCGACGCGCACCGCCGACCTCGGCGGCAAACTCGGCACCCAGGCCTTCGCCCAACATCTGGTGGCCGCGCTGTAAATTTCTTTACTGCAATTAAAAAGCCCCGCTGCTGCGGGGCTTTTTCTTTTGCTGCCGCGGATACCACTCAGGCAGCCTGCGGCTTGCCGTCGATGATGGTGGTGCGCAGCAGATAACGGCGCTCCGCGGGATCGAAGGCGGTGCGCATGTGCATGGTGCAGCGGTTATCCCACATCAGCAGATCGCCCACCTTCCATTTCTGGAACCAGTTTTCGCGCTCGGCATGGCCCAGTGCATAGGTCCACAGGCGGTCGAGCAGTGCCTCGCTGTCTTCCAGCGACAGGCCCATCACATAGGCATGCGGGCGGCGGCCGAGGAACAGCGCCTTGCGGCCGGTCACCGGGTGCTTGATCACAATCGGGTGCACCGCGCCAGGCGCCTCGCGCGGATCGGTCACTTCCTTGAAGCCCTTGCGCAGCTGGCCGGCAGAGTTGTAGCTGGCATCGTGTTTGATCTGCTTGCCGGCGATCGCCTGCTTCAGATCCTCGGGCATCAGGTCATAGGCGCGGTACATGCTGGTGAAACCGGTCTCGCCGCCCTCCTTCTGCACCACTTCAACGCCGTAGAGCAGCGCCGCCGAAGGCGTGACTTCCTGGTACGACATGTCGGTGTGCCACACTGCTTCGCCATCGCCGAGGCTGCCCACGGGCTTGCCGTCCTGCTTGATGTTGGACATCACCGCGAGTTCACCGTAGCCGTCGATCCAGCTCTTGCCGGTCGGGTTGATCGGCGCCTTGTCGAGCTTGCCGAAGCGGCGGCTGAAAGCGAGCAGCAGGTCCTTGTCGAGCGTCTGGCCGCGGAAGCGCAGCACCAGGTGTTGCATCCACGCATCGTGGATGACTTCAAATTCGGCATCGGTCAGCGGCTGCGACAGATCGACACCGGCGATTTCGGCTCCGATCGCGCCGGTCAGCGGCGTGACGGTGATGTGATTGGCGTTTTGCGTGGACTTCAGGGCAACTGCGGCGGTCATGGTGTCTCCCGGGCTTGGATGGCGGAGGGTTTCTTGCCGGCCTTGTAATGCCACAGGGCTCAGCAGGCTGACCAAATTATTAATAATTTATAATCTATTGTCAAGCCTTAACTGATCAGATAAGATAAGCCATTGAATTTAATTGATTAGTTTAATTGATTGATAACCATCATTCGATGAACCGCCCCGCCTTTACCACCCAGAAAATACCCGACCGCATCGCTGAAGTGCTGCGCGAGCGGGTCATCGACGGCAGTTATGCGCCGGGACAGCGCCTGACCGAGGCGGTGATCGCCGCCGAGTTCGGCGTCAGCCACGGCCCGGTACGCGACGCGCTGCGCCTGCTCGAGCAATCGGGTCTGGTCACCATCCAGCCCTACCGCGGCGCGCAGGTCACCGAACTCTCCACCGAGGACGTGCGGCAGATGTACGAAGTGCGCGAGGCACTGGTCGGCCTGCGCGCGCGCCAGGCGGCGCGTGATCCCGCACGCGAAACACTCGTCAAGGACATGGAGCTCGCTGTCAGTGAACTCGAGCGCCTGGCAGCCGATCCGGCCGCCGGCAAGGACTACGCGGACAAGGCCATCGCGCTGAATCGCGCGCTGAACGACCGCATCGACAATCCCTGGCTGCGCGGCACGCTGCAGTCGCTGACGCTGCAGACCGCGCGCTACACCCGCCTCGGCTTGAGCGAGGCGCAGCGCCGCGTCGAGTCGGCGCGGTATTGGCGCGCACTGCTCGAGGCCATCCGCGATGGTGACGAAGTTCGCGCCGAACAGGTGGCACGGGAAAACTCCCGGCTGCGCCGCGATGTCGCAGTGCAGGTGGTGGAGGAAAAAGCGGCGCAACAGGGTCAGTCAGCACCGCGCAAACGCCGCGCCTGAGCAGCACAGCTCAGTTGCGGACCGGCGGCCCCTTCAGTTCGACCACATTACCCTCGGGATCGTTGATATACAGCGACGGCCCCTGCCCATCGGCACCAAAACGCGGCTTGATTTCGCCGGGCACCACGCCGTGACGCAGCAGGTGTGCGGTCAATGCGCCGGGATCGAAGGGCTCGATGCGCAGGCACAGGTGATCCAGGTTGCGGCCTTCGCGTCCCGGAGCCGCGCCACCCTTGCGGCCGAGCGCCCCCTCGACATCAACCAGGTCAATCAGCGCGCTGCCGGCGCGAAGCTGCGTCAGCCCCAGATCCTCGCGCTCACGCTCCAGCGTGCAGCCCAGCACCTCGCAATAAAAACGCTGCATGCGCGCCACATTGACGGCGCGCAGCACGACATGATCAAGGCCAAGGATGCTGAACATGCCCCGCTCCAAACAGAACCGCCGCAGGGATGCTGCGGCGGAGTCCGTTATAAGCCATTGTTTTTATTGATTTATTTATTCACGTCACCGATGCACAGGTACTTCACCTCGACAAATTCGTCGATACCGTACTTCGAGCCCTCGCGGCCGATGCCCGATTCCTTCATGCCGCCGAAGGGCGCGATCTCGTTGGAGATGATGCCGACATTGATGCCGACGATGCCCGACTCCAGGCCTTCGGCGATGCGCCAGATGCGGCCGATGTCGCGGCTGTAGAAGTAGGAAGCCAGACCGTATTCGGTGTTGTTGGCGAGCTTCAGCAACTCGTCCTCGGTCTTGAAGCGGTACAGCGGCGCCACCGGACCGAAGGTTTCTTCATGCGTGACCTTCATCTCGGTGGTGACGCCGGCGAGCACGGTCGGCTGGAAAAACTGTCCGCCCTTCTCGTGGCGCTTGCCGCCGGTCAGCACCTTCGCGCCTTTTTCCAGCGCGTCGGCAATATGCTCCTCGACCTTCTCCACCGCCTTCATGTCGATCAGCGGCCCCTGCAGATTGCCGTCCTCGAGGCCGTTGCCGACCTTCATCTGCGACACGCGGTCTGCCAGCATCTTCGAGAATTTCTCGTAGACGCCGTCCTGCACAAAAATGCGGTTGGCGCAGACACAGGTCTGTCCGGTGTTGCGGAATTTGGAAGCCAGCGCACCCTCCACCGCCGAGGCCAGGTCGGCATCGTCGAAGACGATGAACGGCGCGTTGCCGCCCAGCTCCAGCGACACCTTCTTCACGGTGCTCGCACACTGCTGCATCAGCAGCTTGCCGATTTCTGTGGAGCCGGTGAAGGTGAACTTGCGCACGATCGGATTGGTGGTCAGCTCCTTGCCGACCGGGCCGGCGGAACCGGTGACCACCGACAGCACACCCTTGGGAATGCCGGCACGCTCGGCCAGTTCGCACAGCGCCAGCGCCGAGTACGGTGTCTGCGAGGCGGGTTTGATCACCATGGTGCAGCCGGCGGCCAGTGCCGGACCGGCCTTGCGCGTGATCATCGCGTTGGGGAAATTCCACGGCGTGATGGCTGCGCAGACACCGATCGGCTGCTTGATGACCACGATGCGCTTGTCCGGCGCATGGGTCGGGATGGTGTCGCCGTAGATGCGCTTGCCTTCCTCGGCGAACCACTCGATGAACGAGGCGCCATAGGCAATCTCGCCGCGCGACTCGGCAATCGGCTTGCCCTGCTCGACGGTCATCAGCCTGGCCAGGTCTTCCTGGTTGGCCATCATCAGGTCGAACCACTTGCGCAGGATGTTGGCGCGCTCTTTGGCGGTTTTGGCGCGCCAGGCCGGCCAGGCGGCATTGGCGGCCTCGATCGCGCGGCGGGTTTCGGCAGCCCCCATTTTGGGCACGGTGCCGACCGGCAGTCCGGTGGCCGGATTAATGACACTCAGCGTCGCCTTGTCGTCGGCATCCACCCAGGTGCCATCGATATAACACTGCTGGCGGAACAGGCTCATGTCCTTCAGTTCCACCCCGGGTTTGACTTGCTGCAGCATGGCTAACTCCTTCTGCGGTCAGTAGTGACAGTCGACAAAAACGAACGCCAAAAACAGGCGGCAAACAGACAGCAAAACCGGTCAGCAAAATCAGCCGGATTGCCGCCGGCAAAGCGCGGGCGAGTATAACAAAGCCCCCTCGACCAATCCCCGACCAATACCGCCGCCGCAACGCGGCAAAAGTCCTGCAGCCTGCCGGGTGCTTTGTATATAATCCTTACCGTTTTCTGGCACGTTGTTTTTAAGCGTCATAACAAGGCCTTACAACGCAGCCGCCCGCCGTAAGCCCAGACAAGGAACCGCAAATGTTTCGCCTGCTCAGCCGCCTCCGCCTGCTCACCGTATGCGCCCTCGCCGGACTGGTCCTGACCACCGGTTGCGCCACCACCGGTGCCGGTGATCCGCGTGACCCGCTGGAGCCGATGAACCGCGCGGTCTATACCTTCAACGAAGGCCTGGACACGGTGCTGATCAAGCCGCTCGCCACCATCTATGAAGGTGTGGTGCCGGAATTCATCCGCAGCGGCATCAGCAACATGTTTTCCAACGTCAACGACATCATCGTCGCGCTGAACAACCTGCTGCAGGGCAAGGTCAATGCCGCCGGCTCCGATGTCAGCCGCGTCATCGTCAACAGCACCGTCGGCGTGCTCGGATTTTTTGATGTGGCGAGCAAGATCGGCCTCGAGAAAAACGACGAGGATTTCGGCCAGACACTGGGTTACTGGGGCGTCGGTGACGGCCCCTACCTGATGCTGCCCTTCCTCGGCCCGCGCACGCTGCGTGATGCGGCCGGCACTGTGGTCTATGTGGCAGTGGATCCGATCAGCCATATCGATCCGCCGCGTGACCGCAACCAGGTGGCCGCCCTGCGCCTGATCTCCGATCGCGCCAACCTGCTCGGCGCGAGCAAGGTGCTGGAAACCGCGGCAATCGACCCCTATGAATTCCTGCGCGACGCCTACCTGCAGCGCCGGCGCAACCTGATTTATGACGGCAACCCGCCGCGCGAGAAGCTTGATGGCGCCGATGTCGGCGAAACCCGGCCGCATGGCGTCAATCTGCGTTCGACTGTGCAACTGGCAACGCCGCTGCTGCCGGCCGATCCGCTGCAACTGACACCGGCCGAGGCAGAGACGCTGCAGCGCCCCCCCGCCATCGAAGCGACAACGGTTACGACACCGGTCTACGTTCCGCAGTAATTCCCGGGCGGCAATCAGCCGCCGGTGGCACCGGTTGCAGTGCCACCCGCAGTGCCTGCGGGCACAGCCTTCTTCACGTTGTCCATCACCGCCATCGCGGAACTGACCAGCGTCGCCACATCGGCGACGTTGGCCGGCACGATCAGTGTGTTGTTGGTGCGTGCCAGGTGGGCAAAGGCATTGACGTACTGCTTGGCCACCTCAAGGTTCGCAGCCTGATTGCCGCCGGGGCTGTTCAGTGCCTGGGCCACGGTGCTGATCGCGCCTGCAGTGGCTTCAGCAATCAGCTGGATTCTTGCAGCTTCGCCCTGGGCGCGATTGATTGCTGCGGTCTTGTCACCCTCGGACTTGAGCACTGCAGCCTGCTTCTCGCCATCGGCCAGGTTGATCTCCTCCTGGCGCTGGCCCTCGGACTTGGCGATCAGCGCACGCTTCTCGCGCTCCGAGGTGATCTGCGCCTGCATCGCACGCAGGATGGCTTCCGGTGGCGTCAGGTTCTTGATCTCGTAGCGCAGCACCTTGACGCCCCAGGTGCGCCCCGCTTCGTCGAGCACCGACACCACCTGGCGGTTGATCTCGTCGCGGCTCTCGAAAGTCTTGTCGAGCTCCATCTTGCCGATTTCCGAGCGCAGTGTGGTTTGTGCCAGCTGGGTGACCGCCGACACATAATCGGACGATCCATAGGACGCGAGCTTGGGATCGGTGACCTGATAGTAGATGATGCCGTCGACGCCAAGCTGTGTGTTGTCGCGGGTGATGCACACCTGCTCCTGCACATCGAGTGATGTTTCCTTCAGCGAATGCCGGTAGGCGACACGATCAAGAAAGGGCACGATCACGTTCAGACCCGGCTCCAGTACCGAATGAAATTTGCCCAGCCGTTCGACCACCCAGGCCATCTGCTGCGGCACCTGGCGTATCGACTCGATGGCAACCACCACGCCCAGCGCGACGACAAAAAACGGCACCGCCAGCGAGCGCTGGTCGAGCGCCACCAGCACGCCGGTGATGAACAATACGATGACCAGTTTCGGAAACATGGAGACTCCTTTGGACTGAAATGAGACGGCGCCGCTGATGCCGCGTCGTTACGGACGTTGTGCCGATACGGTCAACGTGTTGCCGTCAACGGCGCGGATATAGAACAGCTTGCCGCCGGGCGCACGCTCGCCAACGATGTGGGCTTCCCATTGCGCGTTGCGGTAGCTGACACGCGCGATGCCGTCAGCCTCGCTGATCCACGATTCGACGGTCACCGGCTGACCGATATCGAGTGACTGCGTCGTGGATCTGGTGCCGGTACCACGATAGCGCTTGATCAGGATCACGCCGACAACGGCCAGCGCAGCGGTCACCACCGCCTGCACCCAGAACGAATACCCGGCCCAGGCCGCAGCCGCCGCGCCCAGCGCGGCAATACCCAGCACCATCAGGTAAAAAGTGCCGGTCAGCATTTCGACGATGATCAGCAGGATGCCTGCGATCGCCCACCACAAGGACATGTCCATCCACTCACCTCTTCGGCCAGCGCGGATGCGCAGACTGCATGATAAGGCCGGCCCGGGCCGGCGGGTGATCAGCAACGGATGTTTCAGGTACCGTAATCCGGAACCCCGTAGTCATGATGCAAAGGATTTCAGCCAGCGCTCGATGCTGGCTGCTGCATCGCGCCATCGGGTATCGAGCATCATCGCATGGGCGATGCCCTGCAGGATCTCGGCTTCAATGCCATGCAGGGCTGCCGCCGTCTCGACCAGTGGCGGCGGAAACAGCAGATCATCGGCAGCACCAATGACCTGAACCGGCACCCGGCCGTCAGCCTTGTCGATCCAGAAATACTGCGGCCATGACAGATCAATCAGCGCGCGCTGCGACTCATGGCGCATGCGGCGCAGACTGGCCATGGCTTCATCTTCAGCCAGTGTCGGCGAGAAAATCGCCTGGCGAAGCAGCGCTGGTGACCCGTGATAATAGCCGCTAATCTGCAAGCCATTGATTTCATTGAATATTTCAGGGCTGTTGAGCGACAGCATGGCACTACTGGCAAGCAGCCCCTGTGGCGGCACCGGCGCCAGCAGCGAAAAACCGGGTGCCCGGGCGCGCCGCCAGGCGCGCTGCACCACCACTGCCCCCATGGAATGCCCGATCAGCACCGGCGGTTCATCCAGCGACTCCGCTGCGAGCAGGACATCGGCGACGTAATCGTCGATCGAACTCAGGTCGTTGCCGGATTCACCTGCGGCGTGGCCACGCAAATCGACCGCATGGCTGTCATGGCCCAGTGCCGCAAAATAATCGAGGAAGTGGCGCTCCCAGCACCAGGCACCGACATAAGCACCATGTACGAACAGCAGCGGCAGACCACGGCGCTTTACCGCCTTTCTGACAACGCAGCGTGCTGGTGCGCTCACCGGCTCATTCCGCTCAAACAATCCCGTTCATTCAGTTCATCCGCGCCACCAGTGGCTGCAGTTCCGCGATCTTTGCGCGCACTCCATCCGCATCCTCGGCGCCGGGACGCTGCCTGATATAGGTGTTGAAATCACCCATCGCCGCGCGGATGCACTCGAGCTGGAGATAGATGCTGCCGCGGTCGCGGTATTCCTCGCCGGCGTCATCGGGACACAGTGCGATCACCCGCTCGCTGGCGGCCAGCGCGCGCAGCCAGTCGCCCTGTTCAACGTAAATGCCCTTCAGGTTGCGCAGCATGCGGCCGAGGATTTCCTTGCAGGGTGCGGCACTGAGCAGATGGCTCAAGAGAGACTGATCGACATCGTCGGGCGCCCCGGCAACCCGCAATCTCTGCTGCAGCTCATCGACCCCCAGGGAAATCCCGCCTCCATAGGGATCGAGCACCACGACACCGTCGCGCAAGGCACATTTCACCAGGAAGTGGCCGGGAAAGGACACGCCATGCAGCCCCAGCCCGATGCGCCTGCCGATTTCGATATAGATCACGCCCAGCGTGATCGGAATACCCAGCCTGCGCTCAAGCACCTCGTTCAGAAAGCTGTTGCGCGGATCATAAAAATCGTCGTTGTTGCCGCTGAAACCCTGCTCGTCAAACAGGTAATGGTTGAGGGCCAGCAGCTTGTCCGCAGTGGCGATGTCGGGACGCAGCCGGCCGCGCAGCGTGGCCGCCATGGCGTCGATGCGTGCCAGATAATCGCTGATCACCAGATCCGGATATTCGCTCGCGGCAATCCACAACGCACCCTCGGCAAGCGACACATCCTCGTCGCGCATCGCTGCGATGCGCCGCCACTCCTGAGCGGCGCGCGCCTCCGGTGAGACCCTGCCCTGCCCGGCCGGACTGATTTGTGCCTGGCTCATGTGCGGTCTGCCAGGGGAAGGTTGGTCAGCAGGTTCTGCGGCTTCATGCGCAGGCGGCCCTCGGGGGTCATCGCCAGCGCCAGAAATACCGGCGCTCCGGCGAGTTCGGGCCGCAGCGCGCCGGCATCCCCGAAATCCATGCGGAACAGGCCGATCACCCGTTTCATCCGGGCCTCATCGACTTCGGCGCCGGCATAAATGTCGTTGAGCAGCGCGGTCGCCTCGACATCGAGGCCGACATGCCACAGCCATTCTTCGTCGTCGATCTCGCGGATCGGAGTAACCCGGACCTGCAGGCCGTGAAAATGCAACACCCAGCGCTCGATCACCTGCGCAATCGCCTGCGATCCGGGGGTGCCGGGGTTGATCTGCAGCACGGTATCGCGGCGACTGTCGCGGCGAAAATACTGCTCATGGTTGTCGCGGTCGAGTACATCGAGTTCGGCGCTCTTCAGTGGCGCATTGACCTGCAGCAGCATGCGGCCGAGATTGCCCAGACCACCGTCATCGGCATGGCTGCGAACCGTCTCCGCATCGGCCAGCATCACCGCGCCTTCGTTGATGGTGACCCGCTGCTCCCTGAAAAAAATCTCGGCGGCACGCAGGCACAGGCCGTCCTTCACACCATCGAGCAGGCCGCGCAGGATGACCTCGACGGTGTAATGCACAAACTGCGGAGGTACCGCGACATCCGCCTGGAACAGTGTCGAGTAGAAATGCTCCAGGGTGCCGGCTTCGAGCAGGCGGTCCCGGAACCGCAGCAGAATCTGGTAATTGTCCCGGGCGTCGGCATCGGCCAGCGCCGCAAGCTCGTCGCCACTGACAGGGCGGCGGGGATCGGCCAGGAGCGCCTCATGCAAATAGCGCTCGGCGGGACAGGATTCGGCAACCGGCGCCAGCTCGGGGCGGGCCAGGTACCAGCGCAGGTAATCGTCGGAAACCGCGAGTTGGCCGTCAGTGGCGCGTTTCAGAGTGTGAAAGCCGCAGTCCGGCCAGAAATCGGCAGAAGCCTGGTCGGCGGCAGAAGCAACGACAAGGGGCCGGGGATGAATGTTCACGGCCCATTATGCCACGCGCGACCGGTGAAACCGGCCGTTGGATATCCAGGGCCGCTCGCCCTGACTGCACTTCAGCCCACAGAGGCGGCGTTACCGGGCCAGCCCCAAAGCCTGCAATGCACCCCGACCAAGGCTGGTTTCAACCTCAAATTCGGCGACTGCATCAAACTCGTCGTCCAGGATGGACTCTTCGAAATCGTCGTCCCAGTCCAGGGTTTCATTGCCGTAATCCATTTCCATATTGGCTCTCCTTGCGCAGACTGCGCACAATTACAATTACGCCACGCTCCTGTTGCAGTCTTGTGGCGGAACAAGCCCTGAATCCGGTTCCGTTTCATGGTTTTGCCATCAAAGCCTCGGTGCTTAAATCAGTTCTGTGCCGTATCCTGTCCAGCCCTCAGCGCAGCTGCCGGCCATCCTGAGCCGGGGTTGGACCACGTCCAGGCGAAGGACAGTCGGTCCCCAACTGCGCCGTCTTCTCCTCGTGCCAGCCCTGTTGCTTTGCGTCAGCACCGCCATTTCGCTGGATCAGACAAGACTGCTGCAGGCTGCCCGTACACTGGGCCCCGCCGCGGTGGAAGGCCTCACCGCATGGCAAGGCATGTTCAGCTCGGTCAGCCAGTCGCCGGAACGTGTCCGGATCGAAACCGTCAACCGTTTTATCAACCAACGCATCCGCTTCGTCGACGACAGCCAGAATTGGGGCCAGGGCGACTACTGGGCGACACCACTGGAAACCCTGAACAAGGGCGCGGGAGATTGCGAGGACTTCGCGATTGCCAAGTATTTCTCGCTGCTGGCTCTTGGGGTGGCCCCCAGCAAGCTGCGCCTGACCTATGTGCGGGCCACAATCATCCGCGATGGCACCCCCGCCTACGCAGCCCACATGGTGCTGGCGTATTACCCGCAGACGGGCCGCGAGCCGCTGGTGCTGGATAATCTGGTGGATGCAATCCACCCGGCTTCAGGACGCCCCGATCTGCGGCCGGTGTTCAGCTTCAACACCGAAGGCCTGTGGGAACAGATTGGCGCAACCGCGGCATCCGTACCGCTCGACAGGCTCTCGCGCTGGCGCGATCTTTTGCAACGTGTCAGTCAGGAAGGATTCCGCTGAAATGCAACCGCATCTGATTCAGGAGTACGCGACATGTCGATGATCCGACAGCTTTGGCTGCTGGTCTTTCTGGTCACGCTGGGCACCTGCAGCGCCAGCCTCGTTACCAGCCTGTGGTCGAACCGCCACTATCTCGAGGACCAGCTCCGGCTGAAGAACCACGACAACGCGGCATCCCTTGCCATTTCGCTGTCGCAGCAGGCCGGCGACAAGGGCTCGATCGAGCTGCTGATGGCCGCGCAGTACGATACCGGCCACTACCAGCGTATCAGCCTGGTCGATCCGGAGGGCAAGGCATTGTTCGAGTTTGGCAACCAGCCGCCGCAGCAGACTGTGCCTGCATGGTTTGTTGCCGCCCTGCCGATCAAATCGGTGCCAGGCGTGGCCCAGGTCAGTTCGGGCTGGCAGGCGGTGGGCACCGTGACCGTGGTCAGCCACTCCTCTTTTGCCTACGACCAGCTCTGGTCGGGTGCCCTGCAGCTCGCCCTGCTGCTGACACTGGTCGGCCTGCTGTCCGGCCTCTGCGGAACCCTGCTGGTACGGCGCACGACACGCCCCTTGCAGGAACTGGTTGATCAGGCACGCGCCCTGTCTGAGCGCCGCTTCATCAAGTCAACAATATCCAAAGTTCCGGAATTGATGACACTGACCTCGGCAATGAACGCGATGGTAGACCGTGTCGGCGCCCAGTTCAGCGAGCATGCCGCCACAGTTGAGCGGCTGCGCTTGAGTGCCGTAACCGACGCCATCACCGGTTTGATCAACCGCAGCGAGTTCCAGCGCCGGTTCGACGAATTGCTGGATGCACAGGATGCGCCGGTTGAAGGCATTTTCCTGATCGTGCGGGTGCACGACCTGCAGCACATGAATCAGGAACTCGGACGCAACGCAACCGACCGCTGCCTGGCCATGCTGGGCGGGGAACTGGAGAAGATGACAGCAGCCACACCGCGCAGCCTTTGCGGGCGGCTCAACGGGGCTGATTTCGCGCTGCTGCTGCCGGGCAAGGCACTGGATGCCGAAGCGTTCGGTGATTTGCGCCGCAGGCTGCGCGGTTTTGATGCCACAGCCTCCACCCTGCCGGATATTGCGATCGGTGCGACGCTGCTGCGGCCGGATGCCAGTCCCGGACAACTGCTCACCCGGGCTGATGCCGCGCTGGTCATCGCCGAAACCGAAACGCAGCGCTTTGCATTGCTGGAAACCGTCATGGACGAGGTCGAAGACAAAGGCCAAAGCGACTGGCGGCGCGATCTCCAGCATGCCCTGGATCACAAAAAAATCGACGGCAGACTGCGGCCGGTTACCGACCGTGAAGGCCGCATCCTGCACCGCCAGTTCGATATTCACATCGCCTGGGACGGCGACGACTACCGGCCACCGTCGGAATGGCTGCCCTTTGCGATCCGCACCGGGTTGGCAGCCTCTTTCGAGGAATTTGCAATCCAGCAGGCATTGGAAACGGCCGCCAGCCGCAGCTTTGATCTGTCGCTGCCATTGAGCGAACAAGCACTGTGCGACGGCACGGTGCTGGCCCGGTTGGTTGATCTTCTCGGCAGTTCACCCAGCGCGGCAACACGGCTGATCATCGAAGTACCGGAGGCCTTGGTCCATCGCGATCCTGATTTTGGCACTGATCTGGCCCACGCCCTGCGCCGCAGCGGAACCCGGCTGGCGCTGTTCAATGCAGGCAGCTATGTATCGAGGATGCGCAATCTCCCCGACCTGCAATTGCATCACCTGCGCACCACTGCGGCGCTGGCTGCGGGCAGCAGTGGTGCCCAGCGCGCCTATCTGGCAGGGGTGGTCTCGATGTGCAGGGGACTTGGCATCCAGGTGGTGCTGGACACCACGGATACCGCGATTGACCTGCGTGGCACTGATGCCGACGCGGTGGTCGACATCAGTTACGAGGAATAAGCTCGGGATTCAGCGCCCGGATTCGCTGACGATGACCCAGCGCCCGCCAACCAGCTGCCAGATAATGGTTTTTTCCATCTGGTCGGAATAGCTGCCAGCCTCGTAGCGCTGCTGAAAACGGCTTTCGGCACGGTCCGCTGCCAGCATCGAAATCTGGATGTCAGCCAGCGAAACGGCAATCGCATCGCGGGTGGCCAGGCGCTGGCTGCGTTGCTTGCGCCAGGCCGCGGGACTCATCGATTTCGGCGCAAAGTTTTCGGCATAAAACTCGAAATAGCGCTCGACCGACTTGGATGACCAGGCCGTTGCCCAGGCCAGCAGGCGCGCAGAAATCACATCATCCGACTTCGGAATCACCGGATCGATAACTGACGTCGGCACAGGCGCGGGCTTGGCAAATGCGGCAGCCATCGCTATCGCCCGTTCATCGAGTGACTTTTTGTCGATCAGCGGCGGCGTGACGGTTTCGGGTGGGCAGCGTTCGGCGGCATCTTCACCGGCCGCCCAGCCATTGACACCGGCTATGTCACCAGTCTCCATCTGGGAAAGACCAAGCTGACCGAGCAGGCCTCCCGTCGAATTGTGCACCCGCATGTATGCGATTTCGAGATCGTACTGGGCGTTGATCAGCGAACGTTTGGCCTGATAAAGCTCATTCTCCGAGTTCAGCAGATCAAGCAGTGAGCGCTGGCCGATGTCGAACTGCTTGCGGTAGGCGTCCCTCGCCTTTTCCGTCGCCTCAACCTGCAGCGCCAGATATTTGATCTGGTCGGTCAGTTTGTTGGCGTCATTGTAGGCAATGATCAGCGTCTGCCTTACGTCACGGCAGGCCTTGTCACGCAGATCCTTGGAATTGTTCAGCGCGTTGGCGAACTGCCTGAGCCTCGCGCGATCTGAACCACCATTAAAAATGTTCCAGGTCAGCAGCAGCTCCGCCACAGTGCTGGAGTTGCGACCGATGCTGCCGTCCAGGTTGCGACCGTTGGCATCACGCAGGCGCGCCTCAAGCTTGGGCTGAAAAGCCGAGCGCCGCACATCCAGCTGAGCCTGGACTGCACGCACATTTTCGGTGGCCGCGTTGATGCCGGGCTGGCGAACCACGGCCAGGCGCAGCGCCTCGTCACGCGACGCCGGGAAGCCGGCGCGGGAAAACGGGGATTTGGGCAGCACTGGAGCTGGCGGCTCGTTGTTGATCCGCTGGAAACGTGCTGAAACGTCATGCAGATTGGAGGTTTCGTTGACCAGATTACTGTCGGCAAGTGCAAGGCGCGCCGAGGCCTGCTCAAGATCGACACCGCGACCGACGCCGGACTTGAAGCGCTGCTGGATTTGCTCGAAGGTCTGCTTGTGCTGGATGTAATTGACTTCTGCAATCGTCACCAGCTCGCGAAAACGCTGCACGTCATAATAGGAACGCGCCGACTCCAGAGCAATCAGCTCGGAAGCCTCGACAAACTCGAAGTAACGCACGACAGACCCGTGACCAAGGCGGCGCACTTCATTGTATGTAGCCAGGCCGTCCCACAGGATCTGGTTCAGCTCCAGTCCGACACGGTTCCGCGAAAAACTCTGTACGCCGACAGCGGCAAAATTCGACTCGGAGCGCTCGCGGCCGGTATTTGCCAGCACGTCGATACGGGGGTAGTAAGCACCACGCGCGACATCGACCTCGTCGATCGCCGCCTTGAGCGCGTTGTAGCGTGCGGTGACCTCAGGATTACTGACGATGGCCCGCTGCGCGTAGCTGCGCAGGTCCTGGGCAGCCAGCGGCTGAGCCATCAGCGCAGGCAGTGCCATCAGCACTGCCCAGCGCAGCTTTCGGGATCCTGTCATTTTATTCATTAAAATCAATCACTTATTATATCTTGAGGGAAAAGAAGTTCACTGTCAATCGGTAATCAGCTTCTGGTCGTCAAGCAGTTTCTGGATGATCGCCTGGTTATTGGCGTAGCCGGTCACCAGATCCACGCCGGTCAACGTGATCGACTGGTCCTCCTTGGACAGCGAGTAGCCGCCGCCGAAGCCGCCTGTCGAGCTGACATGGACAATCGTGTTGCCCGCATTCAGCTCAAAGCTCAGGAATTGCGTCAGGTTGCCGGTACCGATGTTGTGGTTTTCACCCTGTAACAGGTCGCGCAGGTCAAGCACATCCCCGCCCGCCGAAGCCGAGGCCACACTGAAATTGTTGATGGTGTCAGCAGCCGGCGTGCCCTGCACGCCGCGATCAGCCAGCTCCCAGCGGAAGAGATCGGTGACACCGTCGGCAGCACCGCCGTCCATCGTGTCATTGCCGGCACCACCAAGCAGGGTATCGGTACCTGCGCCGCCATTCAGCGAGTCATTGCCGGATCCACCCTCGAGCAGGTCATTGCCAATGCCGCCATTAAGCGTGTCGTTGCCGGCATTGCCGCGCAGGATGTCATTGCCGGCGTCACCGTTCAGCACATCGGTGCCATTGCCACCGGCAAGAACGTCGTTGTCATCGCCGCCATTCAGCGTGTCGTCGCCGTCACCACCCTCCAATGCATCGTAACCCGCCCCGCCATTGAGGGTGTCATTGCCGGATCCACCCGAGATGCGGTCATTACCGGCGCTGCCCGTGATGTTGTCGTTGCTGCTGCCGCCCTGATAGGTATTGGTAATCGTATTCAGTGTCAGCGCAGCGGTGGACGTATCACCGTCACTGTCGGTGATCGTGTAAGTAATTTCTTCAGGCGCGATCGCAGGCTGATAGGGATCATTACCCGCCGGAGAGAATCTAACCGCCTGTATACGCGCCGTCGCATCGCCGGAGGCCTCGATTTCGATGCGGCCGATATTGTTGTATTGCTGGGACAGCAGCACGAATCCCTCGTCATCGCTGGCAAACTGGCCCAGCAGGGCGCCAGTAATGTCATAAATCTTGTAGGTCAGCGACGGGTCGTATCCATTGCTTGCGCCAAGATTGCTGTTGGCTGCATTGACTGTGATCCCGACATTGCGTACGCCCTGCCCGTAAATTGCCTGGTCGAAGGAGATCACCAGGGTTTCGAGTGCGGCAAGATTATTGTCTCCGACGCCAGCGCCGGATCCGGCAGTGAACGTGGCTGTCGCACTGCCAATCACACTGCTGTTCGCAGCCATGCCCTGCACAATGACGCCGGTGGTCGCCGCCGGGCTGCTTTCCAGGCTGACAATCGTGTTACCCACCAGCTCATAACCGATATTCACTATCTGGGCCGAGGCACCGGTACGCGCCTGGATTTCCATGCGATCGACATCGGTATAAGTGCCGGGCAACGTGATGTAGCCTTCCATGCCGCTGGTGTAGGCCACCAGCAGGTTGTTTGAAGAATCGTACAAGCGGTAGATCAGAGCCGTGGCACTGGCGGTGGTGCCGCCAAGGTTAGCCGCTGGGTTCACCTCAACCACAAACTGGCCGGTGGTCGGATACGGGTAATCGATGACCAGCGTTTCAAGATTGTCGATCGAGGTATTGGTTGCCCCCTGAATGCCGACGCCAGCGCCGGAGTAAACAGCCGTGGCCGCAGTACCACCCGACAGACGACCGGTTATCACCGGCCCGGTCGCCCCCGGCGCCGCTGTCAGCGGCAGGAAGTCTATCGGCGTCACAAAACCAACACCCTCAATGCGTGCCGAGGCGTTTGATGCCGTCAGGCCAGCCTGGATTTCGATACGATCGACGTTGGTGAAATAACCCGGCAGGTTGACCGCGCCTTCGCTGGCGATGGTGTAAGTCGCCAGCAGAACGTTGGAGGTATCGTAAACCCGGTAAGTGAGCGGATTGGCCGTGGATACGTTGCTGACCTCGGAATTGACAGTGACGGACAGCCCACCGGAAACCGGGGCCGCAAAATCCACCACCAGTGTTTCGCCTGCAGAAATCCTGGCATCGCCACCAGCGACACCCACACCGCCAGCGGTGATTCCCGCAGTGAAATTGACAGCGGCGGAGGCACCGGCATTGGTCAAGCCTCGCAACTCCACGCCCAAATGTGTCGGGTCTGAGAGAAACGGCACGAAATTCTGCGGAGAAGCATATCCAACACTCTGGACAAAGGCGCTGACTGCAGTTATTGCCCCTTGAATCTCAACGCGATCAACATTGGTAAAGTAACCAGGGATAGTGATCAGTCCCTCGGTACTGCTGGTGAAGGTGGTGATCACGGAATTGTTGCTGTCGTACACACGGTAGACCAGGGCCGTTGCCCCACCCAGATTGCTTCCCGTACTGATCGTGAACGACAGTGGCCCGGACACCACTCCCGCATAATCAATGACCAGGGTTTCGATGCCGTTCAGCGCGGTATTTGTGCCGCCGTTCACCCCGGCACCAGCTGCTGCAAAGCTGGCCGTAACAACCGTACCAGCAGAATTTCGGCCATAAACATCCACTCCGCTCGGCGATGGATCATTACTGATCAGCGTCAGACTATTGATGTGCGCCGCGCCATTGGCCGGGATGCTGACCGTTGGAGGTGTGTAACGGTAGTAGCCGGTATCGTTGAAAACAAACTGACTGCCGTCGGTCAGGTGCGTCCAGGTCAGCACGCCGGCCGTTACCGCGAAAGTACCGCCGTCCGCTGAACCGCTGCTCGCCGTGGTCAGGTTATAGGTATCACCTTTGAACACCACTGAACTGACCTTGGCGTTGTCGACAATCGTATCGACCCCACCCCCTGAGTTAGCAAATGGCGCCACATCACCACCAAGTGCCAAACCACCGTCAGTGCCGGTACCGTCAATAACGTTACCCTCGAGAGAGCGCTCAAAAGCAGTCAGCGTATCGGTGTCACTCCTTGCGACCGGCTGGCCATCCACCACTGAAATCGTCTGAACCGAGGTGGCCGTATCACCGTCACCATCGACCACCGTCGAGGTGATCGTGAAGGATGTACCCTCCACCGCCGCGCCGCCGGTGAAGTAGGTAAAGTCACCGTTGAGGAAATCAAAGACAATCGAACCGTAGGTAAAGCCGCGGGTTGCATCCAGCGTAAGCGAGGTGCCCACCACTGCGCCACCGGCAAAGCCGCCGGAATTATTGGTGATGCCACCCGCACCGGCATTGGCGACCGGATCAAAAGTGAAGGTTACATTGGTATCGGGCAGATTATTGGCGTTGCTGTCGAGCTGAATAATGATGGTCGATACCCGACCATCATCCGCGCCAAAGCTGGTGCTCGATGACGAGGAACCTGCCACCACATTACCACCAGTGCCCTGCGGCACCGTGGACAATAGCTGTGATTCCAGTTCGTTCAGATCTGGCACAAAAATCGCGGTGTCCGTAATACCGTCGCCCAAAGCATCGACGTTGTGTACATCGTTCAGGAAATCAGGTATTGCAATGCCGGTGCCAATACCAACCGCATAGGACTTGATACCGTTATTGGTGGCATAAGTAGCGTAATTCGCAGCACCAACTGGATCCACGGTATTCCCGAAGGACGGAATGCCGTCAGACAGGAAGTAGACAAACTTCTCGCGCGCCGTCAGCGACATCTCTCCAAACGCAGTCTGCACGTCGTTGAGCGTGTCTTCGTAATTGGTGCCGGACAGCGCGGTGCCTATCGAATTGATCCCAGCTACCGCACTGGCCAGAGAACTGTAGGTGTTGGCAGTGCCGGAGTTGAGAATGACGGCGGAAGCTGCGAACGTGATCAACTTCACAACCACATCCGGGGACTGGTTGAAGTATTCCTCAACAAGCGCGATCAGCGCCTCTTTCGCCAGATCAAGGCGAGTAGCATTGGTCACATTACCAAACTCATCCACTTGCTTGATCAGGCCCGAGTTGTAACCCGTCGCGCCAGTAGTTGGGTTACCCACCATGCTCAGCGATATGTCGAGCGCGAGCACCAGCGCATATCTGGGTGTTTCAGAAGCCGAAACCTCGATATTCGCGTCATATACAACTGGCGCATCATCGGTCACCGTAACCTGCAGTTGCGCGGTATTGGCATTCCCAACGTATGTAAAGGTCTCTATAACGCCAAGGTTGTTTGCGGTCGTTGTGTTTGATGCGGGAGCATTAAGCGTATAGCTGTAATCACCCGCCCCGGCACCAGTAATGTCGACCACCAGGTTGCCCAGGCTTGTCGTCACGCCAATGTACCCTGCCCTGGCATCGGTATCCGCCGTCGAACCATCTGTAATGCCGTTGATCGACGTGATAGCCGTATTACCGGTATCGTTGGTCAATACATTGCCGGTGGCGACCCTGGTGCCGCCACCCGTGCCGTCCGGCAGTGCTGATTCATTCACGGTGGCGTAATCAGTGCTTGCCTGGTTGGCACTTACGGTGACCGTAGCCGTACTGATCTGACCTTCATCATCAGTAATCGTGTAGGTAAATGTTGCCGTCCCCGCTCCGGAAGGCGTGTAGCGATAATTACCGTCAGTCTGCAGGACCAAGGTGCCCGATGTCGGGGTTCCGACCAGCGTCAATGTTGCTCGGTCAGGACGGAAGTCGTTCGACAGCAGCGATGTCGGGCTGATCAGAACCGAAGTGCCGACATTGACTGAATAGCTGTCATTGCCCGCGAGTGGCGTGCCATCATTGACGGCGGTTACGGTGATGACACCCGTGGCGGGACTCGATACCGTATTCGTACCGTCACGTACTGTGTAGTTGAAGCTGGCAGTACCCCACCAGTCGGCCAACGGCACAAAGTAGAAAGTGCGCGCATCACCAGTCGCGACGTAATTGGTCCCGGTCAGTGCCAGTTGGGTCAGGCCAGCGTCCAGATACAACACACCATTAGCCGGCAGGCTGCTCAGAGTGAAGCTCTGGAGCGGACCATCACCATCAATACCGGTGATCGTGATTGGTATGGTCGTATCTTCGTTGCCAGAGACCGATGAGGGATTTGCGAGTGGATTGTCTGCGACCGGCGTCACGTTCACCGTCGCCGTCGCCGTCGCCGTGCTGCCGTCGCTGTCGGTAATGAGGTAGGTGAACGTCGTCGAACCGTTGTAGTTGGCGTTCGGCGTGAAGCTGAAGCTGCCGTTCGCACTCACCGTCACCGTCCCATTCGCCGGGCCCGACAGCACGCTCCACACGCTGCCACCGTCCCCGCTCGCCGTGTCGTTGGTCGCCAGGCTGCCCGTCAGCGCCGTGTCTTCACTCACCGTGAAGGTGTCGCCGCTGGCAATCGGCGCGTCGTTGACCGGCGTCACGTTCACCGTCGCCGTCGCCGTCGCCGTGCTGCCGTCGCTGTCGGTAATGAGGTAGGTGAACGTCG
>JAIENU010000083.1 GCA_019751125.1 Burkholderiales bacterium | reverse complement strand
GCGCCGGTTTCAAGCGCGGGTGCCAGCAATGAAAAGAAACTGGCGGCGAGCATCACACCGGCGCCGAAGCCGAGCAGGGTGTCGCGCACCGATTCTGAAATTTGTTTTACCAGCAGCACCGGCAAGGCGCCGGCACCGGTGGCGAACGCAGTGAACAACGTGGCCTTCAAGGCGTCGCGCAGCGCCGGGTTGGCTGCCACGGCATCCAGCGCGACCAGGGCCAGCGCAGCGGCGGCGAGCGCCAATGCGATGAACGCGACGAGCCGCTGGCCGCTGGGTTCAGCGGTGAGGCGGCGTGCCTGCAGGATCATTTCGGCCATGGTGTGTGGTGTTGTCTGGTGGTGATGCAGCCGGTTCCTGTCACGGAACCGGCTGCTGCTGCCGTTGTTGCATCAAGCGGCTTTGAGAACCATCTCGAAGTCGGTCTTGAGGATGCCGCACTCCGGGCAGGCCCAGTCTTCAGGAATGTCTTCCCAGCGGGTGCCGGCCTGGATGCCGTGTTCGGGGTCACCGACGGCTTCGTCGTAGACGTAACCGCAGACGATACATTCCCATTTGCGCAGTTCGGTGCTCATGTTGTTGCTCCTTGAATTGAGGTTATTGGTTTGTTGTGGCCGCATCGCGCCCGCCGACAGCGGCGGCGAGTGCCTGCAGCCATTCCATCGTCATCATCGAAGCAGGACGGGTGTCGGCGGCGGGCATGATCAGGCGGCCTTGACGTTGGCGCGAACCGAACGGTAGTGGTTGGCGTGGCGCTCCTCGACCTTGGCCAGCGCGGCAAAGCGCTTGGCGGCCTTGGCCAGCGTCTGCTGGAAGCGGGCGGCGTGCTCCTTCGATTCCTCAATCTGCTCGTCCATTTCCTTCACCGCGGCCTGGTTGCCTTCCTGCTCGGCGAGGTGACGGAACTGCGGATACATCTCGGTGTATTCGTAGGTCTCGCCGGCAATCGCCATGTCCAGCGCCTTGGCCGGGGTCAGCTCGGTTTTCGGGTAGAGCAGGTCGAGGTGGCCGAAGGCGTGCTGCACTTCCTGCGCGGCGGTTTCCTCGAACACCTTGGCGGTTTCAACATCGCCCTGCTCGCGGCAGATCTTGGCGAAATACATGTACTTGATATGCGCCATCGACTCGCCGGCAAAGGCGGCTTCGATGTTCTTGACGGTGATCGATTCGGGTTTCATCTGCGTCTCCTGGTTGAGGTTGCGTTCGAGTGTTCGTTTGCGTGGCGTCACGCACGGAACGCATTCTGGTTGGAGGCCGATGATTGATCTAATTGATTATTGTAAAACAGGCAATAGGATATGACTATATTGCGGACGGAATTAATAACCCATTGTTTTAATTGACTATTTTTAACGAATCGGGCGGGCGCCGTGCAGCCCGGTAGGGCGGATAAGTCGCGTAGCGGCGCCATCCGCCGCATGCGGATTTTCGTGGTCATTCGGCGGATAACGTCGCTTCGCTCCTCATCCGCCCTACGCGCTTGGTGGTGGATCAGTAGTCGGTCTCGTCGAATATGGCGTCTTGGATAACGTAGCTGCGCGATTTGCCGCGGTTTTGATTTTCGCCGTTGTCGGCGCATTTATTATTCAGGTATTCCTCCGATATGAGGTCGCGCACCATGTGCCATAACCGTGCGGTGGGAAGTGACGCTAAACGAGCAGAATAAGTAGCCCGGTAGGGCGGATAAGTCGCGTAGCGGCGCCATCCGCCGCATGTAACCGTTCCTTGGCATTCGGCGGATAACGTCGCTTCGCTCCTCATCCGCCCTACGCAGGAGCATCCGCCCTGCGCGGTTTTTAACGCACTGGTTTTGCGCCGTGCAGCTTGCAGCCGGCAATCGATTCGGCGATCACCGCCAGTGCCGCCGCGCGCGGGAAGCTCGAACGCGAGGCCAGCACCACGCGGCGGTCGGGGGCGGGGCGGGTGAAGGGGATGTAGGTGAGCAGGTCGCGTGCGGCGGGGCGTTCCGGCACGGCCGAGGCCGGCAGTACGGTGAGGCCAAGGCCGGAGGCGACCATCAGGCGGATGGTTTCCAGCGACGAGCCTTCGACGGTTTTCTGCAGCGAGCCGGGTGTGGCGCTGGAGCGGTTGAGCGAGGGGCAGGCATTGAGCACCTGGTCGCGGAAGCAGTGGCCGGTGCCGAGCAGCAGCAGGCTTTCCTTGGCCAGTTCGTCGGCGGCGATGCTTTTGCGTTTGGCCCAGGGATGGGTCTTCGCCAGCGCCACGACAAAATCTTCGTCATACAGCGGCGTCACGGTGATGCCCGGTTCGTCAAAGGGCAGCGCCACCATCGCCGCGTCGATGTCGCCGCGCTTCAGGCGTTCCGACAACGTCGCGGTGTAGTTCTCTTCAATGATCAGCGGCATCTTTGGCGCGCGGCGGCGCAGCACCGGGATCAGCTGCGGCAGCAGGTACGGCGCGATGGTGAAGATCACGCCCAGCTTCAGCGGGCCCTCGAGAGGATCGGCGGCGGACTTGGCCAGTGCCTTGACCTTGTCGGCCTCTTCGAGCACGCGCTGCGCCTGCTCGACGACGCGGCTGCCCGCCGGCGTGATGCTGACTTCGCCGGGGCCGCGCTCGAACAATTGCACGCCGAGTTCATCTTCGAGTTTTTTGACGGCGACGGAGAGGGTGGGCTGGCTGACGAAGCAGGCTTCGGCGGCGCGGCCGAAGTGTTGCAGGCGGGCGACGGCGACGATGTAACGCAATTCGGTGAGGGTCATGGCAGCGGAACTTTAGCCGAAAGCGGCAGTCCCTAGAATGTGAGCATGGAGCCGATGCCGGGCTCGCTGCGGTGAGTGATAAAAAACCTGCGGTGAATCAAGCGTCTGGCTGCATGAGCGCGAACGCATGAGGTCATTTGGGGCGCCGCTGGCGCCCCTTTTTTGTACTGTGGCGGCGTTACCGCGATGTGCAATCCGCAGCCCTCAATCCTCCAAGGTAACCCTGGCTTCGCGGATCACCCGGCCCAGGCGCTGTTGCTCGGCGGTGATGAAGGCATCAAAGGCCTGAGCAGTGCCGCCCACCGGCACTGCGCCGGTGCGCAGGATGCGCTCGCGCACGTCGACGGCGTTGATCGCCTTGACCGTGTCACCGTGGATGCGCTCGCTGATATTGCGCGGTGTCTTGGCCGGCAGTGACAGGCCCCACCATTGGGTGATTTCGTAGCCGGGCAGGGTTTCTGCAACGGTCGGCAGGTCGGGCAGCGCCGGATTGCGTGTGGCGCCGGTGGTGGCGAGCGCGCGCACCTTGCCGCTGGTGATGTGTGCCCCGGCGGCAATCGGCGAGGTGATGATCAACTGGATCTGGCCGGCGATGACGTCGACCAGCGCCGGGCCCGCGCCTTTGTACGGCACATGGGTCATGTTCACACCCGCCAGCACATTGATCATTTCACCGGCGAGGTGGGCCGGCGTGCCGCGGCCGGCCGAGGCGTAGTTCAGCGCGCCCGGCTTTGCCTTGGCGAGTTGCAGCAGTTCCGCCACCGATTTCGCCGCGACCGAAGGATTGATCACCAGCACATTCGAGGCACCGGCAATCTGCGTCACCGAGGCGAAGTCGCGCTTGATGTCGTAGGGCAGGTTCTTCTTCAAATTGGGCAGGATGGCGTAGAGCGTGGTGGTGCCGAGGAACAGCGTGTAGCCGTCCGGTGCGGATTTGGCGGCCATCTCGGCGCCGATCAGTCCGCTGGCACCGGCGCGGTTGTCGATGACCACCGGCTGGCCGAGGCTCTCGCCCATTTTCTGTGCCACCGCGCGGCCGAGGATGTCGGGTGCGCCGCCGGGCGCTGAGGCGACGATCATGCGGATCGGTTTGTTGGGGTAGTTCTGGGCTGATGCCGTCACTGCGGCAAGCAGCAGACAGCAGCCCAGCGGGATGCGCATGATCGGCGCCGTGTTCATTTCTTTTCGGACTCGGCGTAGTAGGTCGCCTTCGAGCCCGGCGGCGGTGAATAGCGGAAGGTGCCGCGGCCCATGATCGCCTGCTCGCCGCCGAACTTCGCGATCATCGCCTTCTGGTCGGCCATCGCCTGGCGGTGCGCGGCATCGGGATCGACCACCTTGCGCAGTACCTGTTCGCATTCGGCCACAACCTGGGCATAGGCCGGATCGCGGCCGAGGTCACGCCGCTCCTCGGGATCGGCTTCGAGGTCGAACAGCATCGGCGGCACGGTGGCGTAATGCACATACTTCCATTTGCCGTGGCGGATCATGAACGCACCACACATTGCGCCGGCGGCATGGTACTCGGAGAGGATGGTGCGATTCGGCACCAGGCCCTGGGCGATGTCGATCAGTGACGCGCCGGGCAACTGCGCATCGTCGGGATGGGCCTTGGCGCCGAGTGCGTGGATATAGGTCTGGAAACCGTCGGCCAGCGTCACCGGCGTGTCGCAGACGTTGCCGGCCGGCACGCCGGGCCCGGCGATGATCATCGGGATGCCTGCCGATTCTTCATACATCGTTGACTTGCCCCACAGCCCGCGGGTGCCGAGGTTGTCGCCGTGGTCGGTGGAATAGACCACGCGGGTGTTTTCCATCAGCCCGGTTTCTTCCAGCGCACGCAGAATCTTGCCGACGTTGTCGTCCATGAACGAGGTCAGGCCGAAGTAGGCGGTGATCGCGCGGCGCACCATCGCCGGGTCGAAGGCCTCGTCGAAACACTGGCTCTTGCGCATCGCGTCGATGAAGGGGTGCTGCGGGCGTTCGGCCTTGTCGTACATATTGGGCCAGGGCACGGCATCTTCCGGATACATGTCATAGAACTGCGGCGGTGCGATCAACGGGAAATGCGGCGCGACAAAGCCGACATACAACGCCCAGGGTTTGGCCTTCAGCGACGGCGCCTTGTTCTTCAGCCATTTCACGGTTTCGTCGGCGATGTCGCGGTCGTACTTGGTGTATTCCGATTCGCCGCGGCCGGCCTCGGGTCCCAGCTTCAGTGCGCCGACACGGCGCGGCAGTTCCTCGCGGATCAGCCCCAGCAGGTCACCGACACCGTTGACGATGTGCATCGGCAGGATTTCCTCGTCAAAGCCGTTGCGCTTGGGATCGGAGTCGAGATAGTGCAGCTTGCCGATCGAGGCGACATGGTGGCCCTGTGCCATCAGGCGATGACCCCAGGTCGGGATCTTGCCGTCGTAGGCGATGGCGTTGTCCCAGTAACGGATCTTGTGCACATACTGGCCGGTGGCGAAGGCCGCGCGCGCCGGCACGCAGATCGGGCAGTTGGTGTAGGCCGAGGTGAAGCGGGTGCCGCGGGCTGCAAGCCGGTCGAGGTTGGGTGTCTTGATCATCGGATGACCGGCACAGCCGAGCACGCGCTTGTTGTGCTCGTCGGAGAGGATGAAGATCAGGTTGGTGGCTTGTGTCATGGCTTGCGGCTTCCTCCGGGTGGCGCTGACTTATTTGTATTTGGTTTTCAGGATGTCACCGATGCCAACCCCGGCATCAATGTCCGCCTTGCGTTTGGTGTCGCCGGCGTCGATGCGCCGCGCGACTTCCAGCACCTGCGCCGCCTTGTCGTGCGGGATGAAGGCGATGCCGGCTTCGTCGGCGCAGGCGATGTCGCCGGGGCGCACATGGATGCCGCAGATCTGCACGGTGCCATTGACTTCAACCGTCTGCGTGCGCCACTTGCCGGTGATCGGGGTGAAGCCCTTGCACCACACCGGCCAGTCCATGCCGCGGTATTGCTCGGGGTCGCGCACCGTGGCATCGACGATGGCGCCGATGAAGCCCTGGCGTTTGGCGATGGTTGCCGACTGTCCGCCCATGTTCGAGCAGCCGGTGACGCCTTCGATCACCAGCACGTCGCCGGGCTCGGCGAGGTTGTGCGCTTCGGTTTCGCCCTGGCCGCTGAGTTTGTCGTTGGCGGCCTTGTGGATCTGTGCGCTGTGCGCGATGTTGCGCACCGTCACCGCGGGGCCGACGATGCGCTTGCCGGTGTTTACCGGCGGCAGTACATAAGCCGGGATCACCGCGACCAGGCCCAGCTCGTCGCAGGCATCAGACAGTGTGCCGGTGAGGTCGATCAGGCTGCGGAAGCCGTCGAGGATTTCAGGGGCGACGCGCGGAATCTCCAGCATGCGGATGGCTTCGCGCGGCAGTTTGCCGAGGGTCTGTTTGGGCATTGCTCATCATCTCCGTGGGGCGGCGCGTGGCGCCGCAAGTTCAAGTCACGGAGGCGGGTGTGCGGCGGGCGAGGAAATGCAGCAATGCCGCGCGCAATCGTGCCGAGCTGACGGGTTTCGCAATGAATATCAGCGACCGTTCCCGCGCGGCACGGAACAGCTCCTCCGTGGTGTCTCCCGAGACTAACAGCGCCGGTAGTTTTGCGCCATAACGCGCACGCAGGGCTTCGATGGCGGTGATGCCGGTCTGGTGGTCGCGCAGGCGGTAGTCGGCGAGTACAACATCCGGAATCAGCGCCTCGCCCTTAAGCAGTGTGGTGAGTTCCGCCGCCGAGCCCGCAGCCACCGGCCGGCAGCGCCATTGTTCGAGCAGCGTGACCAGGCCTTCGCGCACCATGCCGTCGTCCTCGATCACCGCGACCACCTTGCCGGCGAGTGCGTCGATGTTGCCGAAGCTGACCGGCGCCGGCGCGCTGACCTGCGCGGCATCACCCAGGGGCACCGCGATGCGGAACACCGAGCCGCGGCCGAGTTCGGAGTTCAGCGACAGCGGGCACTCCAGCAGCGCGGCGACGCGTTTCACCGTGGCGAGGCCGAGCCCCAGGCCGTGGCGGCGGTCGCGCTCCGGATTGCCGAGCTGGTAGAACTCATCAAAGATCTGGCGGAACTCGCTGCGCGGGATGCCGATGCCGGTATCCCAGACTTCGAGCTGCAGCCTGTTGCCGCGGCGGCGCCAGCCGACCAGCACGCCGCCTTTCAGCGTGTAGCGCAACGCATTTGAAATCAGGTTGCCCAGCACACGCTCGAGCAGGATCGGGTCGCAGTGCAGCGGCGGCGGGTTGCCGCGGAAGCGCAGCTCGAGGCCGTTTTTTGCCGCCACCGGGCCGTATGCCGATTCCAGGCGAGCGAACAGCCTCGCGGTGTCGAGGTGCACGATGTTCGGCTGCACATAACCGGCATCGAGCCGCGACACATCGAGCAGTTCGTCGAACAGCGACTCGAGAGCGTCAACACTCGAGAGGATCTGCTCGAATTTGCGGCTGTCCTCGGGGCGGCGCTCGGCATCGCGCAGCGAGGCGGTGAACAGGCCCAGCGCCTGCAGCGGCTGGCGCAGGTCGTGGCTGGCCGCGGCAAAAAAACGCGACTTGGCGAGGTTGGCGCGTTCGGCGGCCAGTTTCTGCTCGCGCAGTTCAGCGACCAATGCGGCGTTTTCGTAACGCACCTGCAGCGCTTCACGGATCGCCCGTGTCTGGGTCACCGAAAAATAGACCAGCAGCGCCGGCAGCGTGATGAATACCACCGTAAGTACGTTGAACACCACGCCATCCTCGATCATGCAGCGCACGGCGGCCTGGGCCAGTGCCGGCAGGCTGAAGGTGACCAGCGAAGGCGTGTAGCCGGTGGTGGTGGCGACCGCGCCGGTGGCGGTGACCGCGATCACTGCCAGGCAGAACAGCTGGATGGCCACGTCGTCCGCCGGGAAAAACAGCAGCGTCGGCAGTCCGTACACCGCACCGACCAGGACCAGGCTGGCGGCATGGCGCTGTGCCCAGCGCCGCGCGTTGTGCATCCGTTCGGGGTCGCGCTCAAAGGCGTGCCAGATCCACCAGCGCATGCCCTGCAGCAGGCAGTAGGCCGCGTACCAGACTAGGATGGCGTTGCCCGCCGTGCCGTACAGCGCGGCAGCGACCATGCCGCTGGCGACGATGTTGGCGACCACCACACCCGGTGTGCGCGACAGCATCATGTGCACCAGGTCGTGGGTGACGCGCGGATCGTCGGCGGCGACGCTGGTACTCACAGCCCGGGGCTCACGACCGCACGCGGGGCGGATCAATCAGGCCGGCACGCTGCGCTGCAACCACCGCCTGGGTGCGGTTCTCGGCATTGAGCGCTTCAAGAATCGCCGACAAGTGGGCCTTGGCGGTGCGCTCGGTGATGTTCAGCGCGCGCGCGATTTCCTTGTTGGTGTAGCCCTCGCCGAGCAGGTGCAGCACTTCGATCTGGCGCAGCGTCATCGCCTTGGCCGAAGGCGCGGCGTGGTTGCGCGCGCCGTCCGCGGGCGGCACGAACAGCTCGCCGTCCATCACGCTGCGGATCGCGCCGGCGACATCATCAAGCGCCATCGACTTGGCGATGAAACCTGAGGCGCCGGCGTTGAAGGCGCGCTGCACCAGGGCAGGATCGTCATCCCCGGAAACGATCACCCGCGCCACCGCCGGGAAACGTGCGCCGTAGAGTTCGAGCGCGGCAAAGCCGTCCATGCCCGGCAGCCGCAGGTCGATCAGGACCAGCTCGATGTCGGGATGCGCTTCAAGCAGGGTCAGGCCGTCCTCGGCGGTACCGGCGCCGCTGACGGTGATGCCGCCCAGCCGCGCGCGCAGGGCGCTGATCAGGCCTTCGCGGTATAGCGGGTGATCATCGACGATCAGGGCGTGTGGCATGGTTTTGAACTGGTTTGCCGCAGGTTTCGTGACATTATCCGCACAACAGTGGCTTCGGCATTGTCCCTTAGTACAATTGCCGGGGAAGCGTCAAAAAAACAAGAATTTCGGGACATCAGCGCACGAGGAGCGCGGGACCGATATGGATACTGCCGGAAAACCGTCCGGGGTTGCAGCGCAGCGGCAAGGTTGTCCGCGGCTGGCACCCCTGGCCCTTGCAGTGGCGCTCGCCTGGGCACCTGCTGCGTCCGCCAATCCGACCGGCGCCCAGGTCGCGGCCGGTGCCGCCGGCTTCAGCACCGCCGGCAAAACGCTGACGGTGACCAACACCCCGGGCACCATCATCAACTGGCAGTCGTTTTCGATCGGCGCCGGTTCCACCACCCATTTCCAGCAGCAGTCCGCCCTCAGTGCGGTGCTGAACCGTGTCATCGGCGGCGACCCCTCGCAGATTCTCGGCACGCTCAGTTCCAACGGTCGCGTATTCCTGGTCAATCCCCACGGCATCGTCTTCGGCCAGGGATCGGTGATCAACACCGCAGGGCTGGTGGCCTCGACGCTGAACATCCGCGACGAGGACTTTCTTGCCGGCCGGATGAAATTCGAAGGCGGCGGCCTCGGTGCACTGAAGAATGAAGGCACATTGCGCGCCAGCGGCGACATCTTCCTGGTCGGGCCGCAGATCGAGAACGCGGGTCTGATCAAAAGCGAAAACGGCAGCGTGGTGCTCGCTGCGGGCAAGTCGCTGACCATCAGCAGCCCCGACGCCCATGGTGTGCAGTTCGCGCTGCAGGCACCCACCGATGCAGCGCTCAACCTCGGCGCCATCGAAGCGAAAAACGCCGCATCGATGTTTGCCGGCACGCTGCGCCATAGCGGCGAGATTCGCGCGGTCAGCGCCAGCGTCGATGCCAGCGGCCGGGTCACGCTGGCAGCGCAGAAGGACGCTATCGTTGATGGTAACTCGTTGATTTCAGTCGATAATTTATCGGGTCGCGGCGGCCGTGTCGAAATCACCGGTGAGCGCGTCGGGTTGTTCGACAACGCCACGGTCAGCGCCCGCGGCGCGGCAGGTGGCGGCGAAATCCTGGTCGGTGGTGACTATCAGGGTGCGAATCCGGCGGTGCGCAACGCGGGTCGCACTTTTGTCGGCAATTCGGTATCGCTCGACGCTTCGGCAAGCAATGCCGGGGATGGCGGCAAAATCATTGTCTGGGCGGATGAAGTCACCCGTTACTTTGGCAATGCCGCGGTGCGCGGCGGCGCGCTGGGTGGCGATGGCGGGCTGGTCGAGGTATCCGGCAAAAACGCGCTGGTGTTCGACGGCAGGGTCGGGCTGGAGGCGGTCAATGGCCGGGCGGGCACGCTGCTGCTGGATCCGCTGAACATCACGGTGCACGCCGGCACCGGAACGCTGGACGGGTTCCTTTCGTCTCCCGGCGATCCCCTGCTTGCGTTCGGCGAGCCCGACAATGTCACCCCCGGCACCCTGAACGTGGCCACGCTGCAGGCCTTCACCACCGGCACCGTCGAGCTGCAGGCGAACAACAACATCACCTTTGATGCCGCGGTCACCATGCAGTCCGGTGTGTCGCTGAAGGCGGCGGCGATGAACAACATCAACGTCAATGCCAACATCACCACCTCAGGCGGCGGCGTGCTGCGGCTGGAGGCGGACACCGATGCCTCCGGCGCGGGTGTGGTGAACCTGGGTTCGGTGACGATCAATGCGCCGCTGATCGCCGGTGACACCGGCAAGGAGTTTTCGGGCAAGGTGGTGATCGGTGGCAACGTGACCTTCGGCGAAAATGCCGAAGCCTTCGGCAAGCTGACTTATGCCACGGGTAGCCTTTCGGTTGCCAGCGGAAAAACCCTGACCCTCAAGGGCGGGATGGACTGGGCGACGACCAACACGATTTCCGGCCCCGGTGCGATCACGCTGCCCACCGGGCAGACGCTGGCGCTGACGGTGAGCGGCAATCATGCGCTGAGCGGCATGACGTTCAACAACAACGGCACGGTGACGACTTCAATCGGTGGCGGCAATGTCCTGGTGAACGACAGCGCGGTGGTGAACAACGCCGGGGTGTTTCGGCTGGGTGACATTATTTCGGTCAACTCGGGAACCGGCACCTTCAACAACACCGGCACGCTGGAAGTGAATGGCAGTGGCACGGCGACGGTCAACAGTGTGACCCTCAACAACACCGGCGGCACGCTGAACAGTGCCTTGGGTACGCTGAACATCAACGCCAGCGGCAACCACTCGGGTGCGCTGAACATCACCGGCACGAATGTACGGCTGACCGCAGGCACGCACAGCTTTGCCGACAGTTCGACGATTGCCGGTCAGCTCAATGTGGCGGGCGGCACGGCGAGCTTTGGCACGGTGGCGGCCAACGGGCTGGTGAATTACACCGGTGGCGGATTCAACATCACTGCGGGTGACACGCTGACGCTGAACGCCGGCATGAACTGGGCGACGACCAACACGATTTCCGGCCCCGGCGCGATCACGCTGCCCACCGGGCAGACGCTGGCGCTGACGGTGAGCGGCAATCATGCGCTGAGCGGCATGACGTTCAACAACAACGGCACGGTGACGACTTCAATCGGTGGCGGCAATGTCCTGGTGAACGACAGCGCGGTGGTGAACAACGCCGGGGTGTTTCGGCTGGGTGACATTATTTCGGTCAACTCGGGAACCGGCACCTTCAACAACACCGGCACGCTGGAAGTGAATGGCAGTGGCACGGCGACGGTCAACAGTGTGACCCTCAATAACACCGGCGGCACGCTGAACAGTGCCTTGGGTACGCTGAACATCAACGCCAGCGGCAACCACTCGGGCGCGCTGAACATAAGTGGCGGCAATGTGCGGCTGACCGCAGGCACGCACTCCTTTGCCGACAGTACAACGATTGCCGGCCAGCTCAATGTGGCGGGTGGCACGGCGAGCTTTGGCACGGTGACGGCCAACGGGCTGGTGAATTACACCGGCGGCGGATTCAACGTCACTGCGGGTGACACGCTGACGCTGAATGCTGGCATGAACTGGTCCGAGGGTTTCAGCATCACCGGTCCGGGCACGGTCACCTTGCCGGCGGGGCAGACGCTGGCCACGGCTGGCGGCGGCGGCGACCGCACCCTGACCAACGTCACCTTCAACAACAACGGCACCTTCGACAGTGGCAGCAACGGCAACGTGCTGGTCAACGACGGCTCGGTGTTCAACAACGCCGGGCTGTACCGCTTCCTGAATGCCGGCAACTTCATCAGCCGCAATTCGGGGGCGGGCACCTTCAACAACACCGGCACCACTCGTGTGGGTGGAGCCTTCACAAACAACATCAATAACGTCACTTTCACCAACACCGGCGGTACTCTCGACAGCGGCACCGGCACGCTGAACCTGAATTCCGGTGGCAGCCACTCCGGGTCGTTGACGATGCAGGGCACCGGTGTGGTTCTCGCCGGCGGCACCCACAACTTTGCCGATGCCACGACCGTGGCGGGACGGCTCAATGTGAGTGGTGGCACGGCCAGCTTCGGCACCGTGACCACCAGCGGGTTGGTGACCTATGGCGGTGGTGGCTTCAATGTCACCACGGCCGATACGCTGACGCTGAACGGCGGCATGAACTGGACTTCCGGCGATATCGGCGGCCCCGGCACCATCGTGCTGCCAGCCGGGCAGACGCTGGCGATGAGTACTGCCGGCAACCGCGCCATGGTCAATCTGGTGTTCAACAACAACGGAACGGTGACCAGCCAGATCGGGGCCCAGCATCTGATCAATGATGGTTCGGTATTCAACAACGCCGGGGTGTATCGTTTTCTCGACAGCAGCGCGATCAATCGCAACTCCGGTGCCGGTACTTTCAACAACACCGGCGAAATCGAGGTGGTTGGCGCCTTCAACGGTTTTGTCAGTGGCGTGACCCTCACCAACACCGGCGGCACGCTCGACAGCGGCACTGGCTCGCTGAGACTGGATGCCAGTGGCAACCACTCGGGTGCGCTGACATTGCAGGGCGGCAATGTACAGCTCAATGCCGGCACGCATAACTTCGCTGATGGCACTACTGTGGCGGGCACCCTGAACGTGCAGGGCAGCGCCACCGCCAGCTTCGGCACGGTGACCATGAACGGGCCGGTGAACTACAGCAACGGCGGTTTCAATGTCACCGCCGGCGACACGCTGACGCTGAATGGCGGCATGAACTGGACCGGTGCCGGCATCAACGGTCCGGGCACGATCACGCTGCCTGCCGGCCAGACGCTGGCGATCAGCGTGGGTGGCGGCAATCCTTTCAACAACATCACCTTCAACAACAACGGCACGACGACCTTTCAGATCGGCAGCGGCAGCCTGCTGATCAACGACGGCTCGGTGTTCAACAACGCAGGGGTGTTCCGTTTCCTGAGTGCCGCCAGCATCAACCGCAATTCGGGTGCCGGCACTTTCAACAACACCGGCGAGATTGAAGTGGGCGGCGCCTTCGCCGGCACGGTGCAGAACGTGACCTTCAACAACACCGCAGGCACGCTCGACAGCGGCACCGGCACTCTGGACCTGAATGGCGGCTCATACGCCGGTGCGATGACCCTGCAGGGCGGCAACGTGCGACTGAACACAGGCACACATACTTTTGCCGACGGCACAACGATTGCCGGCCAGCTCAACGTGGCGGGTGGCACGACCGGTTTCGGCACGGTGACCGCCAATGGCCTGGTCAATTTTACGGGCGGCAGCATCAATGTCACCGCGGGCGACACGCTGACGCTTAACTCGGGTATGAACTGGTCAAGCAATCTCGGCATCAGCGGACCTGGCACGATCACGCTGCCGGCTGGGCGGACTGTGGCAATGACGGGCAACTTTGATCATGCACTGAGCAACGTGACCTTCAACAACAACGGCACGGTGACCAGCCAGATCGGCGGCGCCAGCCTGCTGATCAACGACAACTCGGTTTTTAACAACAACGGCGTCTATCGTTTCCTGGGCGGTGACTTGATCAGCCGCAACTCGGGCACCGGCACCTTCAACAACAACGGCGAAATCGAGGTGGGCGGCGCCTTCACCGCCACCTTTAACAACGGGGCTTTTTTCAATGCTGGCGGCACACTCGACAGCGGTGCAGGCACGCTGAACCTGAACTCGGGTGGCACCTACACCGGCAACCTGACTCTGGATGGTGCCAACGTGCGGATGAATGCCGGCACCCACAACATTGCCGATGGTGTGACGATAACCGGCATCCTGAACGTGACCGGCGGCACCGCGAGTTTTGGCTCGGTAACTGCCAACGGTCTGGTCAACTATGTCAGCGGCGGTTTCAATGTCACCACGGGCGACACGCTGATGCTGAATGCCGGCATTAACTGGTCAAGCAATATCGGCATCAGCGGGCCGGGCGCGATCACGCTGCCGGCGGGTCAGATCATGGCAATGACAGGCAACTTTGATCACGCACTGAGTAATGTGACTTTCAACAACAACGGCACGGTGACCAGCCAGATCGGCGGCGCCAGCCTGCTGATCAACGATAGTTCGGTTTTCAATAACAACGGCATCTATCGCTTCCAGGGCGGTGACGTGATCAGCCGTAACTCCGGCCCCGGCACCTTCAACAACACCGGCGAAATGGAGGTGGGCGGAGCCTTCACCGCCAACTTCAATAATGTGGCCTTTTTCAATACCGGCGGCACAATTGATGGCGGCGCGGGCACGCTGAACCTGAACGCGGGTGGCACCTACACCGGTAACCTGACCGTGGGTGGTGCCAACGTCCGCATGAATGCCGGCACCCATAGCCTTGCCGATGGTGTGACGGTAAACGGCATCCTGAATGTGACCGGCGGCACGGCGAGTTTTGGTTCGGTGACTGCCAACGGTCTGGTCAACTACAGCGCCGGCGGTTTCAATGTGACCGCGGGTGACACACTGACGCTCAACGCGGGCATGAACTGGTCAAGCAATACCGGCATCAGCGGACCGGGTGCGATTGCGTTGTCCGCCGGACAGACCTTGGCGATGACGGGCAACTTTGATCACGCGCTGAGTAACGTGACCTTCAACAACAACGGCACGGTGACCAGCCAGATCGGAGCGAATCTGCTGATCAATGACAGTTCGGTGTTCAACAACGCCGGGGTGTATCGCTTTCTGTCAGGAGACATCATCAGCCGCAATTCGGGTGCCGGTACTTTCAACAACACCGGTGAGATTGAGGTGGGCGGCGCTTTCATTGGTGCAGTCAACAACCTGGCTTTTTTCAATGCCGGCGGTACGCTCGACGGCGGTGCGGGCACGCTGAACCTGAACGCGGGTGGCACCTACACCGGCAACCTGACCGTGGGTGGTGCCAACGTCCGCATGAGTGCTGGCACCCACAGCCTAGCCGATGGCGTGACGGTAAACGGCATCCTGAATGTGACTGGCGGCACGGCGAGCTTCGGTACGGTGGCGGCGAACGGCCTGGTCAACTACAGCGGTGGTGGCTTTAATGTGACCGCGGGTGACACGCTGACACTGAATGGCGGCATGAATTGGACGGCAGGCGCAAATATTTCCGGTCCCGGCGCGATTACCCTGGCGGGGGGGCAGACCATGGCCATGACCGTTGCCGCCAGCCGTGGGCTGGTCAACGCCACTTTCAACAACAACGGCACCGTGACCAGCCAAATCGGCGGCGAGAGTATGTTCATCAACGATGGTTCTGTCTTCAACAATGCGGGGGTTTACCGCTTTCTCGGCAGTGACACCATCAACCGTAACTCGGGTGTCGGCACACTCAACAACAGCGGCACGCTGGAGGTGGGCGGGGCCTTCACTGGCACGGTCAACAATGTGACCTTCAACAACACCGGCGGCACGCTCGACAGCGGCGCCGGCACGCTGAACCTGAATGCCGGCGGCAGCCATTCCGGTGTGATGACCGTGGAGGGCGCCAATGTCCGATTTGCTGCCGGCACGCATACCTTCAACACCGCCAGTTTTGCTGGAGCCGGGGCGATCAAAGTGCAGGGTGCCGCTCTGGTGTTCAGCGATACGACCTGGAACCGTTCGCTGAACTTCACCTCGGGTTCGGTGGATGTGGCTGCGGCCACCACCACGACCATTCCAGCCGCGGCCAATGTGGTGATCAACCATGCGGTGGGCGGCACCGGTACTTTGCTGAACCAGGGCACTCTTGAGCTGGCAGGCAGCAATGTGCAGGGCAATCTCAGCAACGAGGGGACGCTGAACATCCTGGGTCTGAGCACGGTATTCGGTTCACGGCTGGACCTGATATCGGGTGCCCTGAATGTCACCGGCGGACATACCCTGCAGAAAACAGGGGGCTCGATTTTCTGGACGGGCGGTTCGATCAATGGCGCCGGTACCATTACAGGTCCTTTTGCGTTTGATGGTGCAGGAGCCCGGGTTCTGCAGGGCCCCACACTGAATGTCAGCGGCGCCGGCATTGGCGGCGGCTCGCTGCTGGTCAATGCCGGCAGTGTCAATTACGCGGGGCCGGCGACCATTGCGGCTGCGGCCACCGTTGAACTGGTGGGCGGTGATTTCAGCAGCGGTGGTGGTCTTGATGTCTTCGGCCTGCTCAAGATCGGTAGTCGTACGGTGACGGCACCGAATGTTGTTTTGCATCCCGGTGGCGAGCTGACCGGCAGGGGACAGATCACCGGCACACTGGCCAACAACGGCACTCTGTCGCCGGGACTGTCGCCTGGGACGCTGACCATCAACGGCAACTATGTGCAGGGTGCCGCTGGTGTGCTGAACATCGAACTCGGCGGCACCACGCAGGGTGTCAACTACGACTGGCTGGAAGTTATCGGTACGGCGACCCTAGCTGGCACCTTGAATGTCACTGCTTTCGGCAGTTTTGCAGGGACTGCAGGTGATCTGTTCGGGGTGATGACCTATCTCGGTGTTGCCGGTGATTTCACCACCAGAAATTTAATTCCCGGCGCTGTGATGACTGCGTCGCCACTGCCGTCAACGTATCTGTTGACGCTCAATACACCGGCGACGGTTGCCGGGCTGGGCTCTGCGGCCGAGCTTGCAATCATCAAGCTGCCGGCCAGTGAAACGCAGATCCTCAACGAAAAATTCCTGGGCACTGTCATCGCTGACGCCGGCAAGCCACCCGAGGACGAAGAGAAGAAAGGGACGGTGCTCGAATGCCGATGAGTCATCGTGTCGCCATCGCCTTTGTTTTGAGGGATGATAATAAGTCATTGTTTTTAAACAATATTTTATTGATCATCGGCGCGTTGCTGTTGTGTGTCCTAGCCACCGCCGCGCAGGCCCAGGCCCCTCATGTCGCCCGCGTGCTCGACAGCCAGGGCACCACGCTGGTCGAGCGCAGCGGGCAGCCGCCGCGTCTGCTCGGGCGTGGCGAAACTTTGACTGAGCGCGATGTGATCAGCGTCGCGCGTGATTCCTGGGCGATTCTCGAATTCAACGACCAGACGCGCATCACGCTGCGGCCGAACACCGTGTTCCGCCTCGATGCCTATCGTGACGATGCGCCGGAATCGATGCTGCTGGGACTGGCCAAGGGCGGCATGCGCGTGGTCACCGGCCTGCTCGGCAAGCGCCGGCCCGATGCGGTGCGCATCCACACCGCCACCGCGACCATCGGCATCCGCGGCACCGAGTTTGATGCACGGCTGTGCGCAGACGATTGCGGCACGGAAGAACGTGCAAGGCCCGCACCACGGCCGGTGGTGTTGCCGGTGGCGCGGGTGGTGGAGATGAGCGGGGTGGTTGGCGCAGGCCGCGCCGGCGAATCCGTGCGCATGCTGGTTCCGGGCGCGATGCTGAATGAAGGTGATGCGGTGGCGGTTGGCCGTGGCAGCAGTGCGCTGCTAGTGTTCCGCGATGGCGCGCGTGTGGCGCTGGCCCAGAACAGCCGCTTCGCGATCAACCGTTTTCGTTACAGCGAGACACAGTCCGGCGAAGGTTCGGCTTTCCTGACGCTGTATGACGGCAGTGCGCTGGTCAGCACCGGGCAGCTCGCCAAAATCAGCCCTGATGCCTTCCTGTTCCGCACTGCCATGGGCGTGATCCGGCCTTTTGGCACGTCATTCGGCGGCGGCGGCTGCATTGGCAATTTCTGCGCAAGTGGCAGCGTCACGGTAAATCAGGACGGTGCCAGCGCCACGGGCAGCGCCAGCGGCGGCGGTACCACTGCCTCAGGCACTGCAACGACCGGCAGTAGTGGCACCAGTGCAACGGGTTCGGCGACCACGGGCGGGGGATCCGGCTCAACCAGCACTGCAACCCTGAATTTGCCGGGCAACGGACAAGTGCAATCCGCTGCAAACGATCTGGCCAACGAAGTGGTGAATGGCGTGCAGACCATCGTAGCCGTTGTCACCTCGACCGCAGGCAATCAAGGCCAGAACTTCCAGCAGCAGACTGAAAATCTGGTGCTCAAGACGCAGAACACCATCGAAAACACCACGCAGACAGTGACCAACGCGGCGGTGAATCAGGCAGTGAATGCGCTGAATACGGCAACGGCACCGATAGTCGCCGAAATGACCGCGCTGATGACTCAGATGCGCAATAACCCACCGCAGACCGATGCTGCCAACCAACAACTGTCCACGCGGATGACGCAGTTATCCCTGTTGCTTGGTTTGGCATTTAACCAGGCCAGTACTGCTGCCGGCACGGTTGCGCAGAATGATACTTTTCGCACGGCCTACGGTATGGCCATGGCTCAAAACCTGACGTTTCAATCGATCATGGCGGCCTCGATGGAGGGGGCAAGAGCAGGTGCCGGCGCTGCCAATGTCGCCATGTTTAACAGCGAGCTGACCAGAATTCTGGCGGATTCCTATGCGCTCGGAAGCATCGGGTTGGTCGGGCTGTCTGGGGCCGATCTTGCGGAGGTACGCAACGCCGGTGCGCTGGCTGGTGGTGCCGGAGTCATTCAGCGCGAGGTGGCTGCTCACGTTGCCGCGCAGGGCGGCGCCGCGGTCAAGACTTTTTTCACCGAGGCGCAGTCAACGGCTGCAACGACGCAGCAGCGCGCCGCGGAGGAGGCCGCCAAAGCCGCTGCTGCGGCGAAGGCTGCCGCTGAAGCGAAACTTGCCGCCGAACGCGCTGCTGCTGAAAAGCTGGCTGCCGAGGAGAAGCAGCGTGCTGCAGAGGAAGCTGCGCGTAAGGTCGCTGAAGCCGAGAGGGCTGCCATTGAGGCCAAGGCTGCAGCCGAAGCCAAACTCGATGCTGAGCGTGCTGCTGCAGAAAAACTGGTTGCCGAACAAAAGCGGCGGACTGAAGACGAGGTCGCGCGCAAACTTGCTGAGGCGGAGAAGGCTGCTGCTGATGCGAAGGCTGATGCGAGGAAAGATCGAAGAGCGGTCCGTACTGCGATACGAGAGGCCAAGGATGAGGTGAACAGAGACCGAAGGGCAGCCAGAAAGGAAGTTCGTACGGCGATACGGGAGACCAAGGATGAGATGAACAGAGACCGAAGGGCAGCCAGAAAGGAAGTTCGTACGGTGATACGGGAGACCAAGGATGAGATGAACAGCGACCGAAGGGCGGCCAGAAAAGAAGTTCGTACGGCGATACGGGAGACCAAGGATGAGGTGAACAGAGACCGAAGGGCGGCCAGAAAGGATGTTCGTGCTGCGGTGAATGAAGCCAAAACCGTCGACGACAAACTGGTGGACGCGAAAGCGGAGGTTGACGCCAAGGTGCGCGCCGACGCGGAAGCGGCCGGTCGTGCGGCCGAAGCCAAGCTGAAAGACACCGCCGATTCAGTGCGTTCCTACGATATTACCGGTGGCCTGATCGCCGTTGTGGGGGCGCCTGATACCGTTCTTCCGCCGGGCATGCTGCAGACCTTGCCCGGCGAGCCGGCGGTGACCCGTGTCGGTGATCGCGTGATCACCACCTGGGTGGAAACTGTGGTGAGTGTGGTCAATACCGCCCATGGCGGCAGATCCACCGGCGGCACTGTGACACGCACCGAAATTGCCGGACCTGAAGGTACGACCACGACCTTAACCTTTAACGTGATGTTTGTTGATCCCATGGTTTTTCCCGGCCCTGTTCCCGCCGTCGGTGGTCCGCTGATTTCGCTGGGTCCGGATAAACCCGGTACCGTGCAGGTCACGCATCGCGCCCCCGACGGCAAGACCAACGTGAGTTATCCCGACAACGCGGACAACAAACCGGCCAGTGTGGCAGTGACCGAAGGCGAGGTCGAAATCGTCGGCCGTGGCCGCGTGCGTGCAGGCGAGATGCTGGCTTCAACCGGCAGTCCGGTGCGTGTGCCCGGTCTGACAACATTGCCTACGATCAAGGCTGCGGACAATATATTCGGCAGCACGGACAAAGCCGTTGAAGAAGGCCTCTACGTCTGGGTCCGTGACGGCGCGGTGCGCGTGACCAAGGATGAGGAGTCGGTGGATGTCGCGGCTGGCAATGCCGCGGTAGTGACGGATCGTGTACGTCTGCTCGATGTGGTGCCGAACTTCATGCGTTTTGACGGCACGCCGCGTCCGCTGCCCAGTGGCAGCGGCTCGGTGATCGATACCTTCAGGGCCGGTGACGGGGCGATACTCAATATGTGCAGCATCAGGTAAACAAAATTATCAATAAAAACAAAGTGTTACGTAAATTATCAGGGGCAGGACTGATGTTGCTGGCGGCGCTGGTGCATCCGGCGCAGGCGCAGGACACACGCTTCGCGGTCACGGCTTACAGCGTTGACGGCGACAACCCGCTGTCTGTTGCCGACACGCAATCGCTGCTCGCGCCGTACACCGGCGAGGCTATGACCATCGACCGTCTGCAGGCCGCTGCCAGCGCGCTCGAAACTGCGCTGAAGGATCGCGGCTACGGTTTTCTGCGGGTGATCATCCCGCCGCAGGATGCACGCGGCACGATCACGCTGCGCGTGCTGGCCTTCAAGCTGAACAACGTCAATGTCAGCGGCAACAAGGCCTTCAGCACCGACAACATCCGCCGCAGCCTGCCGGCACTGGCGAGTGGCGTCACGCCCAATTTGCGCGAGATTGCGCGTGCGCAGGCGCTGGCCAACGACCATCCCTCGAAGCAGGTCGCGGTGACCATCCAGCAGGGCCGTACGCCGGATACCGTGGATGCGGCGGTGAAGGTGGACGATGCCGCGCCGCTGCAGTTCTTCGCCAGCCTCGACAACACCGGCACCAAGCAGTCGGGCCATACGCGGCTGGGGATCGGGATGTCGCACAGCAACCTGTTTGACCGTGATCATTCGGTGACGGCGACTTACACCACCTCGCCCGACGGCCATCGTCAGGACGTGCAGCAGTACGGCATTTATTATCGCGCGCCGGTCTATGCCTGGAACGGCGCACTGTCCGGCTACTACACCAAGTCCGACAGCAACTCCGGCGTGGTCGCCAATTTTTTCAATGTCAGCGGCAGCGGCGAGTTCTACGGCCTGCGCTGGACACATCGCCTGCTTCCCTTCGGCAGTTACAGTCATGCTGCGGAGTTCGGCATCGAAAACCGGTTTTTTGGCAGCAACGTGCTGTTCAACAACGTGGCAATCGGCACCGATGTGCGCAGCCAGCCGTTGCTGCTGCGCTACACCGGGCGGCTCGATGGTGCCGATTACGGCCTGCGCGGCAACCTCGAGTTCGCGCACAACCTTGGCGGTGGCAGCAGCAATACCGATGCCGCGTACGCCGCCAACCGCGCCGGTGCCGGCAAGGACTGGCAGGCCTGGCGTTATGGCTTTGAAGGGTCGAAGGCGCTGGGCGGCTGGATTGCCACCGCGAAGATGCGCGGACAGGTGTCAAACGATGCGCTGATTCCCGGCGAGCAGTTCGGCCTCGGCGGTTCGGCTGGTGTGCGCGGTTTTGAAGAGCGAGAAGGCACCGGCGACCAGGGCCTGCTCGGCACGCTGGAATTCACCACGCCGCTGCTCGCCGACGGCCTGCGCGCAGTGCTGTTCACCGACGCCGGCCAGGTGCGCAACCATCAGGCGGCCGCGGGCACCCAGGCGCGCGAAAGTGCGACGGGCATCGGCGCCGGCCTGCGCTGGCAGTGGCGGCGCAATTTCAGCGCAACCCTCGACTGGGCACAGGTGTTGAACGGCGCCGGCACCAGCAACAAGGGCGACAACCGCGTACACGCTTCCTTGGCATTCCGTTACTAGATCGGCATCACCGTCCCGGGGGTTATCCCATGACGCAACAGCCGGAACTTCTGTCCTGTCCCTGCTGCGGCAACAAGACTTTGTCGCGGCGCGGTGCCGGCGATGAATGCCGGCGCTGCCGCTGGCGTGATGACCCTGAACAGAATGAACAAAACGCCGATCAGGTGATTGATGGGCGCAACCACGGCCTGAGCCTGAACGCGGCGAGCAAGGTCCATCAGCACTATGGTTCGATCCGGCCCGGTGACTACATCCCCAACCATGTGCCGCTGGGGCGTCGGGTGTTCAGCGGCGTGATCGCTGCACTGGTGATCGCCTACTGCGGTTTCAGCCTGTGGCTCGGCACCATGATCCTGCCGGGTGGCAGCGGCAACCGGCGGCCTGTCCAGTTGGAGGGCGTGGAGCTGTGGCTGATGGCGGCGGCGCTGTTGTCGGGGGCGATGTACGGCGTGCTGGCCATCGTTGATCACCATGACCGACGTCGCAACGAGCATGTCTATCAGCGGGCGGTGCAAGCCAGTTTTGTGCTGATGGGCTTGTTCATGGGGCTGGCGATGGTGGCTGCCGCCTACCGTTACGGTGGCGGATGGCTGGCGCTGGCGGTGGGTTTCATGGCGCTGCTGATCCTGTTCGGGATCATCACCAATGTCAGGTCGCAGAAAATTGAATACTGATCGCCGATATTGCCCATGACCAGGCCCGTTGAAAAATACGACCTGCTGCTGACCGGTCGCATCCTGCACGGTCACAAACGCGAGGCGGTGGCGGCTGCATTGGCGAAACTGATGCGGATATCCGAGGCAAAGGCGCTGGAACTGTTGTCGGGGCGTGAGCAGACCATCAAAGGCGGGCTTGAACATGCGGCCATGGGGCGTTATGTGCGGGCGCTGCGTGATGCTGGCGTGGAGATGCGCGCCGAGCTGGCAATCGCCGGTGCTGTGATTGATTGCCCCTGTTGCCGCAAGCGTTCCCTGAAACAGCGTGGTGCCGGCGAGTTGTGCCGGGTCTGCGGCTGGCGTGACGATGCTGAACAGAACGAGTCCTGTCCCGATCTGGTGGTTCCGGGCCGCAACCGGGGCTACAGCCTCGCGCAGGCGCAACAACAATTCGCTGAACGGGGCACGCTGGAGCCGCTCAGTTACGTACCCAATGTGCTGCCGCTGAAAAAGCGCATCACCGAAACGCTGGTGACTTTGCTGGTGCTGGTCTACTGCGGCTACAGCTTGTGGCGCGATGCATTGTTTCTGCCCAACATCAGCCGTTCTCAATCCAGCGGCATATCGAGTTTTACGCTGCACGGTGTTGAGGCCTGGCTGGTTTCAGGGGCGCTGGTGTTTGGTGTGCTGCAGTTTTCTGTGCAGGTCATTGACCATTACGACAAACGCAACAACGAGGCGCTCTACGAAAAAATCGCGCAGCTGTGCCAGATGCTGATGTGGGTGTGCTTGGTGCTGTGGCTGGGCGCGTATGTGTATCTGGATTCAGGCAGTGACTGGCGCGTGCTGGCGGTGTTGCTGGTGGTGGGGCTGATCCTGCTGGTGATGGCAGTGGTGGTCTATAAGAGATCAAAAAATAGTTATTAAAAACAATTACTTATGTGATATCCGCAGAATGACTGCTATCCGGAGGTGGTGATGAGTGCACCGTGGCTGAGTGACCGTTTCATGCTGCTGATCAGTGGCAAGCTGCGTGCCGGTCTGACCCGCGAAGCCGCGTCGGCGCTGCTGCAGCGCGAATTGCAGGTGCCTGCGGCGCAGGCCGACCTGTGGCTCAAGGGCGGCTGGCAGTTGCTGCGCATCGGCCTTGATGCCGGCGAGGCGAAGCGCTTGGCCGGGCTGCTGTCGAAGGTGGGCATCGAGACACGGCAGCGGCGGATGACCGACGCGGAGAAAGCCCATGCCATGGGCTACCGTGAAAGCGCAGCGGAGTTGCGGGTCTTCGAAGATGATCAGGAGCCATTGAGTGCGGCGCATCCCGAGCTGGTGCCGGCGCTGGAGGCGATGTCGATGCCGGCCAATCCTGAAGAAAACCAGCCAGCGTCGGGCAGGATGCCCTGTCCCTGCTGTGGCTGGGAAGGGTTGACGCAGCGTGGTGCCGGCGAGGAATGCAAGCTCTGCGGCTGGCGCGATTATCATGGCCAGAGCGAATATCAGCCGGACAAGGTGGTGCCGGGCCGCAATTTCGGCCTGAGCCTGGCCGAAGCGAGAAAGGAATACGAGGCCTACGGTTCGATCAACCCGGCTCACTACACGCCGAATGTAGTGCCGCTGCACACGCGGGTCATCAATATCCTGCTGTCGCTGTTCTTCGTGGCCTATTCCGGCTACTGCCTGTGGACAGGCCAGATGTATTTTCCGTTCATCAACAAGTTTGCGCCGGGCCAGAGCATGGCCATCACCTTTATTGGCGCCGAAGCCTGGGTAATGGCGGCGGCGCTGCTGAGCGCGGTGATGTTTTGCCTGCTTTTCGTCGCGGACCACTACGACCAGAGGCGCAATGAGCGGAGTTACCAGAAAGGGGTGAGGGTCAGCATCGTGCTGTTCTGTCTGTTCATGATGATCGCGATGATCATGTACACCTTCCGGGTGGAGGGTCTGGGTTTCGCGGTGTGGATGACGTTTGGAACGCTGGTGATACTGGGTGCGCTGGCCGTACGTTTCAGCCGCGGCCGGATTGGATACTGAAGGGGGGACGGCCATGGGAGGGTCATGAACCAGGGCATTGAATTCCAGAATATTGATGCCGCGCTGATCAAGCGCCTGTTGCGCGAACGGCCGTACGCGCTGCTGGCCGTACTGTCGCTGGCGGGCTGCGTATTCGTGCCGCATGGCAACACCTTCAGCGCCGGACAGATGATGACCACGCCGCTGCTGGTCGGCGCCGTTGCGGGATTTGTCCTGGCGCTTTCTGCGGTGCTGCGTGACGAGTCGGTGACGGAGCGCCGCCCGCTGCTGTTCGATACGCGCAACGCCCTGTTCTATGCGCTGCAGGCCGCGCTGGTTGCCGGCTTCACCGCCATCGTGCTGGCCTATGCCGTGAACCGCTGGATACCCGCGGGGGCCTGGCAGTGGCGGGTGCTGCAGGTCAAGGCTGTGCATCGTGAATCGGGCCGCTTCGGACTCAGCGAGACGGCTTTCATCCATGACGGCCGCTGTTGTATCGGGCTTTCAGGTACGGATTACGGCGGCGCTGGCGCGCGAGTCGAATTCCGCATGCGGCGGGGGCTGCTCGGTTACTGGGTTTACAGCGAGTACCGCCAGCCTGGCAGCCAGCACTGATGTGCGGGCACAACAGGCAATAAAAAAACGGCCGGGAAAATTCCCGGCCGTTTTGTTGGTGGCGAACCGAAACCTCAGCCGCAGGTCCCGGTGTAGCCGCAGGCCGAGCACCAGTCGCAGCCGTCCTTGCGGATCAGCGTGGTGTTGCCGCATTCGGGACAGCGTGAACCTTTCATCACCTTGGGTTCGATGCTGCGTTCCGGCGTGGCGAGGATGCCCATCTGCGTCAGCGGCGCGCCGTTGACGTCGAGGATGCCGAGCATGGTGTAGCGGTGCAGGATCAGGCTTGCGACGTACGCGACCGTGGACGGGAAGGTCGCCTGGCGGCGTTCACCGGGCACGAAGGCCATGAAGTCGCCCAGCGGTTCCGGGAACTCGAGCAGTTTTTTCAGTTTCATGCCGATCCACGCCGGGTCCATTACCCGCATGTCCAGCGACAGCAACTTGCACAGGCCGTCGAGGGCGCGCGGATATTCGCCGGACAGCCACATCGAGTACGGGCGGGTGACACCGGCATTGCTGCCGTCACCGGGCAGCGTGATTTCCTTGATGCCGAGCACGAAGTCGTCGCCGGTGCGCGGGTTCAGCACATCGACGGTCCACGACATCGTGCCGTCGGTGCCGGTCTTCGGTTCCTTGGGCGCAAACATCGCATCCAGCACGGGTGTCGGCGACTGGTCGAACAGGCGATCCCCCGGGGCGGTGAGGCCGCCGAGTTCGTCAACACGCCAGCGCAGCACCTGCGCGAAGGCGGCGACCACTGAGGGCATGCGCTTGATCTCGCCGTGCGGCGGGAAGGGCATGTCGAAGGGTTCGTCGCCGGCGGCCTTGGCCAGCGTGTCGAGTTTCAGCTTGAGCCAGCCCGGATCGTCGGCGCGCATGTCCATCGACAGCGTCTTGGCCACCGCGCCGAGGCCGCGCGGCTGCTCGCTGCCGTTGACCCACACTTCAAAGGCGTGGTTGTGCTCGTTCTCGACGTGGCCGACAAACACTGCGAAGGTGCCGTGCGGGTGGTCGATCATGTAGGTCCAGGCCGGATTGCCGGCGGTCATCGACGGCCGGCCGGGCCAGCGCAGGCTCGCCAGCACCGGGGCCGGCAGCGACTGGATCTGGATGCGGCGATTGACGTCGTCGGCTCGGAAATCCTGCGGCGCTTTTTTCTCTTTTTCCTTGGCCGTCGGTTCCACCGACAGTACCGAACCCAGCACGCTGTTCGGGCGGTAGGTGGCCAGCCCTTTCAGTCCGGATTTCCAGGCCTTGAAATAAAGGTCCTGGAAGTCGGTGTAGGGATAATCTTCGGGCACGTTGACGGTCTTGGAGATGCTGGTATCCACATACGGCGCGACTGCGGCAACCATTTCCTCATGCGCGCCGGCGGAAATCTCCAGCGCGGTGACAAACCACGGCGGCAGTTTCTCGGTGTTGCCGCCCTCGGCCTTCCAGCGCCGCCAGGCGTGGTCTTCCACCGCGAATTCGCGCATGGTGTTGTCGGGCATGCGTTTCTTGCGGGTGTAGGTCCAGGAGAAGGGCGGTTCGATGCCGTTGGAGGCATTGTCTGCAAACGACAGGCTGATCGTGCCGGTGGGTGCAATCGACAGCAGGTGGCTGTTGCGCAGGCCCTGCTTGCGGATCAGCTGCTTGATGTCTTCTGGCAGGCGCGTGGCGAAGCTGCTGCCCGACAGATAGAGGTCGGCGTTGAACAGCGGGAAGGCGCCTTTTTCTTTGGCGAGGTCGCTGGAGGCGCGGTAGGAAGCATCGCGCATTGCTTCCGAAATCTTCGCCGCCATCTGCCGTGCTTCCGGCGTGTCGTAGCGCAGGCGCAGCATCACCAGCGCATCACCGAGACCGGTGAAGCCGAGGCCGACGCGGCGCTTGTTGGCCGCTTCCTGCTTCTGCTGCGGCAGCGGCCAGGCGGTGACGTCGAGCACGTTGTCGAGCATGCGGATCGCCACTGCGACCACCTTGGCGAAGCGGTCGAAATCGAAGCCGGCATTCTCGGCGAAGGGGTTGCGCACGAAGCGCGTCAGGTCAACCGAGCCCAGGCAGCAGCAGCCGTAGGGCGGCAGCGGCTGTTCGGCGCAGGGATTGGTGGCCTCGATCTTTTCGCAGTAATTGAGGTTGTTGTCGGTATTCATCCGGTCGATGAACAGGATGCCCGGCTCCGCGTGGTCATAGGTCGAGCGCATGATCTGGTCCCACAGCTCGCGGGCACGCACCTTGGTATAGACCCACAGGCCGTCTTCGCGCTGGTAGGAGCCCTTGGCCATTTGCCGCGCATTGGGGCGAGATTTATGCACCAGTTCGACTTCCCAGTCCTTTTCCACCGCTTCCATGAAGGCATCGGTGACACCAACCGAGATGTTGAAGTTGGTCAGGTCGCCCTTGTCCTTGGCGTGGATGAATTCCTCGACATCGGGGTGGTCGCAGCGCAGCACGCCCATCTGCGCGCCGCGGCGCGAGCCGGCTGATTCCACGGTTTCACAGGAGCGGTCGAACACGCGCATGTAGGAAACCGGGCCGCTGGCGTTGGACTGGGTGCCCTTGACCTCTGCACCCTTGGGCCGGATTGCCGAGAAGTCGTAGCCGACGCCGCCACCACGGCGCATGGTTTCGGCGGCTTCCTGCAGCGCGATGTAGATGCCGGGCTTGCCGTCGACCACTTCCGAGATCGAATCACCCACCGGCTGCACGAAGCAGTTGATCAGTGTCGCGGCGAGTTCGACGCCGGCGGCGGAATTGATGCGGCCGGCGGGGATGAAACCTTCCTCCTGGGCCTGCAGGAAGCGTTTTTCCCACAATGCGCGCTGGTCTTCGGCCTCGACCTTGGCCAGGGCGCGGGCGACGCGGCGGCGCACGTCGCCGATGCTGCTTTCGTTGCCCTTGGCATATTTCTCGATGAGGGTGTCGCGGCTGATTTCCTGCTCGGTGAGGGTGACGTCTTTGCCGAGGACCGATTCGTTCATGTGGCTGCGCCTTTGTTGGGTGGCGGCGCGGCATTTGGCCACGCTGCATAACGGGTATTGGGTGCGCAGTATGCGCCGCCGCCAGAACCATGCAAGTGGATTTTTGCGGGTCATGCAAGCTGCTGATTTTTTTGTTCGTTCTGCGGATGTTTGGTGGTGCTTGCGCGTTGCCGCTGGCCTTGACAGTTGGCGTGATTTATTCTCCGGGTGTTTGATTGCGTGCGGTTCCACATTGCGCCATTGCGTGTGCGCGAATCCGCCGCTCCTTCACTACTTTGACCCGTTCCGGTCGAGAAAGGTTTTGCGATGTATCAAGCCATCCAGTGGGAAGTGCGCGACCATGTCGGCGTGCTGCGCCTGAACCGCCCCGAGCGCCTCAATGCCATCGACAACGTGATGCGCAATGAAATGGAGCATGTGCTGCGTGCCGCCGAGGCCGATACGGATGTGTGGACCCTGGTGGTCACCGGCAACGGCCGCGGTTTCTGTTCCGGCGCCGACCTCAAGGCGCGCGCCGAGGCGGAAAAATCCGGTGCCGGCGGTTCTTCGCCGCAGCCGCTGTTCGACATGAAGTACTACTACGCCATCGGTTTCAGCCAGATCACCAAGCCGGTGATCGCGGCGGTGAATGGCGTCACCCGCGGCGCGGGCTGCAACATGGCCTTCGCCGCGGATTTCCGCATCCTGGCTGATACCGCCAACTTCGGCGTCAATTTTGTCGAACGCGGCCTGATGGGCGAGACCTCGACTTGGTACCTGCCGCGGCTGGTCGGCCACGCCAAAGCCGCCGAAATCTGCCTGCTCGGCGAGCCCTTCGACGCCCAGCAGGCGCTGGCTTGGGGGCTGGCGACCAAGGTGGTGCCGCATGACCGGCTGATGGACGAGGCGATGGCGCTGGCGGCGAAGATCAACAGCAAGGCGCCGGTCGCGGTGCAGATGACCAAGGTCGCGCTGCGCCGCGCCTGGATGCAGGATGTCGAGCAGCAGCTCGAGCTGCAGAACACCATGAACAACAAGCTCAAAGGCACCGAGGACACGAAGGAGGCGCTGCGCGCCTTCATCGAAAAGCGGGCGCCGAATTTCAAGGGCAGCTGAGCCCGGGGGGGGCTGATGGCCCTCCCGCCTTGTTGCCCCTTTTTGCCCCTGCCGCTATCCTGCGGCTCCGCGGCAACTCTCCAAGATCACTGAAAGCTGACCCATCATGGCCACCAAAAAAAGTGCGGGTAAATCCCCGGGCAAAACTGCGGTCCGAAAGACCGGCATGCGCAAGGGCCTCACCGCCTACGGCGACGAGGGTTTTTCGCTGTTCCTGCGCAAGGCCTTCGTCAAGGCGATGGGTTACACCGATGACGCGCTGGACCGGCCCATCGTCGGCATCACCAATACCTTCAGCGGATTTAATGCCTGCCACCGCAATGTGCCCGACCTGATCGAGGCGGTGAAGCGTGGCGTGATGCTTGCCGGCGGTCTGCCGGTGGAATTCCCGGTGATCACGCTGCACGAATCCTTCGCCCACCCGACCAGCATGTACCTGCGCAATCTGATGGCGGTGGACACCGAGGAGATGATGCGCGGCCAGCCGGTGGATTCGGTGGTGCTGATCGGCGGCTGCGACAAGACCGTGCCGGCACTGCTGATGGGTGCCGCCAGCGCCAACATTCCCTCGATCATGCTGGTCACCGGGCCGATGATCACCGGCGACCACAAGGGCGAGCGCCTCGGCGCCTGCACCGACTGCCGCCGTTTCTGGGGCAAGTACCGCGCTTCCGAGATTTCCGAGCAGGAGATCGGCGAGATCAACAACAAGCTCGCGCCCTCGGCCGGCACCTGCATGGTGATGGGCACCGCGAGCACGATGGCGCTGTGCACCGAGGCGATGGGGATGATGCTGCCGGGAGGGGCCTGCGTGCCGGCAGTGATGGCCGACCGCCTGCGCCAGGCCGAAGCCAGCGGCGCGCGCGCTGTGGCGATGGCCAAGGAAAAACTCACGCCCGACAAGATCATGACCGTCGAGGCCTTCGAGAACGCGTTGCGTGTGCTGTTCGCTGTCGGCGGCTCGACCAATGCGATTGTTCACCTGACCGCGATGGCGGGGCGCCTCGGCATCAAGCTCGACCTTGAAGCCTTCGACAAGATGGGCCGCGAGACGCCGGTGCTGGTCGACCTCAAGCCGACCGGGCAGGGCTATATGGAAGATCTCTATAAGGCCGGCGGCCTTGCCACCATCCTGCGCGAGATCAAGCACCAGATGAATCTGAAGGCGCTGACCGTGACCGGCAGGACGCTGGGCGAGGAACTGGCGGAGGCGACGCCGGCCTGGGACCAGCAGGTGGTGCGCAAATTCAAGGACCCGGTGTTCGCCGGCGGCAGCATCGCGGTGCTGCGCGGCAACCTGGCGCCCGGCGGCGCGATCATCAAGCAGGCGGCGATGGATCCGAAGCTGACGAAGCATGAAGGCCGCGCGGTGGTGTTCGAGTCGCTGCCCGACATGGCCGAGCGTGTGGATGACCCGAAGCTCGATGTGAAGGCCGACGACATCCTGGTGCTGAAGAATGCCGGACCGATCGGCGCGCCGGGCATGCCTGAAGCGGGTTATCTGCCGATTCCGAAAAAGTTGGCTTCCAAAGGCGTCAAGGACATGATCCGCATCTCCGATGCGCGGATGAGCGGCACCGCCTTCGGTGCGATCGTGCTGCACGTGACGCCGGAGTCGGCGGTGGGCGGCAATCTCGCGCTGGTGCAGAACGGCGACCGCATCCGCCTCGACGTGCCGGCACGCAGGCTCGAACTGCTGGTCAGCGATGCTGAGCTAGCGAAGCGGCGCAAGGCGTGGAAGGCGCCGAAGCCGCGGCCTGGCGACGAGCGCGGCTACCGCAAGCTGTTCATGGAGCAGATCACGCAGGCCGATGAGGGCTGCGACTTTGTTTTCCTCAAAACCAAAATCACCACACAGACCCCACGCAAGCGATGACCCGTAAAAAGACCGGCAGCACCTCCAGCAAGAAATCAAAAAAAACCATTAAAAACAATGGCTTAGTAAAAAAATCCGCAAGCAAGACGGCGCAGGCGGCAAAACCCCGCATTGCTGTTCGCCGTTCGCCGATCCACGGCCGCGGCGTGTTTGCGGTCAACAGCATTGCCAAGGGCGCGCGCATCATCGAATACACCGGTGACCGCATCTCGCACGCCAAGGCCGACCGCCTGTATGGCGACCTGCATGACGGCAATTCACACACCATGCTGTTTGCCGCCACCGACGAAGTGGTGATCGACGCGACCAAACGCGGCGGGCCGGCGCGCTGGATCAACCATTCCTGCGCACCGAACTGCGAGGCGAACGAAGAGGATGGCCGCGTGTTCATCGACGCGATTCGTCCGATCAAGCCGGGCCAGGAGCTGTTCTACGATTACCACCTGGTGCTGGAAGAGCGCCACACGCCCAAGCTCAAGCGTGAGCATCCCTGCCATTGCGGCGCGCGCGGCTGCCGCGGCACCCTGCTCGGGAAAAAACGCTGACGGTGTAAAGAGGGCCGGGCGGGACCAATGAACAAGGCGCCGGAAGGCGCCTTGTTTTTTTGTTACTGCTCTTTTTTCGCCGGCTTCAGGCGCATCGCGCGCACCCGCGGCGATGCAAAGATGGTGCCGTGTTTGACGTGGGCTTCGTGGTTGGCCTCGACGTTGTCTAGGTCGTAGAGGTAGTTGACCATGAAGCCGCCGGCGTTCTGCATGCCCTTGGGTGAGGGGTCACCCAGCCAGCGGATCATCTCGATGCTGGCGCCGTTGCCGAGGTGGAAACGCGCGACCGGATCGACCGGCCGCGAGGATTCGGTCTTGGCTTCGAGCAGGTATTCGGCGATGCGGTCCTGCAGCGCCGGTTTCAGTTGCTGCTCCAGGATCGGATCCAGATGCCAGTCGGGGCGGGTGATTTCCGGCAGCAGCGGATCGTCTTTGCGCGCGCGCTTCAGCCAGCCGATAAAGCCGGGGATCGGCGACAGCGTGACAAAGGTGCGCAGCTGCGGGAAGTCGCGCTTCAGTTCCGCCGCCACCTGCTTGATCAGGAAATTGCCGAAGGAGACGCCGCGCAGGCCGCGCTGGCAGTTCGAGATCGAATAAAACACGGCGGTGCGCGCCGCACGCGGATTGATCGGCACCCGGCCGTCGGCGAGCAGCGGCGCGATCGCGTCGGGCAGGTCGTGGGTCAGCGCAACCTCGACGAAGATCAGCGGATCGTCGGCGAGTGTCGGATGGAAAAACGCAAAGCACTTGCGATCAGGCGGGTCGAGCCGGCGGCGCAGGTCGCCCCAGCCCGAAATTTCATGCACTGCCTCGTAGCGGATGATCTGTTCCAGCACCACCGCGGGTGTATGCCAGTCGATCGGCTTCATTTGCAGGAAGCCGCGGTTGAACCAGGAGCGGAACAGGTGCTCGAAATCAGCATCGACTTCGCCGAGTTCCGGATGCTCGCGCAGGCGGTCGATCAGGTCCTCGCGCATGTGCAACAGGCTCTTGGTGCCGCTGGGCGCGAAATTGAGCCGGCGCAGCAGTTCGAGGCGCCGCGCTTCCGAGGCTTCGTGCACCTGGCGGATCATTGCCGGGTGCGGGTCGGCGAAGTAGGCGCGGATCGCGCCGTCGAGCCGTTGCGGATCGGCTGCGAAACGGGTGGCGAGCAATTGCAGGAACTCGAGCTTGCCTTCCGGCGGCAGCGCTGCGTAGCGGTCGAGAATACGCCGGGCCAGCGCGACACCCGAGGCCTCACCGGTCTCGGAGTACAGCGTTTCGATGGCATCGGCCAGCCAGTTCTGGCGCCGCCGGTCGCGCAGCGTGCGGCTGCGCGAGGTGAGTCCATGCCACAGCCGTGTCAGCAGCCCGGTTTTTTCACCGGTGGCTTCCTGCGTGTCAGTTTTCGACTTTGACACCGGAAGCTTTCACCACCTTGGCCCAGGTGGCAATTTCCTGCTTGATGAACTTCTCGAATTCGGCGGGGCTTTGTCCGCCGGGGGCGGCGCCGAGTGAATCCCAGATCTTTTTGACTTCCGGCAGTGCCATGGTCTTGACCGTGGCCTGGTACATGCGGTCGATGATCGGCCGCGGCGTACCCTTGATTGCCCAGAGGCCGTACCAAGTGGTGACATCCATGTTGATGCCGGATTCCATCAGCGTCGGCACTTCGGGCATCAGCTCGGCGCGTTTGGCGTTACGGCGATGGCGCGCAGGCGACCGGAACGCACATTGGGTACTGCGGTGCCCATGCCGTCGAAGGCCATGTCGACTTCGCCCGAGAGCAGGGCCGGGGTCAGCGGGCCTGCGCCCTTGAACGGGATGTGGTTGAGTTTTGTGCCGGTCAACACGTTGAACAGTTCACCGTTCATGTGGTGCGTGGTGCCGACGCCGGCGGAGCCGAAGTTGATCTTGCCCGGTGAACGTTTTTCCAGCGCGATCAGTTCCTTCACCGTTTTCGCGGGAATCGAGGGATGCACCACGACCAGGCTCGGCACGTAGGCGGCGACAGTCACCGGATGGAAGTCGCGCTCGAGGCTGTAGGCAAGTTTGCGGTACAGCGTTTCGGCGATGGTGTGGTGCACCGCGCCCATGAACCAGGTGTAACCGTCACCGGGTGCGCGTGATGCGGTGCCTGCACCCAGTGTGCCGCCGGCGCCGCCAATGTTTTCGATCAGCACCTGCTGGCCGAGTTCGGTGTTGAGCCGCGCAGCGAGCGGGCGCGCAAAGGCATCGGTGCCGCCACCCGCAGCAAAGGGATTGATGACACGGATGGCGCGGTTGGGCCAGTTTTGCGCCTGGGCGGCAGCGACGCCGGAGCAGACAGCCGCGGCAAGGCCGATCAATCCGAGTACCAGACGCTTGTTTTGTTTGTTCATGGTTGTTCTCCTCCGTTGTGCCTATTTTGGTTGATTTTGTTGTGTTTTACCGTATTTCATTCTAGGGAATTGGCTGCTTCTTGTATATCAATTGAGGCGATTAATTGCGGTTCTCAGTCAAATCGCCAGGTAAACAGGATGTCCCCGGCGTTCTGGGCGCCGGCGGTGCCGCGCAGCCGCCAGCGTTCCGACAGGTAGTAGTCCATGCGCAGCAGGCTGCCGGCGGTGCCGCCCAGGGTCTGTTCGAGGCGCACGCTGAGGCGGTCGGTCAGGCGTTTGCCCAGCGCCACCACACCCAGCGCACCTTCCTCGCCACCGCCGAAACCGAGTTCATCGAGGCCCACACCCTCGGCGATGCGGCCGGTCAGCGGTTTGCCGCCGCCACCGGCAAGGCTCAGCGCCGCGGCCTGCAGCACCCCGAGCTGGGCGCGGTCGGAGCCCTGCGGATCGCGGCCCAGCGCAAGCCATGCGAGACGGTCGGAATCCGACATGTCGGGGTTTGACACCAGCTTTACTGCCGGCCGGCGCAGCGAGCCGCCAACTTCGACGCCGACCTCTGCAGTCGAAAATTTGCGTGTCGCGCGCAGGTCGAGGCCGGGGTTGGTCAGCGGGCCGTTGAAGCTGACTGTGCCGCGTTCGATTTCGAGTGTCTGGCCGAAGACCTGGTAATTACCGCGCACCGTGCGCACCGAGCCGGTGGCCGACAGGCCGCTGCCGGCGCTGGTGACGCGGATGGCGCCGCCGAGCAGGGCGTCGAGCCCGTTGCCGCGCAGCGTCAGCCTGTTGTTGAGGTCGAGTCCGAGGTCGAGTTGCAGCGGCAGCACCCTTGCCTGTGCCGTCGCCGGCATCTGTTTCGAGCGGACCACGACATCATCGCCGAGTGTCGGGCGGATGCGGTTGCCGAGGTCGTAGCGGCCTTCCTCCAGCGTGAAACGGCCGTCGATCGCGAGCTTGCGGTCGCGCAGGCCGAGGCGGCCGTTGCCGTCGATGGTCGCCGACCATTGTGGCGCATTGAGGATTTGCGCGCGCTCGGCCCTGGCCTGCAGTTCGAGCTGGCGCAGGCCGCCGCCGAGTTCGGCATTGCCGCCGGCGGTGATACGGCCCTGGCCGGCGCGGATCTCGAACTCGGCGAGGCGCAGCTGCGTGCCTTCGAGCGTGGCGCGCAGGCGGCCGTCGCGCAGGTCGAGACCGGGGCCGACCGCGCGCAGCAGCAGCCGGTCACCATTGACGGTGCCGGAGAAGCGTGGCGCCGCGGCGCTGCCCTCTGCACGCAGTTGTGCTGAGAGCGTGCCGTCGATGCGGTCGAGTGCCGGCGCCAGCGTTCGCAGCCAGGTCAGTGATTTCAGGTCGAGGGCGGCGCTCCCGTTGATCACGGAATCGCCGGGGATCAGCCAGCGGCCATCACGCTGCACGACGCGGGCCTGGCCGCGCAGTGCGGCGTTGCCCATCGCCGTGCTGTCGATGTCGATGGCGGTTTCAACGCGGCCGTCAACCGCATTGAATTCGGCGCGGGCCGTGCGTAATGCCAATGCCAGCGCGCTGCTGCCGCCCAGGCCGCCCTTGATGCGCAGGTCGCCGTTTTCCCGGCGGATGCCGGCGCGGCCGTTCAGGCTGCTGCCCGCACTGAAGGCCCATTGCCCGCCGAGTTGCAGCGCGGTGGATTCGATCACGCCATCCTTCGGCAGCAGCGGTGCCGGGTTGATGCCGCTGAATGTGCCTTCGCTTTCAAGGCCGGCGGCGGTGCGACGCAGCTTCAGTGGCCCGATCGTGCCACCCAGCAGCGTGGCGCGGAATTGCTCGAGGGTGACCAGGTCGCGACCGGCGGTGATCGCGGCGGGTGCGCTGAGGCGCAGCGACCACGGCGCGCCCGCTTCAAGCTGTTCGAGTGTGCCGCGCCACACCATGCCGGCATCCAGGCCGCCGCTGGCGCGCATCTGCGCATTGAGATCGGCGCCGCTGCTCCGGGCCTCGATGACATGGCGTGTGCGGTTACCGCCGGCGTTCAGCGTGATGCTGTCGATGCGCCGTCCGGAAAACTGCAGCGTGCGCGCATCGGCCTGGATTTGTATTGCACCGCTGCTGCCAGGTGCCAGCGTGCCGTTCGTGCGCAGCCCGGCCAGTTGTATTTTGCCCAGTACGAGTTCAGCGGCGTCGAGCCGGAACTCGATCTGCATACCCTCTTTGCGGCTGGTGACGGCGCCTTCGCCGTTCAGGCGGCCACCCCATGCCGGATCGAGTGCGCGCAGGTCTGGCGCGTCGAGTGACGCTGTCAGGCGGTCGCCGGGGCTGCCGTAGCGGCCCTGGACGTCGAGACGGTTGCGCCCGATGGCGGCGCGCGCCTTGCCGTCAAACCACTGGCGGGCGCTGCTGCTGAAATCGGCATGGGCATTCAGCGGCAGCCCGCGCAGGCGGCTGTCGGCGAGATCCAGCTTGACCTGCGCCTGCCATGCACCGGCGAGGCGGCCGCTGGAGCTGTAGCGGCCGTTGAGGCTGGCTGCAGGCAGTGCGGCGAGCTGCGAGGGATCAAAACGCTGCAGTTCGCCGGCGAATTTGAAATCCTGGCGGCCGCCGAGCGCAAGTTCGCCGCTGAGGCGTGCCAGACCCTGGCGCAGCCGCAACTCGGCCTGTTCGATGCGTAACTGCCTGCCATCATGCACCAGCCGGGCATCAAGCGCGGCGCCGGCGGCGTTCAGTGCCGCCGTGATGCGTTGGGAACGGGTGTCACCTTCGATGCGGCTGCGGCCATCGATGCGCAGCGGACGCAGCCGGCTGTCGAGGCGCTCGCTGGCGACCGCGTGCAGCCGCAGGTCGGCGCTGCCGCGGTCTTGTTGCCAGAGTGCGCTGCCATTGATACGACCGCCGCCGGGGATGCCGATGTCGATGGTGTTGAGGGCGATCCGCGGCTGCGGTGTTGACCACAGCACCGTCCATTGAGTGGTGGCACGTTCCAGCGGCAGGCTGCCGGCATTCCAGGTGCCGGGACGGTTGTTGCCCAGGGTCAGTTCGCCGGCCAGCTGATCATTTTTTGCGGTGGCCTGTACTTTTATGTTCAGCGCGCCGCGCGGCAGATCCTGCTGCCAGGATTGCGGATTCACATTGTCCGCCTCGAGTTGCAGCGCCAACAGTGGCAGCGCGGCAAACGGCGCCAGGCTTGCGCTGCCGCTGGTGGTGGCGCCACGTCCCTTGCCGTCGAGGGTGAGTTCGAGGCGTTCCAGGCTGCCGGCGACCTTGACGCGGGCCTCCGCGCTTTTTTCCTGTTCACCGCAGCGGGCCTGCCACTGACCGCCGGCGACAAAGGGCCGCGCAGCGCCGATATGGATGTCGCCTTCGAGTGCGCAGGCGGCAACCAGGGTCTGCTGCAGGCCGATACGGTGCTGGTGGCCATCGCCGTGGTAACGCAGGCGCAGCTTGCGGATTTCCGGGGCGCTGCCGAATTGCAGGCTTTCGATGTCAAGGCGCTGGATGCGTACGGTCAGCGGCAGTTCGAGGTTGTCGGGCAGCACGGGTGATGCGGCATCATGACTCCGGTAGCGCAGTGTGCCGGCAGCCAGTTCATCCAGGCTCAGGCGGCCGGCGAGCAGTTGCAAGGGCTGCCAGCGCAGGCGCAGTGCCTCGCCTTCGGCAAAAAAATCGGTACCGTCATAACGCAGGCGGGCGATGCGCAACTCGCCGAGCAGTGAGCCTTCAACGCCTTCGAACCGGAGCTGCTGTTTGCTGCGCTGGATGGCCTGGGCCGTGACCCATTCCAGTGCCAGTGGCGACGACAGCCAGAGCAGTGCGGCTGCGCTGAGCACCATCATCGCGATTGCCGCGGAGACCAACAGCCGGCGGAGCAGGCGGTTCATGTCAGAACCTCGTCCCGAGCGTGAAATGCAGCCGCAGCTGTCCGGTCTCCCGGCCGCGAGCCAGATCAAGGTTCAGTGCGCCGGCCGGTGTCATCCAGCGCACACCCACGCCATAACCCTGCACCGGTTTCAGGCTGGACGGTGTGTCGGCGGCATTGCCGGCGTCGGCGAAAACAGCGGCGCCCCAGTCACGGGTCAGGTCACGCTGGTATTCGATGGTGGCAACGCCGAGAAATCGGCCGCCGACCACGGCGCTGCCCTGGCGCACACCCAGCGACTGGTAGTCGTAGCCGCGCACCGACTGGTCACCGCCGGCGCGGAACAGGAATTCGGTGGGGATGCCTTCGCGCGCGTCCGACCATACCGCGCCGGCCTCGCCGCGCAGATGAATGCGGTCGCGCCGTGTCAGCGGCACGATGTATAGGCCGCGGCCGTAGGCCCGGGTGAACGAGCGCGTGGACAGCAGCGCGGCGGTGGCGCCGCCGAGCTGCAGGTTGATCATGTGGCCCTGGCGCGGCCGCAGCAGGTCGTTGACGCGCCGCCGCGTCCACGAATAGTTGAGTGTCAGTGCATTGAGGTTGTCGACCGGGCCTGCGTTCAGCGACTGCTCCTCGGTCTGGAATTTGACTGACCAGTCGTGTTCACGCTCGGGACTGCGCCATGAGCGCTGCGCGATCAGGCCGAAGCGCCGTGTCACCAGATCCTCGATGTCGCTGCGCGAGGCTTCGACGCCGAGGCGGTTGCGCCAGTCGCCGGGTTCGGGCAGCAGCGCCAGTTCGCTGCTGAAGGTCTGTTCCTTGCGGTCGGCGCGCAGCCGCGTGGTGCTCTGCCAGCCCGGCTGGAAGCTGTTGTAGCGGGTGAAGGTGAGTTCGCCTCGTGGCCCGGAATCGGTACTGATGCCGCCGCCGAGGTCGATTTTCATCGCCGGATTTTCGATGACGATGACACGCACCGTGGCCGCCGCGGCCTGTGCCGGATCGGGATCGACGGCCACCGAAACGCTGCGGAAGAAGCCGCTGCCCTGCAGCGCCGACTGGTAGCGCAGCAGGTCTTCGTGGTTGTAGCGCTGGCCGGGGTGGTAGCGGCGCAGGTTGTCGAGCAGGCTGCGCGGATAACGCTGCAGTCCCTCGATTTGTGTCTCGCCGTAGAGGAACAGCGGTCCGCTGTCGACATGGGCCCTCAGGCTGACCTGGGCGGTGTCGGCATCCACCTCGGCGCGGCTGTCGGTGATGCGTGCCGCCGGATAACCGTCGAGCAGCAGGGAGCGCAGCAGCGCGTCCTTGGCGGTGTCCCAGGCGGACTGGCGGAACGCGGTGCCGGGGCGCAGCCGCCAGCGTTCAACCAGCCGTTTGGCGCGCAGGGCATCACCGCCCGCGGTTTCAATGGCGCCACCGACGCGGATGTCGGTGGTGGTGATTACGGCCTGAGGGCCGGGTTCGACACGAAGGTGCACGACCAGCACGCCGTTCTCGCGGCGGGCGTCGATGAATATTTCGGGGCGGAAATGTCCGGCAGTGGCAAGGAGGTCGCGCACTTCGCCGGCGCTGCGTGCAGCGAGGTGTTCGACGAATTCGTCATCGAGGCCGGTACGGCCGCCGAGGCGGAACAGGTCGAGGTTTTCCTCCAGCAGCGGACGCAGTTCTTCGGGGGCTTCGAGTGTCACCCGCCACAGCCTGCCGGGTTCCGCGGCTGCGGCTGTCGCCGTCCATGACGACAGTGCCGCCGCAAGGGCCAGCAGTGCGACTGAAAACATAGCGCGCAGCGACGCGCTGCAGGCGACCCTCATGTCGTTCAATCCGGTTTGTTGCGCATCCAGTCGGCGGTGCCGTAGAAGGCCTTGAGCAGGGCTGCACGCAGCGCCTCTTCGACGCCCTCGTCCTCCATCGCCTGCAGCATGCAGGCGAGCCAGGCATCCCGTTCTGCAACACCGATGGCGAAGGGCAGGTGGCGGGCACGCAGCATCGGGTGGCCGTATTTTTCGATATACAGCGACGGGCCGCCAAGCCAGCCGGAAAGGAACATATAGAGTTTGTCGCGCGAGCCGGAGAGGTCGGCCGGATGCAGTTTGCGGATGCCGTAATACTCCGGCACCGTGTCCATCAGGTCATAAAAGCGGTCAACCAGGCGGCGCACCGCGGTGTCGCCACCCAGTGCGGCATAAGGTGTGGCGTCGTTGTTCTCGTTCATGGTGTCCCGGATTACGGATTGCCGCGGTTGACCAGCGCGACGCCGGCCAGTGCCACCACCATGCCGGCGATCGCCATGCCGCTCAATACATCGCCGAACATCAGCCAGGCCATCACCGCGGTGACTGCCGGTGTCAGGTAGAACAAGCTGGTCACCCGGGTGGCTTCGCCGCGTTCGATCAGGCGGAACAGCAGGCTGGTGGCACCTGCCGACAGTACCAGCACCAGCCAGCCCAGTGCAAACAGGAATTCCGCTGTCCATGACACAGCCATGGTTTCGGTTGCGGCGGCCAGCGGCAGCGTCAATAGCAGTGCCGCGCCGAACTGGATCACCGAACCGGTACGGACATCAAAGGAGGGGCAGCAACGTTTCTGGTAGAGCATGCCGAGGGTGATGCTGGTCAACGCAAACACCGCCAGCGCCAGGCTCGTGGTACTCATGCCCTGCAGCGACATCTTCTGCCACACCACCAGCGCGACTCCGGAAAAACCGAGCGCGAGGCCCAGCCATTGCAAGCGGCGCACACGTTCGCCGAGCAGCGGTCCGGCTGCGGCGGCCGTCAGCAGCGGCTGCATGCCGACAATCAGCGCGGCGACGCCGGCTGACATGCCAAGATGGATCGCGCAGAACACGCCACCGAGATAACCGCCCTGGATCAGCGTGCCGGCTATCGCGATATGACCGGCTTCACGCAAGTTTGCGGGCCAGCGCGCGCCGAGGGCAAGCGCCAGCGGCAGCATCACCGCGATCACCGTGGCGTAACGCAGGGTCAGGAAAGTCAGGGGCTCGGCATGCGGCAGGCCGAGGCGGGCACCGATGAAACCGGTGCTCCACAGCAGCACGAACAGCACCGGCACCGCGGCCGCGGGCGGGCTGCCGTGCACGGGATCAGGCGGCCTGGTCGACGCGGCTCGCCTTCTTGCGCTCGTGTTCCTTCAGGTGGCGCTTGCGGATACGGATCGATTTCGGGGTGATCTCGACCAGTTCGTCGTCGGCGATGAATTCGATCGCCGATTCCAGGGTGACCTGGATCGGCGGCACCAGGCGCACGGCCTCGTCGGTGCCGGAGGCGCGCACGTTGGTGAGCTGCTTGCCCTTGATCGGGTTGACGACCAGGTCGTTGTCGCGGCTGTGGATGCCGATGATGATGCCTTCGTAAAGCGGGTCACCGGGGCTGACGAACATGCGGCCGCGCTCCTGCAGCTTCCACAGCGCGTAGGCGACCGCGGCACCGTCTTCCGCGGAGATCAGCACGCCGTTACGGCGTTCTTCCATGTCCGGCTTCATCGGGCCGTAGTCATCAAAGACGTGGCTCATGATGCCGGTGCCGCGGGTCATGGTCAGGAATTCGGACTGGAAGCCGATCAGGCCGCGCGCCGGAATGCGGTAGTCGAGGCGCACGCGGCCCTTGCCGTCGGGCTGCATGTCCTGCAGGTCGCCGCGGCGGGTGCCCAAGGCTTCCATTACCGCCCCCTGGTTGCTCTCGTCGACATCGACGGTGAGCATTTCATAGGGCTCCTGCTTTTCGCCGTTGACCTCGCGCAGCACCACGCGCGGGCGGGACACTGCGAGTTCGTAGCCTTCGCGGCGCATGTTCTCGAGCAGGATGGTCAGGTGAAGTTCGCCGCGGCCGGAAACTTCGAACACGTCGGCATCGGCGGTGTCCTTCACGCGCAGTGCGACGTTGCTCATCAGTTCGCGCTGCAGGCGCTCGCGGATCTGGCGGCTGGTGACGAACTTGCCTTCGCGGCCGGCGAGCGGCGAGGTGTTGACCTGGAAGTTCATGGTCAGCGTCGGCTCATCGACTTCCAGCATCGGCAGCGCCTCAGGGTGCTCGGTATCGGTGATGGTGACGCCGATGCCGACTTCTTCAATGCCGTTGATCAGCACGATATCGCCGGCCTGGGCTTCCTGCACCTGGGTGCGCTCAAGGCCCCTGAAGCCGAGCACCTGGTTGATTTTTGCGATGACCGGCGTTGCATCCGGGCCTTTCATCACTGCGACCTGCTGGCCGGGGCGGATGCGGCCGCGGTTGATGCGGCCGATGCCGATGCGGCCGACATAGCTTGAATAGTCGAGCGAGCAGATCTGCAGCTGCAGCGGCGCATCCGGATCGTCCTCGCGCTTGGGCACGTGCTGGACGATGGCTTCAAACAGCGGCTGCATGTTGCCCTCGCGCACCGTCGCGTCGAGGCTTGCAAAGCCGTTCAGTGCAGAGGCGTAGACCACCGGAAAATCAAGCTGCTCTTCGGTGGCGCCGAGTTTGTCGAACAGGTCGAAGGTCTGGTTGACCACCCAGTCCGGGCGCGCGCCGGGGCGGTCGATCTTGTTGACCACCACGATCGGCTTCAGACCCTGGGCCAGCGCCTTGCGCGTGACAAAACGCGTCTGCGGCATCGGGCCTTCGACGGCATCGACCAGCAGTAGCACGCCGTCAACCATCGACAGCACGCGTTCGACCTCACCGCCGAAGTCGGCATGGCCGGGGGTGTCAACGATGTTGATGTGGGTGCCTTGCCACTGCACCGCGCAGTTCTTGGCGAGGATGGTGATGCCGCGCTCGCGTTCGATATCGTTGGAATCCATCACCCGCTCGGCGACCTGCTCGTGTGCGGCAAAGGTGCCGGACTGGCGCAGCAGCTGGTCAACCAGCGTGGTTTTGCCGTGGTCGACGTGGGCGATGATTGCGATGTTGCGGAGGGGACGTTGCGCTGCAGTGGACACGGCCGGGACGCCTTGCAAAAAAGGGGCGGATTGTAGCACGGGGTGCAAGGCTATTACCTTGAATATTCTGGATTTTCCGGCAATCCGCCGACGCTATTGCTGGGCCCACATCGGGAAAACCGGGAAAAACCTCGCAATTTCCGATACTTGCGGGTATAGTGCGCGCACCTTGCAGGTCGTTCCGGCAGTTTGGTGCGCCGCAAGATGCATCGATTTCTGACCCCTTCGTTTCAGCTCCCTTCTCTGAACAGCTGCTATCGCCACGGTTAGCGTCGATACCCGTGCGCTGGTGGCCGCCATCTGCTTTCGAGCAATGGCATTCCCGCGCTTTTTGCTGAAACCGCCCCGCGGCGGATGACGCGTTGGCTTTGTGCCGACCGTGTTCCAGCCGTACGCCGATTTCAGACGCTGTTTTTTTTGAAAGTAATGACATGTCTTTTGCTGCACTCAATCTGAATCCCGAACTGTGCAAGGCGCTGGCCGAAGCCGGTTACGACCAACCCACGCCGGTGCAGGCGCAATCCATCCCGGTCGCGCTGACCGGTTTCGACCTGATGGTGTCGGCGCCCACCGGCACCGGCAAGACCGCAGCCTTCGTGCTGCCGGCACTGCAGCGCCTGGCGCTGGCACCGGCGCGCCACGGCCGCGGCCCGCGCGTGCTGGTGCTGACGCCGACCCGCGAACTGGCGGTGCAGGTCACTGCCGCGGTCGACAAATATTGCAAGTTCACGCGCCGCATGCGCACCGGCACCGTGCTCGGCGGCATGCCCTACCCGAAACAGCGCCGCCTGCTTGAACAGCCGCTGGATGTGCTGGTGGCGACGCCCGGCCGCCTGATCGATTTCATCGAGCAGGGCAAGGTCGATTTTTCGCGCCTGGAAATCCTCATCCTCGACGAAGCCGACCGCATGCTCGACATGGGCTTCATCGAGCCGGTGCGGCGTATTGCCGCGAAGACCCCGGCCACCCGCCAGACGCTGCTGTTTTCGGCCACGCTGGACGGGAATATCGCGAAGCTCGCACGCGAGCTGCTGCGTGATCCCAAGCGCATCGAGGTTGCCGCACCCCAGGCGAGGCATGAAAACATCGAGCAGAAACTGCACGTCGTGGATGACGGCAGCCACAAGCATCGCCTGCTTGAACACCTGCTGCGCGAGGAGTGCTCGGACCAGACCATCGTCTTCACCGCGACCAAACACGGCGCCGACCGCCTGGCCGACAAGCTGTTCCATGGCGGCCACGAAGCCGCCGCGCTCCACGGCAACATGAGCCAGTCGCAGCGCAACCGCACACTGACGCGGCTGCGCAGCGGTGCGGTGCGTGTGCTGGTGGCCACCGATGTCGCGGCTCGAGGCATCGACGTCGCCAGCATCGGTCATGTCATCAATTACGACCTGCCGAAGGTCGCTGAGGATTATGTGCACCGCATCGGCCGCACCGGCCGCGCCGGCGCCACCGGCATCGCTATCTCTTTCGCTTCGTCCGACGACCTGCGCCAGCTGAAACAGATCGAGCGCTACATTGGCCAGCCGATCGAACGCTGGAGCGTGCCCGGCTTCGAGGCCAAAAGCCCGCTGCGCAGCGAGGCGCCGCGCAACGCGCCGCGCCGCGGTGCGCCGGGTGCCTGGCGTGGTAACGGCAAGCCGAAACAGGGCGCGCAGGGCGGCCGTCCAGGACAGGGTCGGGGCGGTCATCGCCCGGGTTCCAACCCGCGTTAAAATCGCGCCAAACTCCATTTTCAACGTGGCGGGACGTCATGCGGCTTATGGCCGCTGAATCCCGCCCGCCTTGTTAGCCGGTTCTTTTATTTAAAGGAATCAACATGTTAAGGGTAATCGCCAGCATTGCTGCGGTAATCACCGCCCTCATTTCGGGTGTTGCTCTGGCCCAGGACTATCCGTCCCGGCCGATTTCCATCGTGGTGCCCTTCGCGGCCGGTGGCCCGACCGATACCCTGGCGCGCAACCTGGCTGCACACATGACCAAGACGCTGAAGCAGCAGGTCATCGTCGAGAACCGCGCCGGCGCCGGCGGCACGCTCGGCGTGGGCGTGGTTGCCAAGTCGAAACCCGACGGCTACCAGATCCTGCTCCATCACATCGGCATGTCCACCGCGCCGACGCTGTACCGCAAGCTGCCGTTCAATCCGCTGACCGATTTTGAATTCATCGGCCAGGTTGCCGACGTGCCGATGACGCTGATCGCGCGCACCGGCCTGCCGCCGGACAACTACAAGGACTTCGTCAACTACATCAAGGCGAACAAGGACAAGCTGAACCTCGGCAACGCCGGCCTCGGTGCGGCATCACACCTCTGCGGCCTGCTGTTCCTGTCGCGCATCCAGGCTGACATACAGACCGTGCCCTACAACGGCACCGGCCCGGCGATGACCGCGCTGATGGGCAACCAGATCGACCTGATGTGCGACCAGACCACCAACACCACGGGCCCCATCCAGTCGGGCCGGGTCAAGGTGTTCGGCGCGACCACCAAGAAGCGCATCCCCTCGCTGCCCTATGTGCCGACGCTGCAGGAGCAGGGCCTGAAGGACTTCGAGGTTGCGGTGTGGCACGGCCTTTATGCCGCCAAGGGCACGCCGAAGCCGGTGCTCGACAAGCTCAACGGCGCGCTGAACGCCGCGATCAAGGATCAGCAGTTCAAGGATTCACTGGTCAAGCTCGGCGCTGAAGCGGTGACGCCGGACCGTGCGACGCCGGAATCGCTGGCCAAGCACCTGAAGGCCGAAATCGAAAAATGGGCGCCGGTGATCAAGGCGGCTGGCACCTACGCCGACTGAACGACTGCCCGCCGGTTTTCCGGCACTGCAACAACATCCCCGGCCGCGTACCGGGGATTTTTTTGCCTGTTTTCCCGGTCAGTGCCGCACATTGATTTTCATGGGGGCTGCAATTACAGTAGCGCGCTCTCCAAAATACGGCATGCCATGAAATTCAGCGGTGAAATTGCGGTGGATGCCGCGCGCGAAGCGGTGTTTGCGAAATTGCAGGACATCCATTTTTTTGCGTCCTGCATCGACGGCGTGAAGGATCTGGTGCCGCGCGATGAACGCACCTTTGATGCGGTGCTCGAAACCAAGGTCGCCTACATGACCTTCAAGTTCAAGGTCACCGCGGAGTTGACCGAGGTGACCGCGCCCGAAGTCATCGCCGCGAAAATCGAAGGTGCGCCGCTCGGGCTGGCCGGCCGGCTTACCGCGATTTCGGCGACACGGCTGGTCGAGACGGCGCAGGGCACCACCATCCAGTACGAAATTGATACCGCTCTGACCGGCAAGCTCGGCAGCATCGGTCAGCCGGTGCTGAAAGCCAAGGCCAAGGACATGGAAAAACAGTTTGCCAAAAACCTCTGTGCGGCTTTTGCGGGCACTGAGGCCGGCGCTGAAAAGGGGGCTGCATGATTCCTTTCGAACTTGCTGAACCGCGCTCGTTGAAAGGCGCGCTGAAGCTGCTCGATACCGAGGATCCTGCGGTGCGTGCCTTCGGCGGCTGCACTGCGCTGATGCTGATGATGAAAACCGGCGTGTTCCAGCCGAGCTGCCTGGTCAGCCTGCGCAGGGTCGAGAAAAAACACGCCGGGATTTCGCGGGAGGACGGCGGGTTGCGCATCGGCGCACTCGCCACCCTGTCATCGCTCGAGCAGTCCGCCGCGGTGCGCAAGGCGGCGCCGGTGATCACGCGCACGCTGCGCACGCTGTCGAATGTGCGGGTGCGCAATGTCGCCACGCTGGGCGGCCACCTCGCGCATGCCGATCCGCACATGGACCTGCCGCCGGTGCTGATCGCGCTGGATGCGCAACTGACCGCGGTGTCCGTGGCTGGCGAGCGCCGGCTGGCGGTGCAGGACCTGTTCACCGGTTATTACGAAACCGCGCTGGTGAAAAACGAACTGATCAGCTCGGTGCATGTGCCGGCGCAGGATGGCCGCCGTTCGACCTATGTCAAATGCACCACCCGCACCGCCGATGACTGGCCGACGCTGGGCATCGCGGTGTCGCTGAAAACCGACGGCACGCTGATTGAGGATGCGCGCGTGGTGGTCAGTGCCGCGACTGAAAAGCCGCTGCGCATGGCGCAGGCCGAGGCCCAGCTGCGTGGTGCGACGGTGACGGATGCCGTGCTGGCGCGGGTTGGTGAAGCGGCGGCTGCGGAAGCCGAACTCATCGGGGATGCCCGCGGTTCTGCGGCATACAAGCGCGAGCTGCTGCGGGTGCATGCCGCGCGTGCGGTCAGGCAGGCACTGGCCGGCGGGGAGCGTTGATCATGGCAAGCACTCTGGGAAAAACCAACTCGGTAGGCCGTTCGATTCCGCGCGTCGAGGCACGCGCCAAAGTGACCGGCAAGGCCGAGTATGTGCACAACCTGCGCCTGCCGGGCATGTTGTACGGCAAGGTGCATCGCAGTACCGTGGCCCACGGCCGCATCCGCGGCATTGATGTTTCCGCCGCGCAGGCGATGCCCGGCGTGTATGCGGTCTATACCGCCGCCGACATCATGAAGCTGGTGCCGGATCCGCACTACGGTCCGGCCTTCCATGACCAGCCTGTATTGGCGATCGACAAGGTGCGCCATGTCGGTGAGCCGGTGGCGCTGGTGCTGGCGGCTGATGTCCACGTTGCCGAAGCGGCGGCGCAGACCATTGTCGTCGATTACGAGGAACTGCCGGCAGTGTTCGACGAGATCGAGGCGATGACCTCGAAGGCCGTGGTGCACGAGGTGCTGAAGCCTGCCGGCACCTTTCCCGACCTGAAGCATCTGAAGGACAAGCGCGACACCAACATCGCGCTGGATTTCCATCTGCGCCGCGGTGATGCGCAGAAGGCCTTCGCCGAAGCCGACCATGTGTTCGAGCACACCTTCCGCACCCAGCAGGTGCTGCATGTGCCGCTGGAGCCGTTTGTCACCGTTGCGGATCCGCAGCCGAACCGGCTGGACATCCACACCGCCTCGCAGAGTCCGTCTTTTGTGCGCATCGAGATCGCGCGCCTGCTCGGCTGGCCGGAAAGCAAGGTGCGGGTGAAAGTGCCGTACCTGGGCGGCGGCTTCGGCGCCAAGCTTTACATCAAGATCGAGGCGCTGACCGCGATTGCGGCGCTGCTTGCCGGCCGGCCGGTGAAGATTTCACTGACCATGGAAGAGCAGTTCTACCAGATCACCAAACACGCGGCGACGCTGCGCATCAAGAGCGCGGTGACCAAGGATGGCAAGATCACTGCGCGCGAATGCGAGGTGTGGTGGAACGGCGGTGCCTATGCCGACATCGGGCCGCGGGTGACGCAGAAGTCCGGCTTTACCGCGCCCGGACCTTATGACATCGACCATGTTGCGATCGATTCCTACGCGCTGTACACCAACCTGCCGGCGGCAGGTGCCTTGCGCGGCTTCGGTATCCCGCAGCTGGTGTGGGGCTACGAGAGCCACACCGACATGATCGCGAAAGCTCTGAACATTGATCCGCTCGCTTTCCGCCGCAAAAACATTCTGAAAAACGGCCGGCCGCAGGCAACCGGCACGATCATGCAGGACGCCGGCATCGAGAAGGTGCTCGAGCGCCTGGCCGAACGCATGCAGTGGGAAAAACCGTTTGATCATGGCCAGGGCAGCATCCGCCGCGGCCGCGGCATCGCCATCGGCTTCAAGGCGAGCATTTCGCCGACGACTTCGGTGGCGATCGTCAACATCAGCGCCGACGGCAGCGTGATGGTCTACTGCGGCACAGTGGACATGGGGCAGGGTTCGGATACCGCGATGGCGCAGTTTGCCGCCGAGGCGCTGGGTGTGCCGGTGGAAACAGTGACCGTGGTCCATCCCGACACCGATGTCACGCCATACGACATGGCGACGCTGGGTTCACGCTCGACCTACCACATGGGCCATGCGGTAAAGCTGGCCGCCGAGGATGCACGCGACAAGCTGATGCAGCTGGCGCAGGAGGTCGGCCTCTCGGCGGAGACTGCGCCGATCCCCGATATCTTCCGCAAGAAATACGGCATGCAGGCGGGTAATGTGGTCGGTGTCGGCAGTTACATCCCGACTTATACCTCGCCCGATGCGCAGGGCCAGACCACCAACGCGACGCCGTTCTGGATGATTGGCGCCACCGGTGCTGAAGTCGAGGTCGATACCGAAACCGGCGAATTCAAGGTCACGCGCCTGGTCAACCTGGTCGATGTCGGCCGTCCGGTGAATCCGGTGATCGTCGAGACCCAGATTTCCGGCGCGACGCTGATGCAGCTCGGCTTTACGCTGTACGAACGCATGGATTTCGACGCCGGCCAGTGCACCAATGCCTCGCTCGCCGACTACAAGATTCCGGGCATTCGTGACGTGCCGGCAGTGATGGAGAACGAGGCTGTCGATATGGTCCAGCAGTCCGGTCCCTTCGGCGCCAAGGGGGTAGGTGAAAGCGGTACCTTCGGCGTGTCGCCGGCCATCGCCAGCGCCATTGACGATGCGGTTGGCGTACGCCTGACCAGCCTGCCGCTGACGGCTGAAGCGGTTTATCGCGGCCTGCGCGCCAATGCCGGCAAGCCGCTGGAAGATTAAAGACATGACGACACAACGCACGATTACATTCATCCTCAACGGCCACCCGGCTTCCGCGCAGGTCGGCAACCACCAGAACCTGGTCGAGGTGCTGCAAGGGCAGGGCCTGTGCGGCGCACGTGAAAGCTGCGCGCAGGGACTCTGTGGTTGCTGCACGGTGATCGTCGACGGCAAGGCGGTGTCGGGTTGCCTGACGCTGGCGCCGCTGATCGATGGCGCCGATGTGCGCACCATTGAAGAGCCGCAGGCGGGATCGAAAGATGAGCATGGCCTCGATGCTGTGCAGCAGGCCTTCATCGAAACCGGGGCCTTCCAGTGCGGCTTCTGCACGCCGGGTTTTGTGCTGATGACGCGCCAGCTGCTCGACGCACATGCCAATCCTTCCGAGGACGAGATCCGCCACTATCTCGCCGGCAACCTCTGCCGCTGTGCGACTTATCCCGAGGTGGTCAAGGCCGTGCGGCTGGCCGCCAGCAAGCGGAAAAAAGCAGGGAAGGGTTGATCATGACGCATCCGGCCGGCAATCCCCTCGACCTGCGTGCCTGGCTGGATACGGCGCGCCAGCTTGGCGAGCTGAAGGATGTGCCGGGCGCCGATGCGAAGCTCGAACTGGGCGCGATCAGCGAGATGAACGTCAAGATCGACGGTGCGCCGGCGCTGTTGTTCGATGAGATCAAGGGTTACGCCAAAGGTTTCCGTGTGCTGACTTGCAGCACGGCGAGTCCGGCGCGGTTGTCCTCGATCCTGCGACTGCCGGTGGAGCGCAGCCACCGCGCGCTGGTGCAAAAACTCCGTGGCCTGCCCAAGCAATGGCAGGCCGCTGCCGAGAAATACGATCCAGTGCTCGTCGAGAAGGGGCCGGTATTCGAGAACATCCAGTCCGGCAAGGATGTCGACATCAACATCTTTCCGTCGCCGTTGTGGCACGAGCAGGACGGCGGGCCGTACATCGGCACCGGCTGTTGCGTGGTGACGAAGGATTACGACAGCGACTGGGTCAATGTCGGAACTTACCGGGTGCAGGCCTTTGACAAAAACCATGTCGGCCTCGACATGATCCCCGGCAAACACGGCGCGATCCAGTACGACAAGTACATGAAGGCGGGCAAGCCTTTTCCGGTGGCCATCGTCATTGGCTGTGATCCACTGGGTTATCTGATCTCGGGCATCGAAGTGCCCTTCGGCATGTGCGAATACAACTACATCGGTTCGATACTCGGCGAGCCGGTGCAGGTGGTGCGTGGTGAACTGACCGGACTGCCGATACCGGCGGCTTCGGAAATCGTGCTCGAAGGCTGGTGCCATCCCGGTGACCGCCGCAAGGAAGGGCCCTTCGGTGAATTCCACGGCTACTACCCCGGCAAGGAAGGTGATGCGCCGGTGGTGACCATCGAGCGCGTGTATTACCGCAACAATCCCGTCATCGTCGGCAGCCCCCCGGCTAAACCACCCAACGATTATTCGTACTCCAAAGCCGTGATGCGTTCGGCCCTGCTGTTCGATGCACTGCTTGCCGCCGGCGTGCCCGATGTCGCCAGTGTGTGGGCGCATGAAATCGGCGGTGCACGCATGTTCAACGTGGTGGCGATCAAACAGCGTTACGCCGGCCACGCGCGCCAGGCGGCGCTGATCCTGAACCAGTGCGGTGTCGGCGCCTATATGTCCCGCTACACCATTGTTGTTGATGAAGACATCGATCCCTCGAACCTGCAGGAAGTGATGTGGGCGGTGGCGACGCGCAGCGACCCCGAGGTCGACATCGACATCATCAAGCGCGGCATGGGTTCGAAGAACGATCCTATGTTCGTCGCCTATCGCTCCGATGCGCCCTACAATTCAAAGGCGATCATCGATGCCTGCCGTCCCTATGACCACCTGCACGACTTTCCGGCGGTGGCCGAAGCGAGCAAGGCATTACAGGAGCAGGTGCGGGAGAAATGGCGGCACCTGCTCAAGCTCTGATGTGGGTATTGCCCCAATATTTTATAAGTCATTGTTTTTAAAGGAAAAATTATGAAAATGACGATGCGAGGATTACTCTTGCTGCTCCCGTTGCTGGCCGCAGTGCTGCCGCTTCAGGCTGCCGAAAAATACCCGAGCAAGCCGATCCGCCTGCTGGTGCCCTTCGCGCCGGGTGGCGTGGTCGACACCTCGACGCGCATTCTCAGCAACAAGATTGCCGAGACCAAGGGCTGGCAGTTTGTTGTCGACAACCGGCCCGGCGCCAATGGCTTCATCGCCACCGGCACTACTGCGCGGGCCTCCGCCGACGGTTATACGCTGCTCGCTGCGCACACCGGCGAGATGTCGGTGAATCCGGTGCTGTTCAAGAGCATGCCCTATGACGTCGAACGCGACTTCACGCCGATCATCATGGTCAGCGACGCGCCGATGCTGGTGGTGGTCAATGCGGCGTCGCCGTTCAACACGCTGAAGGACCTGGTGGCGGCGATGAAAGCCAAGCCGGGCACCGTGACCTTCGGTTCGCCGGGCACCGGTTCAGTGAATCACATGGCGCAGGAGTGGCTGGTGGCCGCCGCCGGTGCCAAGGCCGTACATGTGCCGTACAAGGGTGGTGCCCCGGCGGTGTCTGCGGTGGCCGGTAATGAAGTCGTGTTCACCGCTGCCGGCCTGCCCGGCGTGCTGCCGCATCTGCAGGCGAAACGCGTCAAGGTGCTGGGCCTGACCACGGCCAAGCGTTCGCCGCAGATTCCGGAATACATGTCGGCCCAGGAAGCTGGCGTGCCCGGTGTCGATGCCTCGATCTGGGTCGGCCTGTTCGCGCCGAAGGGCACGCCCAAGGAAGTGATTGCGACGCTGTATGCCGCGTCGACCGAAGCGCTGGGCAATCCCGAGGTGAAAAAACGGTATGCCGCGGTCGGTGGCGCCGAAACCACGACTCTTGGTTCCGAAGCCTTTGCCAAGCACATCCGCGCCGAGCTGGAGCGTTACCGCAAGGTCGCGGCGCAGATCGGCATGCAGCCGCAGTAACAGCTTGCGGCGTCAATAAAAAAGGCCGGCATATGCCGGCCTTTTTGTTGGTACCGATGCTGAACCCATTTCAAAAACCTGCCGAGCGCCGCCAGCCAATTGAGTCAACAACGGGCGCCCGCGAGGCTTCGACGAGACATTACATGAATGGCAAGGCGGGGAGAAACGCAGCGGGCGACGCAGTCATGGCAAGCGCAGGCGTTTTTGGAATGAGTTCTAGCGGCCGACCTCGAAGCTGGCGCCCGAGTATTGATGCTGTGCAGATGCCGGTTTGACGCCGGTGACACGCAGCGCACCGTTGAAAGGATCGCTGTGTTCGCCGCGGTACGGTGTGGTTACCACCGGTACGCCGGCGGCACCCTGCACCGTGACACGCTGGGCATGGTAACCGCTGGTGATGATGCGGGTCAGGCGCGCACCGGGGCGTACCTGCAGCACCCAGTTCACCGGCTCATAAGCCACCAGGTACAGCACCGCAGGATCTCGGGTCGGATGCACGGTCACGTTGACCACGCCTTCGGGATGGCTGCCGGCCTCACGGCGCAGGCCGCCGGGCAGACGTCCTTCGTAGACACCGATGGCGTGTACTGCGGTGCCGGTCAGGCTACCGGATTGGGCATTCGGCACGCTGATGAAGCCGCGTGCCCCGAGGGGTGCAGCACCTGGCGGACGCGACAGGCCGGTCTGTATCACCGGCAGGCGCAGGCCTGATACATCGGGATGAAAGGTGGGCAAGCGCAGCTGGGCGTGGCCGACCTGCAGCTCGCCATCCTTGTAGTTCAGCGTGCCGGAGAGCACCGCACCCGCTTCTGCGACGCGGCTGTAGTGGCCGAAGGCGGCGATGATGCGTTTTGCATCTTCGTCCACCGGCGTCAGTGCGAGCCTGGCGGTGAACGGCGGGTTGGGTTGGCCGGTGGAGAAGGGCATGAAGCGGATGGCTTCCTCGACCTGCAGCGTGCCCAGAACGTAACAGCCGCGCGGACCGCCGGCAAAACGTTCGGTGAAGGAGCGCGGCAATACAAAACGCACGCCGCCCTGTGCCGGCGCACCATTAAATTCGGAGTAGTTGAGCAGCTCGGAGCGGGCAATACCCAGGGTTTCGAGGCGGCGCAGGAAGGCATAGCTGCGCAGCCGCGGATCGCCGTCGCGCAGCTCGCGGTTGATCAGGTTGTAGATATCGAAGCTCAGATCGGTGGCAGCCGCCGTGGATGCTGTAACGCGCGGATCGGGGGTGATCTGGTCCACCTCGTGCGCGCCGGGCAGTTGCAGGCACAGCCGGTTGTTCGCGACATGTTCCGAAGTGCGTGCGATGTAGGACTGCGCAGCGGCCTTGACCCTGTCCGCCGTCAGCTTCCCGACCAGCTTGACGGTGATCGCGGCCTGTTCGCTGGCGGGTGAGCGTGTCGGCTGGCCGCGCTCGGTGATCACGGTGAAGCCGGTGTCGCCGCGCGCCAGTTCGTAGATCACCGGATCGGGGTTGAGCTGGCGCAGCATGCCTGACTGTTGCGGGAAGAGATCCTTGAATTCCGGCGTCTGCGCCCAGGCTTCAATGGATTTCGGCTGTGCGCTGGCGGTGACCTCGTAGATGTCGACGCCGTTTTCACTGCGTTTTTTCTCGAAGCCGATGATTTTGGCGTCGCGTTCGGCGCTGGAAACGTGGAAGCAGCCGTTGCCGTTGGAGGCGGCAAAGCCGCGCCAGGTCATCACGAACTCAGTGCTACCGCCGGCAGTGATGCTGGATTGCAGCAGGCCCTGTTTCTCGAGGAAGGCGAGGCGGTTTTTGATCGAGCCGCCGGGATCGTTGCGCAGATCGGGGCTGACAAAAAAGCCGACCGGGGTGTGGTCGAAGCGGGTGTCCTTGAAACCGCCGCCCTGGGTGCCGGGGGGAACCGGCACGCTGACGCAGGGCTGGCTGTAGAAATTGCGTGCACCCTGTGCGAGGTGGTGGTCGATCGCGGCCTTGAAATTTTCGGCGCGGGGCGAATTCGGCTTGCCGGCGATGAGGCCGCGGTCGGCGGCGTACCACCAGCCGGCGAAACCGCCGCCACCGAGAATGGCCAGCACCAGCAGGGTGAGCAGGAGTTTTTTCAAGATCGGCGTGGAGTTGTGGAACAGATGGTCAGTTTAGCGCGAACGCGGGTCGAATACGTCACGCAGGCGGTCGCCAACCAGGTTCAGCGTGACGATCAGCGCGAGCAGCGCCAGCCCCGGGAAAAAGCTGATCCAGTATTTTCCCGAGAGCAGGTGGGTGTAGCCGTTGGCGATCAGCAGGCCCAGCGAGGGCTCGGTGATCGGCAGGCCGAGGCCGAGGAAGGACAGCGTGGCTTCCAGTGCCACGGCCTGTGCCATCTGCACGGTGGCCACCACCAGCAGCGGCGGCATGATGTTCGGCAGCAGGTGGCGCCACATCAGGCGCAGCGGGCGCACGCCGGCACAGACCGCGGCTTCGATGTATTCGCGCCGGAGTTCAGTCAGCGCCGCGGCGCGCACCGTACGTGCGTAGTAGGCCCATTGCACCACCACCAGCGCAACGATGATGCGGTCCAGGCCCTGGCCGGTCAGCGCGAGCAGGATCAGCGCAACCAGTATGGCCGGGAACGACAGCTGCAGGTCGGCCAGCCGCATCAGTGCGAGATCGGTCCAGCCGCCGGCGCGAGCAGCGAGTAATCCGGTGATCAGCCCGATGCCCAGCGCGAGCACGGTGGCGATGCCGGCAACGCCGAGGCTGATGCGCAGGCCGTGGAGGATGGCCGACAGCATGTCGCGGCCCTGGTCGTCGCTGCCCAGCCAGAAGTTGTAGCCGGCACCCGCGGACGTGCCCGGCGGCTGCCGGGCATCGAGGATGTCGAGCTGGGCGAGGTCGTAGGGGTTCTGCGGAGAGAGCAGTGGGGCTGCGAGTGCGGCAAGCACCAGCAGCGCAAGCAGCCACAACGCGGCGCGGGCGATGCCGTCGCGGTTGAACGCAGTCCATTGCAGTTGCAGTGGTGCGGCGTTGCTCATGAGTGCCCCAAACGCAGCCGTGGGTCGAGCAGCGCATGCAGCAGATCGGCGAGCAGGTTGATGGTGATGAACAGCGTGATCGTCACCAGCAGGTAGGCGACGATCACCGGCCGGTCGAGCAGGTTGATCGATTCGATCAGCAGCTTGCCCATGCCCGGCCAGGCGAATACGGTTTCGGTGACGATGGCGAAGGCGATCAGCGAGCCGAACTCCAGTGCGGCGACGGTGACCACCGGAATCAGGATGTTCGGCAGCACATGCCGGCGCAGCACCGCGGTTTCAGTGAGACCCTTGGCGCGGGCAAAACGCGTGTAGTCGAGCCCCAGTGCCTCGCGGGCGCCGGCGCGGGTGAGGCGAATCAGCAGGCCGAGCTTGAACAGCGCCAGCGTCAGTGCCGGCAGCAGCAGGTGGCGCAGGCCGTCCGCGGTGAACAGGCTCCAGCCGATGCCGGCGATGTCCACGGTGGCACCGCGGCCGGTGGAGGGCAGCAGGCCAAGCTGCACCGCGAACACCAGGATAAGCATCAGCCCGACCCAGAAAGTGGGCAGCGCGAAGCCCAGCGTCGACAGCGCCATCACCGCGCGTGCCGGCCATGAGCGCGGCCGCAGACCGGCATAGAGGCCCAGCGGGATGCCGAGGCCGACTGCGATCAGCATCGCCGCCAGTGCCAGCTCGAGGGTGGCCGGCAGGCGTTCGAGGATCAGGCCGATCGCCGGCACGCTGGCGACGAAGGACAGACCGAGGTCGCCGGACAGCGCACCTTTGAAAAACAGCAGGTATTGCCGCCACAGCGGCTGGTCAAGGCCGAGCAGCGCGGTAGTGCGGGCGATCTCGGCCTGGTCGGCCTGCGGGCTGATCAGCAGCGCCACCGGATCGCCGATGGCGTGTACGCCGGCGAACACCAGCAGCGACATCAGCCACAGCGAGGCTGCACTCCACAGCAGGCGGCGCAGGGCGTAAGTGAGCAAGATTTCAGCGCGGCGAGAAGTGGTGGGCGAAGGTGAATTCGTCGGTGCGCGCGGTATAGGCCAGATTGGCGCGCATCGCCCAGCTCACCACCTGGTGGTGGATCGGGATGAAGGCAAGATCCTGCATCGCCAGTGTGTTGGCTTCGCGTGCCAGTGCTTCGCGCTTTGCGCGGTCTACGCTGGCCAGTGCCTGCTCCATCACGCTGTCCACTTTGGGATTGGCGTAACGTCCCCAGTTCCAGGCGCCGTAGCCTTTTTCGGCGTTGGGTGCGGCAACCAGTGAACGCAGCGCGAGGTCGGCGGCGAAGGAGCCCCAGCCCAGCAGCGACACCGCGGTTTCTTCCTTGCGCACGCGGCCAAGGAAGGCCGACATCGGCATCGCCTCGACGCGGGTCTGGATGCCGGCGCGGGCAAGCATCTGCGCCACGGCCTGCAGCACCTGTTCGTCGTTGATGTAGCGGTTGTTCGGTCCGGTGAGAGTGATGCGGAACCCGTTCGGATAACCGGCTTCGGCGAGCAGCTTGCGCGCGCCTTCAGGATCGAAGGCTTCGGTCTTCAACGCGCTGTTGTGGCCGAACACGCCGGGCGAGACGATGTTTGCTGCCGGCACGGCGAGGCCTTCCATCACTTTTGCCGCGATGGCTTCGCGATGAATGGCTTTGGAGATTGCGCGGCGCACGCGTACATCCATCAGTGGATTTGTGGCGAGTGGTTTGCCCGCGGCATCGGTGGTGCCCGGCGGTTGTGCCCGATATTGGTCGAGGTGGAGCAGGATGGTCCGCCAGGAAGTGGTCTGGATAACACGTAAGCGATTGTTTTTATTGATATTATTGATATCTGCCGAGGGCACGTGCTCGATCACGTCAAGCTCGCCGGCGAGCAGCGCCGCGGTGCGTGAGGGATCAGCGGGGATCACCCGCAGCGTGACGCGTTCCCAGGGTGCGGCCTTGCCCCACCAGTGTTCGCTGCGCTCGAGCTCGAGGCGGTCGCCGCGCTGGTAACGCACAAAGCGGTAGGGCCCGGTGCCGACCAGCGCGCGGCCTGAATCAAAATCCTCGGGGCCGGCGTTCTCGGCATGTTTTTTCGACACGATCAGGATCGAGTTCAGATCCTCGGGCAGTGCACCGTAGGGATATTTGGTGCGCACGCGGATGGTTTGTGCGTCCACCACCGTGGTTGAAGCGACGGCACGCACGAACGCGGCAAAACCGCCGGGGCTGCCCTTGATTGACAGCGGCCGCGCCAGCGAGAACGCGACATCCTCCGCGGTGAGCGGCGTGCCGTCATGGAATTTCACGCCGCGGCGCAGGTTGAATTCCCAGGTCAGCGTGTCGATCGCGCGCCAGCGTTCGGCGAGGCCCGGAATCAGCCGCGTCTGCGGATCGACATCGGTGAGTGACTCGAAGACATGGCGCGCCACGGTCAGGTTCGGCTGTGCGGCGAGGAAATGCGGATCGAGCGAAGTCACTTCCCCGGAGAGGCCGATGCGCAGTTCGGCGGCAGCGGCGTTTTGCGACAGTATCAATGCACAGCTTGCAGCACAGACCAACCCAGTGAATCGTCTGCTGGCGGCGTTGAGAAATTCCCTCCCCCTCAGGGGGACCTCGGTGCCGCTTGACGGCAGGGCCAGGGTGGGGGTGGTCAAAGTGCTGTCCGCTCTTGTGCTACGGCCCATATAAACTCCATTACGCTTTCGGTTTCCTGCAAGACCTCAGTATCCCAGAATCGCAGCACCTTGAATCCTGCTTTGTGAAGGCTCTGGTCCCGCTGAATATCCGCATTTTTTTGATCGGCATGCTGGCTGCCATCTACCTCGATGATCAATTTTATCGAGAGACATGCGAAGTCTGCGATGTAAGGCCCGATAGGGTATTGCCGGCGGAATTTGAGGCCGTGAACCTGTCGTAAACGAAGTTGTTGCCAGAGTGCCAGTTCCGCATCGGTCATGTTTTTGCGAAGCCGGTGGGAATTTGAGCGCTGGATTGGCGTCAGTCTGGGCATGTGATTGCAGTGTTGGGCTTGGGCTGTGTGATGTGGTGTGCACACCCCCATCCTAGCCTTCCCCCTGAGGGGGAAGGAATCAAGGGGCGATGTTCGTGTTTACGTCTCAGTCACCTGCTGCGTTGACAGCCTCTGCATGCCTGCCTATGCTGGCTCTTTAACAAGGGACGTAATCGGTCGTGCAAATCCAACCCGATGCCGCGCCGGCCGCGGAAACGCTGGACCTGATCCGCACGCTGATCGCCTTTCCCACGGTCAGCCGGGATTCCAACCTTGAGCTGATCGATTTCGTGCGCGAGTACCTGCGTCCGCTCAATGCCGAGATCCGCCTGACCTACGACGCCGAGCGTGGCAAGGCCAACCTGTTTGCGACGCTGGGGCCGCGCAAGGAGCCCGGTATCGTGCTGTCCGGGCATACCGATGTGGTGCCGGTGGACGGGCAGGACTGGGCGAGTGATCCCTTCACCGTCATCGAACGTGACGGCCGGCTCTACGGCCGCGGTACTTCGGACATGAAGGGTTTCATCGCCTGCGTGCTGGCGGTGGTGCCGGAGCATGTGCAGCGCGGCCTCAACACGCCGCTGCACCTGGCGTTTTCCTATGACGAGGAGGTTGGCTGCCTCGGCGTGCGCGGGCTGCTGGCCGACATGGTGGCGGCCGGCATCCGGCCGAAATCCTGCATCGTCGGCGAGCCGACCGAGATGCGGCCGGTGATCGCGCACAAGGGCAAACAGAGTTACCGCTGCACGGTGCGCGGCCTGGCTTCACATTCCGCTTACGCGCCGTATGGTGTCAACGCGGTCGAGGCGGCGGCTGAGGCGGTGGCCTTCCTGAAGGGGCTGGCGCGGCGACATCGCGACCGCGGCCCTTATGACCGCGGTTTCGACGTGGCCTACACCACGGTGCATACCGGCGTGATCCGCGGTGGCACGGCGCTGAACATCGTGCCGCACGAATGCATGTTTGATTTTGAGTTCCGCAACCTGCCGGGCGACGATCCCGACCGGCTGCGCGCCGAGTTTGAGACGCACCTGCGCCAGGTGCTCGAGCCGGAAATGAAGGCGGTGGATCCGCGCAGCGGCTTCACGCTGCAGAAGATGTCGGAGATTCCGGCGCTGGATACCGCGGCGGAATCTGAAATCACCGCCCTGGTGCAGGAGTTCTCCGGCAGCGCGGACATCGCCAAGGTGTCATTCGGCACCGAGGCCTCGCAGTTCCAGGTGGCCGGCGTGCCGACCGTGGTCTGCGGGCCGGGTTCGATCCGTGAGGCGCACAAACCCGACGAATTCGTCAGCCTCGAGCAGATTGCCCGCTGCGAGCGGTTTCTGCACGGGCTGTGCGCGACGCTGGTCTAGGCGTCGCGGTTCTCAGGCGGTTTCAGTTGTCGGTGGTGGCGACGAACTTGGGATCCTGCTGGTGTTCGCGTTCGAACTGCAGGAACTCGTAGTAGCCGCAGCGCTTGCCGTCCGGATACTCGTGGCAGACGCCTGGGCGTGCCTCATACACCGTGCAGCAGCGCTTCTTGGTGTCGAACAGCTTGCAGATCTTGCCGAAGTGTTTGTCGTCCTGCTGCTTCAGCGAACGCACTTTTTCAGAGCGGTCGTAACGCGTATAGCGTGACTCGGCCTGTGCGTAGGTGATGTCGAAGTGTTTGGCCAGCCGCGCGATGTCGCGCTTGCCGACTTCGATCAACGGGTAGCTGCAGCAGTAGCCGGGGCATTTGCTGCAGTCATACTGGACCGCGGATTTTTTCTTTGCCGTGCTCGTAGCCATGTCGTGACGCGCCTTCGGCGCTTTCCGTAAAAAGCGCGCATTCTACCTTCGGCGCCCTTTCAGTGCTGCAGAATCTTCGACAGGAAGAGCTGTGCGCGTTCGGAGCGCGGGGTGCCGAAGAACTCGTCCTTGGTCGCGTCCTCGACGATTTCGCCGCGGTCCATGAAGATCACCCGGTGGGCGACCTTGCGCGCGAAGCCCATTTCGTGGGTCACGCACATCATGGTCATGCCCTCGTGGGCGAGCTCGACCATCACGTCGAGCACCTCGTTGATCATTTCCGGGTCCAGTGCCGAAGTCGGCTCGTCGAACAGCATCGCGATCGGGTCCATCGCCAGGCCTCGGGCAATGGCCACGCGCTGCTGCTGGCCGCCGGAGAGCTGGCCGGGAAATTTCGGGGCGTGGTCGAGCATACCGACGCGCTTGAGCAGCATTTGCGATTTTTCGGCGGCCTCATCGGCACCACGGCCGAGCACCTTGACCTGCGCCAGGTTCAGGTTCTCAAGGACGGTCATGTGCGGGAACAGCTCGAAATGCTGGAACACCATGCCGATTTGCGAGCGCAGCCGCGGCAGGTTGGTGGTCTTGTCGCCTACCGACTGGCCATTGACGATGATTTCGCCCTGCTGAAAGGGCTCCAGGGCGTTGACACACTTGATCAGCGTCGATTTGCCCGAGCCCGAGGGGCCGCAGACCACCACGACCTCGCCTTTTTCGACCTTGGTCGTGCAGTCCCTCAGCACCTGGAAGCCGCCGTACCATTTGTTGACACTTTTGAATTCGATCATGGGCATGACAGGGGTTCCCTCAGCGGATGACGGCGATTTTTTGCTGCAATTGCTTCACCGCCAGTGACAGCGAGAAGCACAGCGTGAAATAGACCAGTGCGACGAACAGGTACATCTCCACCAGCTTGGAGTCGCGCTGCGCGACCTTGGCTGCGGCACCGACAAAGTCGGTGGCAGAGATCACATAGACCAGCGAGGTGTCCTGGAACAGGATGATGGTCTGGGTCAGCAGCACCGGCAGCATGTTGCGGAAGGCCTGCGGCAGGATCACCAGGCGCATGGTCTGGCTGTAGGTGAGGCCCAGCGCATAGGACGAGAAGATCTGGCCGCGGGGTATCGACTGGATGCCGGCGCGCATGATCTCGCAGAAGTAGGCCGCCTCGAACATGATGAAAGTGATGATTGCGGTGCGCTCGGCGCCGACCTGCGGCGGGCGCGTTGCTCCTGTGATCGCCTGCAGGATCAGCGGCACCAGGAAAAAGAACCAGAAAATCACCAGCACCAGCGGTATCGAGCGCATCAGGTTGACGTAGCCGGCGGCGACCATTTGCAGAGCGTGGATCGAGGACAACCTCGCCAGCGCCAGCAGGGTGCCAAAAAAGAGTCCGCCGGCGGCGGCTATCGCCGTCAGCTCGAGCGTGTACTGGAAACCCTTCCACAGGTAGGGCAGGGCGTTGACGATGATCGTGAGGTCGAAATTCATCAGTGGCCTCCGCCGCCGGCAGCGATCAGGCCCGGCACCGCGACCCTGCGTTCGACCCAGGCCATCACCCGGTTCGCCGACATCGAGATGATCACGTAGACCATGGTAGCCGCGGTGAAGGCTTCAAAAAAGCTGAAGGTGTATTCGCCCAGCTCGCGTGCGCGGAAGGTGAGTTCGGCAAGACCGATGGTCAGCGCGATTGATGAATTCTTGATCAGGTTCATCGTTTCACTGGTCAGCGGCGGGATGATGATGCGGAAGGCCATCGGCAGCAGCACGTAACGGTAGGTCTGCCAGGTGGTGAGGCCCAGCGCGCTGCCGGCGAGGCGCTGTCCGCGCGGCAGGGACTGGATGCCGGCGCGCACCTGCTCGGCAATACGCGCCGAGGTGAACAGGCCGAGGCAGAGCACTGCGGCAAGGAACTGGGCATAGACCGGGTCGGTATTGACCATCCAGCGTTTCAGCGGCGGCACGAATTCCGGAATCACGAAATACCAGAGGAACATCTGCACCAGCAGCGGGATGTTGCGGAACAGTTCCACCCAGGCATGGCCGAACAGCGCCGGCGCCTTGCTGTCGAGGGTGCGCAGTGTGCCGATCACGGCGCCGACGATCATCGCAATCAGCCAGGCCACCACTGATACCGCCAGCGTCCAGCCCAGGCCGGACACCAGCATTTCCCAGTAGAGTGTGCCGCCTTCGGGGGTCTCCTGGAAAAAGACCCCCCAGTTCCAGTTGTAGTTCAAGCCGCTCTCCCTTTTTGGATCTCTCTCCGGCGGCTCCGGGGAGATCCTTGTCCGTTAGCTTGCCCTGAAAATGAAAAAGCCGGAAGCGTTTCCGCATTCCGGCTTTGTGGTCGCCTGCGGGCGCCCTCTTACTGCACGCCGCGATCGTTCGGGTTCTTGAACGCTTCCTGGATCGCCGGTGTCATCTGGAAATTAAGGTTGACGTTGCGCGGCGGGATCGGGCTGGTGAACCACTTGGCGTAGATCTTGTTGATTTCGCCTGACTTGTAGATGGCTCCAATGGTGCGGTCAACCAGTCCCTTGAACTGCGGATCGTCACGACGCAGCATCATGCTGTACGGCTCGGTGCGCAGTGATTCCGAGAAGATCATGTATTCGCCGGGGTTGGCCTGGTTGGCGATCTGGCCGGCGAGCAGGATGTCATCCATGACGAAGGCGGCAACGCGGTCGGTGGCCAGCAGCTGCATCGATTCGGCGTGGTCCTTGCCGTAGATTTCCTTGACGTCGATGCTGGCGGTTTTTTCATACTTCTTCAGCAGTGGCACCGCGGTGGTGCCCGAGGTCGTGGAAATGGTCTTGCCGTTGAGGTCAGCCAGCGTCTTCAGCCCGGAGGATTTTTTGGCGGCGGCGCTGACGTTGATGACGAAATAGGTCGGTCCGAAAGCCACGGTCTTCTGGCGTTCGACCGAGTTGGTGGTCGAGCCGCATTCGAGGTCGATGGTGCCGTTCTGCAGCAGCGGAATGCGGTTGGCCGAGGTCACCGGCTGCAACGCCACTTTGAGATTGGGCATTTTCAGCTCGGCTTTCACCGCATCGACCACTTTCATGCACAGGTCCATCGCGTAGCCGATGGGCTGCTGCTTGTCGTCGAGGTAGGAGAACGGGATCGAGGCTTCGCGGTGGCCGATGGTGATGCTGCCAGTGTCGCGAATCTTGCGCAGCGTGCCGGTGAGTTCCTGGGCGACTGCCGGTGCAGCAATGAAGCTGGCTGCGAGAACTGCGGTCGCGATGCGGGTGATGCGGGACATGGTGGATCTCCTGTATCGGTGGCGTTGTTCAGCGTTCCGGGTCCGGTGGGCAGCCGCAATCTTCAATCGGCCGGCCGGGCTCACAGGCAATCTAAGACAAGGCCATTTCTTTGTCCAGCAGGCGTGACCGTGTTCAGCGGTTTGCGGCGGATTTGTCCAGGTGGCGCGCCGATGCCCGCCGGTGCCAGGCGACACAGGCGCGGGCCAGTGCGCGGGTTGCATCAATACAGTGCACCGCGACAGGATGCTCGGCGAAATCGACCGCGACCGGCGTTTCGGTGCAGGCCAGCACCACGGCCTGCGCTCCGGCGGCATGCAGGCGTGACACCGCGGCGATGGCCAGCTGGTGCGCACGCGCCAGATCATTGGCCTTGACCGCGGCGATGGCCGGCAGCACCAGGCTGTCCTGGTCTTCGCGGCTGCTCGGCATGCAGTCGAGGCCATGCTTGGCAAAGCGGTCCTGATAGAAGCCTGCGTGTACCGTGCCCTCGGTGGAAATCAGGCCAACCTTGCCGCCATGGATGCCACGGGCGTCCAGTTCGCTGCACACCGCATCGGCGATGTGCAGGATCGGCAGGCCACCTTCGCGTTCGAGTTCGGCATGCCAGTGGTGCGCGGTGTTGCAGGCAATGGCAATGGCTGTCGCGCCGGCGCGGCGCAGCTGCCGCACGCCTTCCAGCATCTGCGGCAGCGGTGATTCGCCGTGGCCGAGGATGGCCGAAGGCCGGTCCGGAATCTGCGGCACACCCCAGGCGACATAGGGTATGTGCTCCTGGTCGCGCTGTGCCGGGGTTTCCTCAGCAAGTTTTTTCAGGAAATCGGCGGCAGCGAGCGGGCCCATGCCGCCGAGTACGCCGAGCAGCGGGGTGGTTTCGCTCATCCGACAAAATCCTCGATCAGTTTCGCCACGGCTGCCGGCTGGTCGTGGTGCATCATGTGGCCGGCATCCTCGATCCAGGCTTCGTGATAGTCGCGGAAAGCCGCCTTGCGCTCGGCGAGCTGTTCGGGTGTGTCGTTCAGGTAGCCGCTGCCCTTCGAGTCGCGGGCGAACACCCACAGCGTCGGCGCGGTGCATTCACGCCAGCAGGCCATCAGCTCCTCGAGACGGAACAATACCGGGTTGACGCGCTTGTGCCGCGGGTCGTGCCGCAGTTCGACGCGGCCTTCGCTGTCCTGCCGTGCCCAGGCATGGGCCACCGCCAGCGCGCGGCTATCGTCGAGGCGCGGGTTTTCGCTGCGCAGGCGCGCGGCAAAGGACTCGATCGAGGTATAGCTGCGAAACCGCTGTGTCTGTTTCAGCTCGTTGAGCCAGTTGCGCAGGCGCGGCACCGCATCTGCCGGCCGGGTGCGCGCCAGACCAAAACCTTCCAGCGACACCAGTCTGGCCACCCGCTCGGGGCGCAGGCCCGAATAGGTGCAGGCGATCACGCCGCCCATGCTGTGCCCGACCAGCCGTGCCGGTTCATCCGGCGAATACAGCTCGAGCAGCGCGTCGAGGTCGGCGTAGTAGTCGGGAAACCAGTAGCCGCCGACAGGCCGGCCGGAGAGTCCGCAGCCGCGCCAGTCGGGGGCAATCACCCGCCAGTTGCGCTGCAACTGCTCGACGACGAACTGGAAGGAGGCCGAGGCATCCATCCAGCCGTGCAGCAGGAACAGTGCGGGCGCATCGGCTTCGCCCCAGCTGCGTGCGTGGTAACGCACGCCATTGATTTCGTGGAAGTTCGATTGACTTTCTGGCATCGGAAGGCGGCTCTGAGATAGGGAGTTCGTGCGTGGAGCGCCCGCGATTATGCGGCATTGCCTTCATCGTGGTGCGGCGCTGTGCCCAAACCGTACGCAGCAGCGTGACCTATGTCGCGGATTTTATTGGGCTTGTGATCGTGGTCTGGTGGAGGGTTCGGAGACGCTTGCGAGGCCTTAAAATACCTGTCCATGCCCACGCCGTTTGTCCACCTCCGTCTGCACAGCGAATACTCGATCGTTGACGGCATTGTGCGCGTTGATGACGCCGTGGCGGCCGCGAAGGCCGATGGCATGCCGGCGCTGGCGCTGACTGACCTGTCGAACGTCTTCGGCATGGTCAAGTTCTACAAGGAGGCCCGCAGCAAGGGGATCAAGCCGGTCATCGGCTGCGACCTCTGGCTCACCAACGAGGCCGACCGCGACAATCCCTTCCGTGCGCTGTTGCTGGCGCAGAACCATGGTGGCTACCTGCGGCTTTGCGAGTTGCTGACGCGGGCCTACCGCGCCAACCAGTACCGTGGCCGCGCCGAAGTGCAGCGTGTCTGGTTGGACGAGGTCGGCACCGACGGGCTCATCGCGTTGTCCGGGGCGCACCACGGCGATGTCGGCCAGTCGCTGGTGGCTGGCCACGAGGAGGCGGCGCGCAAGCTGGCCGAATCCTGGGCGCAGCGCTTCCCGGGCCGTTATTACCTGGAGGTGCAGCGCCTTGGGGCGCAGGCGATGACTTCCGGTGCCGCCTCGGTGCCGGTTGAGACCCATGTGGCGCAGGCGCTGCAGCTCGCGGCGAGCATGGGGCTGCCGGCGGTGGCTACGCATCCGGTGCAGTTCCTGAAGCCTGATGATTTCCGCGCCCATGAGGCCCGGGTGTGCATCTCCGAGGGGTATGTGCTGTCGGACCAGCGGCGGCCGCGCAAATTCGTCACTGAACAGTACTTCAAGACCCAGGCGGAAATGCAGGCGCTGTTCGCTGATGTGCCGGAAGTGCTTGAAAATACAATTGAAATCGCCAAGCGTTGCTCGCTGCAGCTGACGCTGGGCAAGAGCCGGCTGCCGCATTTCCCGACCCCGGACAACGTCAGCCTCGAAGAACATCTGCGTGACCGTGCCGGTGAAGGGCTGTCGGCGCGGCTTGCCGCGCTGTACCCGGACGAGGCGGAGTGCCGCAAGCAGGAGCCGGCGTACCGCGAGCGGCTCGAGTTCGAGATCAAGACCATCCTGCAGATGGGTTTTCCCGGCTACTTCCTGATCGTCGCCGACTTCATCAACTGGGCGAAGAACAATGGCGTGCCGGTGGGGCCGGGCCGCGGCTCCGGCGCCGGTTCGCTGGTCGCCTACAGCCTCGGCATCACCGACCTTGATCCGCTGCGTTACAACCTGCTGTTCGAGCGTTTCCTGAACCCGGAGCGGGTGTCGATGCCTGACTTCGACATCGACTTCTGCCAGGACGGGCGTGACCGCGTCATCGACTACGTGAAGCAGCGTTACGGCGCCGACTCGGTGTCGCAGATCGCCACCTTCGGCACCATGGCGGCGAAGGCGGTGGTGCGCGACGTCGGCCGCGTGCTCGACCTCGGTTACAACTTCTGCGACCAGCTCGCCAAGCTGATTCCCTTCCAGCCCGGCAAGCTGATCACGCTGGAAGAGGCGCGCAGGATGGAGCCGCAACTCGCCGAGCGCGAGAAAAACGAGGAGGAGGTCGCCGAGCTGCTCGAGCTTGCGGGCACGCTGGAAGGCATGACGCGCAATGTCGGCATGCATGCCGGCGGCGTGCTGATCGCGCCGGGCAAGCTCACCGACTTCTGCCCGCTGTATGTCGCCGACGGTTCGGACTCCGCGGTCAGCCAGTTCGACAAGGACGACGTCGAATCGATCGGCCTCGTAAAGTTCGACTTCCTCGGCCTGACCACGCTGACCATCCTCGACTGGACGCTGAAATACATCCGCCAGCTCGACCCGTCCTCCGACATCCGCCTTGAGAACCTGCCGCTGGATGACAAGGCGGCCTACGACATATTTGCCCGCGCCAACACCTCGGCGGTGTTCCAGTTTGAATCGCGCGGCATGCGCGACATGCTGAAAAGCGCCAAGCCCGACCGCTTCGGCGACATCATTGCGCTGGTCGCGCTGTACCGGCCGGGCCCGATGGAACTGATTCCGGAATTCTGCGCGCGCAAGCACGGCAAGCGTTTCAGCTATCCCGATCCCCGCGTCGAAGGCATCCTCTCCGAGACCTACGCCATCATGGTCTACCAGGAGCAGGTGATGCAGATGGCGCAGATCATCGGCGGCTACAGCCTCGGCGGCGCCGACCTGCTGCGCCGCGCGATGGGCAAGAAAAAGCCCGAGGAAATGGCCGAACACCGCGGCCTGTTCCGCGAGGGTGCGGCGAAAAACGGGCTCGACCAGCGCAAGGCCGACGAATTGTTCGACCTGATGGAAAAATTCGCCGGCTACGGCTTCAACAAGTCGCATGCCGCGGCCTATGCGCTGGTGGCCTACCACACCGCCTACATGAAGGCGCACCACACGGCGGCGTTCATGGCGGCCAACATGTCGGCGGTGATGAACGACACCGACAAGGTGCAGCAGCTGGTCGAAGACTCGCGCGAGAACGGACTCGAGGTGCTGGCGCCGGATGTCAACGCCGGCGGCTACCGTTTCGCGCCGGTGGACCGCAAACGCATCCGTTACGGGCTGGGCGGCATCAAGGGCACCGGCGAGGGCGCGATCAACCACATTGTCGAGGTGCGCGAGGCCGGCGGCCCGTTCAAGGACCTGTTCGACTTCTGCCACCGCGTCGACAAGCGGCTGGTGAACCGGCGGGTCGTCGAATCGCTGGTGCGTGCCGGCGCCTTCGACAGCGTCAATGACAACCGCGCCGAGCTGATGGCCTGCGTCGGCCTCGCGCTGGAATCGGCGGAGCAGGCGAGCCGCGCCGCCTCCCAGGTCAGCCTGTTCGGCGACGCGGTGGATGCGCCGCGCGTGGTGGCGCCGACCAATGTCCCGCGCTGGAGCAAGAAAGAATTGCTGCAGAACGAAAAGATGGCGCTGGGTTACTACCGCAGCGACCACCTGTTCAATGTCTACCGCGACGAAGTGCGGCGCATGGTCGGGCGCAAGCTTGGCGAGCTGCAAACCGCCAGCGACATTGCCGGACGTTCGGTGACTGTCGCCGGCGTGGTGCTGTCGGTGCGGGTGCAGAACACCGCCAGCGGCCGCATGGGCATCGTGCTGCTGTCCGATGACACCGGCAAGCACGAGATCGTGGTCTATCGCGAAGCCTTTGACCGGTTCCGCCACAAGCTGCGCGAGGACGAGCTGCTGGTGATCGAAGTGCGCGGCCGGATGCGTTACCGCGGCCCCGAGGGTGAGGGTGAAAACGGCGGAAGCAACGGCGCCGCCGACAATTCACTGCGGCTGGAGGCGCTGAACGTGCTCGACCTCAACGAGGCGCGCAACCGCTACGCCCGCGGCATTCGCCTCACCTGCAACGGCCAGTCTTCCGGTGCCAAGCTGAAGGAGCTGCTGGCACCGCACCGCCAGGGCCATTGTCCGGTGGCGATCGAATATTCCAGCAACGGCGCGCGCTGCGAGGTCAAGCTCGGGCCGGCCTGGCAGGTCAACATCAACGAAGAGCTGATCCGTTCGCTGTCCGACTGGCTGCGCCCTGAAAACGTCAACGTCCTTTACGGCAGCCAGGCTGGAGAGGCCATGGCCAATGATTAAGCTGCGCAGCCTGCTGGCCTTGCTTGCGCTGCTGGCATCCACTGCCGTGGCCGGCGAGCTCGAATGGCGCATGTTGAGCGAGCAGGCGAACATGCACCTGCAGCGCGGCAGCCTCGACCAGGCCGAGATGTTTGCGCGCGAGGCCATCGCCGAAGCCGAGCGCAGCTTTGGCCGCAGCCACCGCGCCACCGACCAGAGCATCGCCACCCTCGGCCTGGTGCTGCGATTTGCGCAGCGTTTCCCGGAGGCGGAGAAGGAATTGCGCCGCGCACTGGCGCTGCGCGAGAAGTCGCTGGGGCCGCGTGACCCGGCGGTGGGTGTGCTGCTCAACAACGTCGCCGATGTGGTGCAGGCGCAGAGGAATTATGCCGAAGCCGAGAAGCTGCACCGCCGCGTGCTGGCCATTTTTGAAAAAGCCTACGGCGATGATCCGAAAACAGCGGCGAGCCTGAACAACCTCGGCACCGTGCTGCAGGCCCAGGGCCGGTTTGCCGATGCCGAACCGGTGCTGCGGCGCTCGCTGGCGATCAAGGAAAAAACCCTCGGTCCCGACAGCCCGAGCACTGCGCACACGCTGAACAACCTGGCGCAGGTGCTGGTCGAGCTGGGCCGCAAGTCCGAAGCCGAGCGTTATGCCGCGCGTGCCGCGGCCATCCACCAGGGCAAGGGCGCTGCCCGTAAATAGCGTTTGGCAAAGGCGTCAGGCCGTCGGCAGCCGGCTGAAGCTTGTGTGGATTTCCGTGCTTTCGCTGACCTCGACCTGTTCAACCACCGAGGCCCGCGGGCCGCGTTTCGCGCACTCGATCATTTCCGTCACCGCCTGCGGTGTGCCGCAGACCAGCGCCTCGACGCTGCCGTCCAGCCGGTTGCGCACCCAGCCGCCAACGCCGAGCACCGATGCCTTGTATTCGATGTAGTTGCGGTAGCCGACGGCCTGTACACGACCGCGTATTGCGAGATGGCGGGTGATGACATCACTCATGGTTGACGGTGTCCTTGCGGTTGCGGGTGCAGTGGCTGCGGAGTAGGCTGCCCTGTAGTTTGCGATTTCGTTTGCAATTTTCTGATCGGAGGAGTTTATGGGTAAATCGATCATGGCCAAACCAGGCCTGCTGTTGTTGTGCGCCATGGCGGTTCTGGCCAGCGGTTGCGCCACCACCGGCGGTGATCCCAACGTGGCACAGGACAAGGTGGTCTACCACGTCAATGACACCAGGGCGCAGGCTGTCAACGCCTTGCGTAACATCGGCAACCATCTCGAAGTCAATCCGAAGGCGAAGATCGTCGTGGTGACGCATGCCCAGGGCGTGGATTTCCTGATGGACGGCTCGAAGGATGCCAACGGCAATCCCTACAACATCGCGGTCGAGCAGCTGAAGGGGCAGGGCGTGCAGTTCGACGTCTGCCAGATCACGCTGCGCAACCGCAAGCTCGATCGCAGCCAGTTCATACCCGAGGCTTCCTTCGTGCCTTCCGGTGTGGCCGAGATCACGCGCCTGCAGCAGCGCGAGGGATACGCGTATTTGCGCCCCTGATCAGTGCGGTGCGGCGCCTGCGAGGTCGCGGGCCCGCGCGATGCCTTCGGCGCGCTGCGCCAGCAGCCGCTCCGCGCCCAGCCGCGCGGCAAAACCCGAGCGCCGGAACAGCGACATCGGCTGATCGCCGGCAGCGGTGATCAGCAGGGTCTTGCCGTTTTTTTCGAGCTTGCGGTGCAGGGTCTCGAGGATGTCGAGCCCGGTGGTGTCGACGTTGATGATTTTCTGCAGGTCGAGCACCAGCACGCGGCAGGGATCCTGCGGATTGGCTCGTGCAAGCAGCGGTTCGACCTTGTTGACCGAGGCAAAGAACAGCGAGCCGCACATTTCGTAGCAGCGCACCCGGTCGCCGGCCACCGGATCCGGCCCGCCGTCGATGACATCGGTCAGCGAGGTGATGCGGGTGATGAAGAACAGCGCCGCCATCACCATGCCGACTTCAACGGCGACCGTCAGGTCAAACACCACCGTGAGCACGAAGGTGGCGAGCAGGATCGCGCGGTAATTCATGGTGTAGCGGCGCATTGTCCTGAAGTCCGACCATTCACCCATGTTCCAGGCCACCACCACCAGGATTGCCGACAACGCGGCGAGCGGCACGTGTGTCGCCAGCGGCGCGGCGACCAGAATCACCGCGAGCAGCGTCAGCGCATGCACCATGCCGGAGACCGGGCCGTAGGCACCCATGCGCACATTGGTGCTGGTGCGGGCAATGGCGCCGGTCGCGCAGAAGCCGCCGAACAGCGGCGCGACGATATTCGCGATGCCCTGGGCCATCAGCTCCTGGTTGGGGTTGTGGCGGTCATCGATCATGTTGTCGGCGACAGTGGCCGAGAGCAGAGATTCGATGGCGCCGAGCAGCGCGATGGCAATGGCTGGCGGGATGAGGTGGCGTATGGTTTCCACCGACAGCGCCGGGAATGCGAATCCGGGCAGTGACTGCGGAATGCCGCCGAACTTGCTGCCGATGGTTTCGACCGGCAGATGGAGCAGCGCGACAGCCGCGGTGCCGAATACCAAGGCGACGATCGGGCTGGGTATCAGGCTCCAGCGTTTCGGCCAGGCGAGGATCAGCAGCAGGCAGGCGGTGCTCAGGCCCACGGTGGCCCAGTTCACCGTGTCCAGCGCATTCCACAGCACGACAATCTGCGGGAAAAATTCCGCCGGCAGCTTGCCCGTGGTCAGTCCGAGAAAATCCCTGAGCTGGGACAGCAGGATCAGCACCGCGATGCCCTTGGTGAAGCCGCTGATCACCGAAACCGGGATGAAACGGATCCAGGTGCCCATGCGCAGCAGCCCCATCGCCAGCAGCATCACACCGGCCATCAGAGTACAGATCAGCAGATTGGCGACCCCATAATTGACCACGATGCCGTAGACAATCACGATGAAGGCGCCGGTGGGGCCGCCGATCTGCACGCGTGAGCCGCCCAGCGCGGAAACGATGAAGCCGGCAATGATCGCCGTGTAGATGCCGGACTCCGGGGTCATGCCTGAGGCAATCGCAAATGCAATCGCCAGCGGCAGCGCGAGGATGCCCACGGTGATGCCTGCCAGCACATCGGTGCGCAGCCGCGCGGCGTTGTAGTCGCCGATGACCTCGAGCAGCCGGGGGCGAAAGGCAGGCGGAGTGAAGGGCAGGCGGGCCATCGGAAGGAAGTGGGTGTGCGAGCGGTGCTGGCGGATCAGTTTGAACGGTAGCGGCGCACCATGTCCTGATCCAGCTCAATGCCGAAACCGGGGCCATTGGCCACGGCCATGATGCCGTCCTTGATCTGCGGGCGGTTCACCCACATGTGCTGCCACACCGGGTCGCGCTGCGGATCCGCAAAACATTCGGCATAGGTGCCGTGCGGCACCGCGGCGAGCAGGTGGCTGGCAATCTGCGCCTCTTCATGGTGGGCCATGTCGAGGCCTGCTGCGGCACAGAGACCTGCGGCACGCAGCCAGTCGGTGACACCACCGCCTTCCGAGGCGTCGTAATTCACCAGGTCCACCGCACCGGCATCGACCAGGCGGCGGATTGCATGGCTGGTGATTTCACACTGGCCTGCGGTGACCGGCATCGGGATCGCCTGGCGCACCCGTGCCATCTGCGCCGCGTCGTCATACCAGTGGCAGGGCTCCTCGAACCAGCGGATGTTGCAGGGCTCGACCAGCCTGGCGAAGCGGATCGCATCCGCCGCCTTCCAGCCGCGGTTGGCATCGACGCAGAGAATGAAATCGTCACCCGCGGCCTTGCGCGCGGCGGCGACACGCTGCGCATCTTCTTCCGGCGAAAGGCCGCCGACCTTGAATTTGGCGCCGGCCATGCCGGCTTTGCGGTACGACTCCATTTCGCGGCCGATGTCTGCGAGGGTCTTGCCCGGCATGTAATAGCCGCCGATCGAAATGATCGGCAGCCGGTCGCGGTAACCACCGAGCAGCTCGCGCACCGATTTGCCCAGCGCCTTGCCGGTCAGGTCCCAGATCGCGCAGTCGACGCAGGCGATGGCTTCAAGCAGCAGCTTGCGGTCGCCATAGGTGTGCGTCAGGGCAAACATGCGCTCCCACGCCAGCTCCCGCTCGAATATTGATAAGCCATTGATTTTATTGAATAAATCTTCATTCACCAGGCGCGCGATTTCGAGCCCGTGGGCACGGTTGTCGCCGTTGTAGACCTCGCTCACCAGTCCGTCGGCGGTGCGCAGCCGGGTGATCACTGTGGAACGCTTGAGCACGCTGTACGTGGAGCCGCCGAAATTTTTCTCGAGCGGGATGTCGATGGCGATGGCTTCAATACCGGTGATGCGCATGATGTGTTTCCGGGCTTGTCTTCAGATAAAAACGATGACCGCGCCGGCGGCAAAGGCGGCGGCCGTGGCGATGGCAAAAATGCGGCGGTCCAGCGTAGACCACGGTGCGGCCTGGCTGACGGCGGGTTTCGGGGTGATCGGCACGGTGTCCGCTTCGACGATCAGGGCATCGATGGCGTGGCGGCTGATGCCCAGGGTTTTGGCAAAGGCATCGGGATCGGTGATCGCGCCGGTCTGCGCGGCGAGCCGCATTGTTGCCACCGTCGAATCGAAATCCTTGGCGAGTCCGCGTGCCGGCAATTCGTTGGGAATGGTGCGGGCATCGTCGTCGCTGCGCGAGGCCGGCAGCGTGTCGGCGAAAGGATCCGGCGCAGCCGTCGCGGTCATGTGCGGCTTGTCGGTTGCCGCCGGTGCTTTGGCTGCCGGCACGCCGGCCAGCCGGCAATGGCGCAGGTCGGCGGCCAGTTCAGCGATATCGGCGTAACGCCCGTCGGCCGACTTGGCGAGGGCCTTGGCGATGATCAGGTCGATCATCGGCGGCAGCGCCGGATTGACCGAACTCGGTGGCGGCGGCGTGAAATTGACGATCTGGTACATCAGCGAATTGACGTCGACGCCGTTGAACGGCGCCTGGCCGGTGAGCATTTCGTAGAGGATGACGCCCAGCGAGAAGGTGTCGGCACGGGTATCGCAGCGTTTGCCCAGCACCTGTTCCGGCGACAGGTAGCGCGGTGAGCCGAGGACCACGCCGGTCTGGGTGCGCACGTCGGCGCTGCGCATGCGCGCGATGCCGAAGTCGGTGATTTTCACCCGGCCGTCACCGAGGATCATGATGTTGGCCGGCTTGATGTCGCGGTGGACAACCTCGTGGCGGTGGGCGTAGGCGAGCCCGTCGGCGACCTGCGCCGCAATCTCGAGCGCGCGGTCCGGCGTCACTTCGCCGCCGGCGATCAGCGACTTCAGCTCGCGGCCCTCGAGAAACTCCATCGCCATGTAGGCGAGGTCGCCGCTGCGGCCGATGTCGTGGATGGTGACGATGTTCGGGTGGTTCAGCCCGCCGGCGGCGCGCGCCTCGATCATGAAGCGCTTTTCGTAATGCTCCATTTCGCCCGGATCAAGCGCCATGTTGATGGTCTTGATCGCGACCGTGCGCTCGAGCATCGGGTCGATGGCGCGGTAGACCACACCCATCGCGCCGCGGCCGATTTCACCAACGACGTTGTAGCGGCCGATCTGCTGCGGCTCACTCATCCGTGTTCAGCGTCCGCGCACGCTGCGGAACACCGGCCCCCAGGTCGGATGTCCGGCTTCGGCCGGCGTCAGGTTGAATCCGGGATCAGCGGTCAGTGCGTTGCCGAATTCCTGGCGGCACTGCGGGATGCGATCGGTGGCGCAATAAATGAAGGCGAGGTATTTGTAGGCGCGTGCCTGGTCGCTGCGCTGGCTGAGGCCGTTGACCAGCGCCGACTGCAATGTGCGCTGGGCCTGCGCGTAATTGCCCTGTTCGTACTGGGCGATGCCGGCCTTCAGCCGCGCCTCGGCGATCGCCAGCTGGTTTTCCTGCGCCTTGTCGCGCTGCTTGTCGAAATCGAGCGCGTCGGTGACGTTCTTCATGCCTTTTTGCACGGTTTCGCAACCGGTCAGCAGCGGCAGCAGCATCAGCATGATGGCGAGCTTGCGCATGGCGGCCCTTATTGAAAGCGATGCCGGATTCTAATCTCTTCGCCGGCCCGGACCTCGACCAGCTGCACATAGGAGGCAAAGCCCGGATTGCGGATTTCGATGCGGTGCTGGCCGGGCTTCAGCGCGATATCGCGCAACGGCGGGGAGACGCCGAATTTGCGGCCGTCGATGTAGATCTCGCCCCAGGGCAGCACGTTCAGGCGCACCGTGCCGGTGGTGGTGGCCGGTTCAGGTTGTGGGGCTTCGGCTTTTCGCGCGGGTTTTGCCTTGGGCGGCGCGGTGTACTGGGTTTCAGCCTGTGGTGATTCCGTGATCAGGTCGAGCCCGGCGTCCTCGCGGAAGGTCAGCCGTATCCATACCGCGACCAGCAGGATCAGGATCACGGTCAGCGCCGTCGCCAGCTTGGGCCGGCGCATCACGCCGTGGCGCGCGGTCGAGGCGGTGTTGCCGAGTTTTTCGAAGGCCGCGGCATGCGCGGATTTTTCACGCGGCGCGCGCTGCGGCGTGGGCAGATCGCCCAGCACATAGACCTCGTGTTCGCGCACATGCTTGTCGGTGCGCGGACCGCCGTAGCTGAACAGCTTCGCGTAATCCGACGACAGTGCCGAAACCACCTCGTAGTAGGAGCGCGACACCAGCACCTGGCCGGTTTCGGCAAAACTCATCACACGCTGCGCGACATTGATGCCGTCACCGATGATGTTGGGCTGGTTGTTGATGTCCTTGACCAGCCGCACCGGGCCGAGATTGATGCCGGTGCGCAGCCTGAGTGCCGAGCCGGCGGCAACCGCGTCGCGCAGCGCGAGGCCCAGATAGAGGCCTTCCTCGGGGTCGCCGAGAAAACTCACCGCCGCGCCGTCACCGGTGTCGAGGATGATGCGGTCCTTGGTCGGCACATCCTTCAGTGCCTGCGCCAGCAGCCGGTTGAGCTCGTCCTTGATCCGCATCTGGTCTGCCACCGACTTCTTCGAGAACTCGACGACGTCGATGAAGACGATGCTGCAGATGAAGTTGCGGGTGGCGCTCATGGCGCTGCCGTGAAATCCGGCTTATTTGACGCGCATCCCCGGCTGCGCGCCGGAGTCGGGCGACAGGATGTAGAGCCCCGGCGCGTCGCCGCTGGCGGCGAGCACCATGCCCTCGGACATGCCGAACTTCATCTTGCGCGGCGCGAGATTGGCGACCATCACCGTCAGCCGGCCGACCAGCGTCGCCGGGTCGTAGGCCGACTTGATGCCGGCGAAGACCTGTTTGGTACCCAGCGCGCCGACGTCCAGCGTCAGCTTCAGCAGCTTGTCCGCGCCTTCGACATGTTCGGCATTGGCGATGCGCGCGATGCGCAGGTCGATCTTCGAGAAATCGTCGATCGAGATGTGTGCGGGTTCGGTCACGGTTTCCACTTTGTTCTCCGGGGCTTTGGCGGCTGCGGGCTTGGCGGCAGGCGCTGCGGGTTTGAGGCTTTCCCTGTTCGCAGCGACGAGGGCTTCGATTTGTTTGGGGTCGACGCGGGTCATCAGGTGCTTGTATTCGCCAATAGGATGGTTGTGCAAGGGTTTATGGACATCCACCCATCGCATAGAGGGGATTCCCAATAGGCCCTCAACTTTTTTTGCGGTTTCTGGAAGAACCGGTTTGAGGTAAATCGTCAAGCTCCGGAACAAATTTAAAGCTACAGAGCAGACCTCGATTAACTGTTCTTTGCGCTCTGGTAGTTTTGCGAGTTCCCACGGTTTTGTTTCTGCTACAAATTGATTTGCTTCATCAGCAAGAGCCATGATTTCTCTCATGGCTTTACCAAATTCTCGCCGGTTATAAAGCATTTGTATGGCGCTAGCTTTTGCTGAAAACGCGCCTGGCAAATATTCGGGGTTTAATCCCCGATCGGTTGCGCCGTAGTTAAAATATTTGTTGTGGAGTACGATATTTCCGCCATTTCGGGTAATAAATCCCGCGCAACGGCTCGCGATGTTTATATATTTACCCACCAGATCACTGTTCACCCGCGCCACAAAGTCCTCAAGATTGAGGTCGATGTCCTCCATCGTCGAGTTCAGCTTGGCGGCGTAGTAGTAGCGCAGCCATTCCGGATTCAGGCCCTGCTGGGTGTAGCTTTCGGCGGTGATGAAGGTGCCGCGCGACTTGGACATCTTTTCGCCGTTCACGGTGAGGAATCCGTGGGCGTAGATCTTCGACGGTGTGCGGTAGCCGGCATGTTTGAGCATGGCCGGCCAGAACAGCGCGTGGAAGTAGAGGATGTCCTTGCCGATGAAATGCACCAGCTCGGTGTTGTCACTTTTCAGGAAGTCGTCGGCGTTGATGGTCTTGCCGGCGGCCTGCTGTTTTTTGACGTAATTCAGGAAGCTGCCGAAGTAACCCACCGGCGCATCCAGCCAGACGTAGAAGAATTTCTTGCCGTCGGTGCCGGGAATCGCAAAGCCGAAGTACGGCGCGTCGCGCGAGATGTCCCAGTCGGAGAGTTTGCCTTCACCTTCGGCACCCAGCCATTCCTTCATCTTGTTGGCGGCTTCGGATTGCAGGCGCTCGCCGCTTTGGGTGAATTCGCGCAGAAAGGCTTCGCAGCGCGGATCGGAGAGCTTGAAGAAGTAGTGCTCGGACTGCCGGCGTTCGGGCTTGGCGCCGGAGACCGTGGAGTAGGGGTTCTTCAGTTCAATCGGCGAGTAGGTGGCGCCGCAGACTTCGCAGGAGTCGCCGTACTGGTCCTTCGCGCCGCATTTCGGGCATTCGCCCTTGATATAGCGGTCGGGCAGGAACATCTGCTTCACCGGGTCGTAGAACTGCTCGACCGAGCGCGTGGCGATCAGCCCGGCGGCCTTGAGCTTGCCGTAGATCTCCGAGCACAGCGCTTCGTTTTCCGGCGAGTTGGTGGTGTAGAAATTGTCGAACCCGACGCTGAAGCTCCTGAAGTCGCGGTCGTGTTCCTTCCACACGCGCTCGATCAGCTGCTCCGGCGTGATGCCTTCACTGTCGGCGCGCAGCATGATCGGCGTGCCGTGGGTGTCGTCGGCCCCGACGTAGTGGACTTCATGGCCCTGCATGCGCTGGAAACGCACCCAGATGTCGGTCTGGATGTACTCCACCAGGTGTCCGAGGTGGATGGCGCCGTTGGCATACGGCAGGGCAGAGGTGACGAGGATGCGGCGGGTCATTGCGAGGGAGGGCGGGGAGTGTTGCTAAAGGATTGAATTATAACAATGATTTCCCTGCGGCCTGAGTGCTGCGGCTGTCCATGACGTGTGCCGGAAAGCCTTTATCCGACATGGACTTGTGGTTGGTCGGCCTCCCCGTTGTCGCTACAATCGCCGCCTTCCGGCGCGTTTTACTTTGACATTACACCCGGCATCAAAAACGGACCCCGCAACATGGCAACCACGCAGATCACCGAGCAGGACGTTCAGGGCGCACTGAAGGCGCTGATCGACCCCAACACCAAAACCGACTTTGTCAGCGGCAAGGCCGCAAAGAACATCAAGGTCGACGGCAACAACGTCTCGGTCGACATCCTGCTCGGCTACCCGGCGAAAAGCCAGCTCGAGCCGATCCGCAAACAGGTCGGCGATGCGCTGAAGGCGCTGCCCGGCGTGGGCAGTGTCAGCGTCAATGTGACGATGAAGATCGTCTCGCATGCCGTGCAGCGCGGCGTGAAGCTGATTCCCGGCGTGAAGAACATCATCGCCGTCGCCTCCGGGAAGGGTGGTGTCGGCAAAAGCACCACCGCGGTGAACCTGGCGCTGGCGCTGGCCGCCGAAGGCGCCACGGTCGGCGTGCTCGACGCCGACATCTACGGCCCTTCGCAGCCGATGATGCTGGGCATCAGCGGCCGGCCGACTTCGGATGACGGCAAATCCCTGCAGCCGATGGAAGGCCACGGCCTGCAGGCGATGTCGATCGGTTTCCTGATCGACACCGAAACGCCGATGGTGTGGCGCGGCCCGATGGTCACCCAGGCACTGGAGCAGCTGCTCAACGAGACCAAGTGGCGCGATGTCGATTACCTGGTGGTGGATCTGCCGCCGGGCACCGGCGACATCCAGCTCACGCTGGCGCAGCGTGTGCCGGTCACGGGTGCGGTGATCGTCACCACGCCGCAGGACATTGCGCTGATCGACGCGCGCAAGGGCCTGAAGATGTTCGAGAAGGTGGGTATCCCCATCCTCGGCATCGTCGAGAACATGTCCACCCACATCTGCTCCAAGTGCGGCCACGAGGAGCACATCTTCGGCGAAGGCGGCGGCTCGAAAATGGGCGCCGACTACAAGGTCGAGATGCTCGGCTCGCTGCCGCTGGACATCGGCATCCGCCGCCAGGCCGACTCGGGCAAGCCGACAGTGGTCGCCGACCCGGACGGCCGGGTGTCCGAGATCTACCGCCAGATTGCCCGCCGCGTGGCGGTGAAGATTGCCGAGAAGCAGCAAGACCACTCGGCGGCCTTCCCCAAGATCGTTGTAAAAAACACGTAATACTCCGCGGGATTCCCGGCAAAATCCTTCCGAAGCGGCGGACATCGGCGCTAAGATACGGCCCGTGTCCAAGCCAGCCCGCCCACCGAGTCCTGCCCCTTGCGCCGAAGCGGCGCAGCATTGCTCCGCAGTACCGACCTTGAGCGGGCGGCGCGGCAGCGCGCGTGTCCAGCGTCCAATCCGACCCTGAACCCGCCCCGGGCCTTATTCCGCTGATCCCCTTTTCCATTTACTAGTCTGCGACTTCGCCGAGGTCTGTTATGCGCTTCCGCTTTCCGGTCATCATCATCGACGAGGACTTCCGCTCGGAAAATGCCAGCGGGCTGGGCATCCGCGCGCTGGCCAAGGCCATCGAGGACGAGGGCATGGAGGTGCTCGGCGTCACCAGCTACGGTGACCTCTCATCCTTCGCCCAGCAGCAGTCGCGCGCCTCGGCGTTCATCCTGTCGGTGGACGACGATGACTTCGCGGTGCAGGAGCTGGAGTCGACCATCAGCGAGCTGCGCACCTTCGTCAAGGCGATCCGCTTCCGCAATGCCGAGATCCCGATCTTCCTCTATGGCGAAACCCAGACCTCGCGGCATATTCCAAATGATGTCTTGCGCGAGCTGCACGGCTTCATTCACATGTTCGAGGACACGCCGGAGTTCGTTGCGCGCTACATCGTGCGCGAGTCGAAGGCCTATACCGAAAGCCTCGCGCCGCCGTTTTTCCGGGCGCTGACCCATTACGCGCAGGACGGTTCCTACTCCTGGCACTGCCCGGGCCACTCCGGCGGCGTCGCCTTCCTGAAAAGCCCGGTCGGCCAGATGTTCCACCAGTTCTTCGGCGAGAACATGCTGCGCGCCGACGTCTGCAACGCGGTGGACGAGCTCGGCCAGCTGCTCGACCACTCCGGCCCGGTGGCGGCCTCAGAGCGCAACGCCGCGCGCATTTTCAATTCCGACCACCTGTTCTTCGTCACCAACGGCACTTCGACCTCGAACAAGATGGTGTGGCACTCGACGGTGGCGCCCGGTGACGTGGTCATCGTCGACCGCAACTGCCACAAGTCGATCCTGCACGCGATCACCATGACCGGCGCGGTGCCGGTGTTCCTGACGCCGACGCGCAACCACTTCGGCATCATCGGCCCGATCCCGCTCGAGGAATTCCGCTGGGAGAACATCGAGAAAAAGATCCGCGCCAACCCCTTTGCCGCGAAATCGACCTCGAAGCCGCGCATCCTGACCATCACCCAGAGCACCTACGACGGCATCCTCTACAACGTCGACACCATCAAGGAAATGCTCGACGGCAGGATCGACACGCTGCATTTCGACGAGGCCTGGCTGCCGCACGCGACCTTCCACAAGTTCTACCACGGCATGCATGCCATCGGCCGCGACCGGCCGCGCACCAGGGAGTCGATGGTGTTCTCGACGCAGTCCACGCACAAGCTGCTCGCCGGCCTGTCGCAGGCCTCGCAGATCCTGGTGCAGGACAGCGAGACCCGGAAACTCGACTACGACACCTTCAACGAAGCGTACCTGATGCACACATCGACCTCGCCGCAATACGCGATCATCGCCTCCTGCGACGTCGCCGCGGCGATGATGGAGCCGCCCGGCGGCACCGCGCTGGTCGAGGAATCGATCACCGAGGCGCTGGATTTCCGCCGCGCGATGCGCAAGGTCGATGCCGAATTCGGCAAGGACTGGTGGTTCAAGGTCTGGGGACCCGAGCGGCTCTCGGCCGAGGGCGTGGGCAACCGCGACGACTGGATGCTGCGGCCTTCGGAGCGCTGGCACGGCTTCGGCAACCTCGCGCCGGGCTTCAACATGCTCGACCCGATCAAGGCCACCGTGATCACCCCGGGGCTGGACGTCACCGGCAAGTTCGCGAAAAGCGGCATTCCGGCGGCGGTGGTGACCAAGTACCTCGCCGAGCACGGCATCATCGTCGAGAAGACCGGCCTGTATTCCTTTTTCATCATGTTCACCATCGGCATCACCAAGGGCCGCTGGAACACGATGGTCACTGAACTGCAGCAGTTCAAGGATGACTACGACAACAACCGTCCGCTGTGGCGCGTGCTGCCGGAGTTCCTGACCCAGCATCCCCGTTACGAGAAGATCGGCCTGAAGGACCTCTGCGAGCAGATTCACGGCGTCTACAAGGCCAACGACGTGGCGCGGCTGACCACCGAGATGTACCTGTCGGACATGCAGCCGGCAATGCCGCCGGGCGAGGCCTGGGCGCGCATGGCCCACCGCAAGATTGAGCGCGTCAACATCGACGACCAGCTTGAGGGTCGCGTCACCAGCGTGCTGCTGACACCGTATCCGCCGGGCATTCCGCTGCTGATCCCGGGCGAGCGCTTCAACAAGACCATCGTGCGCTACCTGCAGTTCGCGCGCGAGTTCAACCGGCAGTTCCCGGGTTTTGATACCGACATCCACGGGCTGGTGTCGGACACCAGTCATGGCGATCTGCGCTACTTCGTTGATTGCGTGCGCGATGGCTGAACGGAGCCATCACCGGCCATGGGTGGAATTGCTTATTTTTTAAGCAACCCGAGCTCGTCGAGCAGCAACTGCAGCTCCAGGTTGAGCGCCTTCCAGGCCCGCGCCGCGGCCGTGGCATCAAGATAGGCGGCACTGCGGCTGCCGGACTGCAGGCTTTTCTGCCAGGCCTCGCTGGCGGCCAGTCTGGCGAATGTCTGTTCCCAGTGGCGGATCTGGGGTTCGGCAAGGCCGCGCGGGCCGATGACACCGCGAACATTGCTGAACACGGCATCCACCCCCGATTCACGCCAGGTCGGCGTGCCGGCCACGGCCGGCAGCCGCGCTGCGGCGCTGACCGCGAGGATGCGCAGGCTGCCGGCCTGCACATGCTGCAGCACCGGCGCCAGTGGCGAGGCGATCACTTCGACGTGGCGTCCGAGCAGCGCGCTGGTTGCCTGCTGCGAGGATTGGTACTGCACCACACGCAGCCTTTTCAGGTTTCCGCCTGCGGCGCGCACTGCCTGCGCCACCGCGAGGTGGTTGGCGCCGCCGGCGCCGTCGCCGCCGGTGGCGAAGGTGACCGAGGCGCTGTCGCTGCGCAGGCGCTGTGCCAGTTCGCGCGCGTTGCCGATGCCGGATTCAGCGTGGGTGACAAACACGATCGGCTCGCTGAAGAGCTGCGCAACCAGCGTGCCTTCGCTGTAGTCGATGCTGTTGCCGCCGGTCAGGCTGCTTGCAAGCAGCCCGAGCGAGGCCATCATCAATACGTGGCCATCGCCGGGTGACTGCTGCAGGTGGTTCCACGCCAGGGTGTGGTTGCCGCCAGGCTTGTTGTTGACGACGATGGTGGCGGTGATCAGTTTTTCTTCGCTGGCGATGCGCTGGATCAGCCGCGCCAGCGTGTCCGGCCCGCCACCGGCGGCGGCCGGGACCACTAATTCGATGGCGCGGTTCGGCCGCCATTCCGGAGCCTGCGCCGCGATGTTGCCGCTGCCGATGGCGAGTGCACCGGCGATGAAGAGGCGCAAGTGCAGGGCGATCCGGGTCGGGGTGGGCATGCTTCATTATAATCAGCCGCTTCCGCCGGCATCGCCCCCATCGTGCAATCCACACGCTTTGACATCCTGCAGCAGGGCCTGGCCCATCTCGCGACGCCGCTCAGTGCCCTGCCCGGCGCACTCTGGCCGGGCCTGCCTGTAATGGCGGGTCAGCGCATGCTGGCGATGCAGTTCCAGTTCGCACAAAGCGAACGCTGGACCCCGGCGCAAATCGCCGCCGCCCAGTTCAGCCAGATCGAACTGCTGCTGCGCCATGCACGTGACACCGTGACTTTTTACCGCGAGCGTTACGCGGGCTTTGATCTCGACGGTCCGATGGACGCCGCGAGCTTCTCCAGGCTGCCGCTGCTGCGGCGGGAAGATATCCAGCAGCACTATGCGGCGCTGCGTTCAACCCGGGTGCCGGCCGACCACGGGAAGATCATCGAGAGCAGCACCTCGGGCTCCACCGGCAAACCGATCCGTTTTGCCGGCACGATGGCCTGCGACGCGTTATGGCACGCCTTCACCCTGCGCGATCACCTGTGGCACCGCCGCGAGTTCGCCGGCAAGCTCGCGGCGATCCGCGCACGGGTGGCCCCCGGCGGTTCTGCAAGCTGGGGTGAATCGACCGACGCGGTGTTCCGCACCGGTCCGGCGGTGATGTGCAACAACGAAATGCCCATCGCCGAACAGGCGCAGTGGCTGATGCGCGAGGATCCCGATTACCTGATCAGCGTCGCCTCGAATGTGCAGGCGCTGGCGCGGTATTGCACAAGGGCCGGCTTGAAGCCGTCCCGGCTGAAGGAAGTGCGCACTTATGGCGAGGCGCTGCATCCGGATGCGCGCGGCGAGATTGCCGCCGCCTGGGGTGTGCCGGTGACCGACATGTATTCCTGCCGCGAGGCGGGTTATCTCGCGCTGCAGTGCCCGCAGCATGATCACTATCACGTGCAGTCGGAGGGTGTTTATATCGAATTGCTGCGCGAGGACGGCAGCGCCTGCGCACCCGGCGAGACCGGGCAGGTGGTGATTACGGTGCTGCACAACTTTGCGATGCCGCTGATCCGTTATGCCATCGGCGACCACGCCGAGGCCGGTGCGCCCTGTGACTGCGGCCGCGGCTTGCCGGTGATCCGCCGCATCCACGGCCGGGTGCGCAATATGCTGCGCCTGCCGGATGGCGGCGCGCGGTACCCGCGCTTCGGCGAAACCCAGTTCGCCGGCATCGCGCCGGTGCGCCAGTTCCAGGTGATCCAGCGCAGCCTGCATGTGATCGAGGTTGCGCTGGTGGTCGAGCGAACGCTGACTGCGGCCGAGGAGGAGTCGCTGCGCGCATTGATCGGGAAAAACCTGGGCTGCGATTTCGACATCGGCTTCAGCTACCACGCCGAAATTCCGCGGCTGGTGAGCGGCAAGTACGAGGATTTCCGGTCAGAGGTGCAGGCATGAGCGCGCTGCCGCCGGTTTCACTGCCGTTGATTCCGCGCTCGAGTTGTGACGGCATCCGCTGGCCGGCATTCACCGATGCCGCCGCATCGCGGCTGCTGGCCCTGCAATACCAGCTCGAACAGTCACAGTGGTGGCCGGCGGAGCGGATCGAGGCGATGCAGCTCGCGCAGTTCCAGGCGGTATACGGCCACGCACGCAACACGGTGCCGTTCTGGCGTGATCGTTTCGCCAACGCGCCGGCGCACATCGATTCGATGGCGGCGTTGCGGGCGCTGCCGGTGACTTCACGCCGCGAGATCCAGCAGGCGGGCGAGGCCATGCACAGTGCGGCGCCGCCGCAGGAGCACGGACCGGTAGTCAGCACCCGCTCGTCGGGCTCCACCGGCGAACCGCTGCAGACGCTCGGCAGCGGATGGACCCAGCTGCTGTGGCAGGCGCTGCTGCTGCGCGACCACCTGTGGCACCGCCGCGACCTCGGCGGCAAGCTGGCGGCGATCCGCAACCGCAGTGAAGCGGCGCATCTTCCGGACTGGGGACCGGCCACCGCGCCGTTTGCCACCGGGCCCTCGGCGGTGCGCGCGGTGTCGGGCGACCTCGACGAGCAGCTCGACTGGCTGGTCGCCGAGAATCCGGATTACCTGCTGTCGCTGGCAACGAATGTGCAGGCGCTGGCCGAGCGCAGCCTCGAGCGCGGCATCCGACTGCCGCGGCTGAAGCAGGTACGCACTTTTGCGGAAATGCTGCGTCCCGAGACGCGGCCCATCGTGCACAAGGCCTGGGGTGTCGGCATTGCCGACAGCTACAGCGCCGAGGAATTGGGCACCATCGCCCTGCAATGTCCGGAGCACGACCATTACCACCTGCAGTCGGAAAGCCTGCTGGTGGAGGTGCTGGATGAGGCGGGCCGGCCCTGCGCACCGGGCGAAACCGGGCGGCTGGTGGTTTCGACATTGCACAACTTTGCGATGCCGCTGCTGCGTTACGCCAATGGTGACTATGCCGAAGCCGGCGCGCCCTGCGGCTGCGGCCGCGGGCTGCCGGTGTTGAAGCGCATCATCGGCCGCCAGCGCAACATGCTGCTGCGCCCCGATGGCAAGGGCCGTTACTGGCCCAGTTTTGCGACATCGGTCTGGCTGCACATCGCGCCCGTCGAGCAGTTCCAGGTGGTGCAGACCGCGATCGATGCGCTGGAACTGCGCGTGGTCTGCGCGCGTGAACTGACTGCTGCCGAGTGCGAAGGGCTGGCTGCCGCGCTGCAGGAATCGCTGGGTTTCCGTTATGCAGTGACGGTAACGCGGCTTGCCGAAATCGCGCGCCCGCGCGGCGGCAAGTTCGAGGATTTCATCTGCGCGCTTGAGCCGTAAGCGCAAGCCTGCGCAGCAGGTATTCCAGCGTCAGGTTGTCGAACAGTGCCGAGCCGGTGGAAATGAACAGGCGCGGCCGGTTTCCTCGGCTTGTTGCAGGTGATGTCAATAAGCCATTGATTTTATTGATATTTTTTTCATCAACCAGGCCGGATGCAAGCCAGGCACGGAGGTCGCCGAAGCGCGCCGTGTCGGGCGTATCCACGTAGATATCGGCAGCGGTGGCCCAGGCGGCATCGAGCTCGGACTGGCAATCAATGTCGGCGCCGAGGCTGATGACCAGATCGGCATGCCAGCCCGGCGGCGCACACAGCGCGCGGCGGCTGGTGGTGGCGAGTATGGCGATATCGCAGCGTGACAGTTTGTCGATCGTGGTTGACCCGCACATCACCTGCGGCTGGCGCGCGGCGAGGGCTGCCGCTGCGGCTTCGGCGCGCGACACATCGGCATCGACAAAAGCAATTTCACCGACACCGCAGCAGGCCGCGGCAAACAGCGCGCTGTAGTAACCAACACGGCCGCTGCCGATCACCACCAGTTTCTGTTTGCGCCGGGCAAGCAGGTGGATGGCGATGGCCGCGCACAGGCCGGTGCGCGCCGAGGACAGCAGGCAGGCATCAACAACATGGGTGATGAAATTTTCGGCAGCGTCGATGACCAGCGCCTTGCCGACGGTGATCTGGTCGGGCACCTGTTGCTGGGCAATGTTGGTGCCGACCAGTTTCACGGTCTTGATCGCGCCGCCGGCCGAGCGGGTGACACAGGGCATCACCCGGAAATCAGCCGCATTACTGTCATCACTGCCGCCATCGGCGAACACCTGTTTCGGCGGCAGTTCGACCTGGATGCGTCCGGCCGCGATGTCGCGCAACCGCGAGAGCAGATGGTCGAAATAATCCCGCGGCGATTCACAGAGCAGTCGGTGCACCGTGGCGTCATCGATGGTGAGGTACGGTTCCGGCGCGGTGCGCAGCACGCGCAGTTCCAGGGCTTCGTGTGGCAGACCGGGTTTCACTGCACCAGTTTCCGCTGCTGTTTCATCCAGGTTGCGGCCTCGGACTCGGCCTCGCGCAGCTGTGCCGCACTCAGTTCCTTGCGCATCACCGGCAGTGCGTCTTCGGCCGGGGCATCACCCTGCATGGCCGCCACCTTCATCCAGAAGTAAGCGCGCTGCGGGTCGCGCGCGACACCGCGGCCTTCAAAATAGTGCACACCCAGGTTGCGCTGCGCCTGGACATGGCCGCGGCCGGCAGCCTGGCGGAACCAGCGCACCGCACGTTCGTGATCGACGGCAACACCTTCGCCATTGCTGTAGCCGAGGGCGAGGTTGTACTGCGCACCGGGGTCGTTCTGGATCGCGGCGAAGTTCCACCAGCGGTGGGCTTCGGCGAGGTTTTTCGGCACGCCGTAGCCGCGGGAGTACATCAGGCCGAGGCTGGTCTGTGCCTGCGCATCCCCGCTTTTGGCGAGGCGCTGATACCACTGCGCGGCACGGCTGAAATCCTGTTCGGCGCCATTGCTGCCGGCGTAGTAACTCTCGGCCAGTGCATGCATCGCGCCGCGTTCGCCGGCTTCGGCGCGCTGGATCAATTCCTGCAGGGCGGACGGGGCTTCGGCGGCGAAAGCGCCGCCTGCGGCAAACAGCAGTGCCAGCGCGCTAGTGCGCCACACGGTCGTGCACCTCAAAGCGGTAGTCGTGGGCGTGGCGTTCGTCTTTGTAAAAACGCTGGGTGCTGGTCAGTAGCCAGTTTTTACCTTCGAACTCGGGCATCTTGGTATCACCAGAGGGTTCAACTTCAACCACGGTGAGGTAGATCCGATCAGCCTGGGGCAGCGCGGCACGGTACAGCTCGCCGCCACCGATGACAAAGATTTCATCATCGCCGGCACACAGCGCCACGGCGGCATCAAGGCTGTGCGCGACCTTGGCGCCGGCGACCGCATAATCCTTCTGCCGGGTGACGATCACCGTGGTGCGTCCCGGCAGCAGGCGGCCGATGGAGTCGAAGGTCTTGCGGCCCATGATGATGTGATGGCCCATGGTTACGCGCTTGAACAGCTGCAGCTCGTTGGGCAGGTGCCAGGGGATTTTGCCGTCGGCGCCGATGACGCGGTTCTTCGCCATCGCCACGATCATCGACAGCCGCGGTTTCTGCGGGGCGGTCATGCTTCAGACTGCAACAGGCGCCTTGATCGCCGGGTGCGGGTCGTAGCCTTCCAGCGTGAAATCCTCGTATTTGAAGGCGAAGAGATCCTTCACTGCGGGATTGAGCTTCATCACCGGCAGCGCGCGCGGCGCGCGGGAGAGTTGTTCCTTCACCTGTTCCATGTGGTTCAGGTAGATGTGGGTGTCGCCGAAGGTGTGTACGAAGTCGCCGAGCTTCAGGTTGCAGACCTGGGCAATCATCATCGTCAGCAGCGCATAGGAGGCGATGTTAAAGGGTACGCCGAGGAACATGTCGGCGCTGCGCTGGTAGAGCTGGCAGGAGAGTTTGCCGTCGGCCACGTAAAACTGGAAAAAAGCATGGCAGGGCATCAGCGCCATGCGGTCGAGGTCGGCGACGTTCCATGCGGAGACGATCATCCGCCGCGAATCCGGATTCTTTTTCAGTTGCTCCAGCACCTGGCTGATCTGGTCGATGTGGCGGCCGTCGGCGGCTGGCCAGGAGCGCCACTGGTAACCGTAGACCGGACCGAGGTCGCCGCCGGCGCGCGCCCATTCATTCCAGATGCTGACGCCGTTGTCCTGCAGGTATTTGACGTTGGTGTCGCCTTTCAGGAACCACAGCAGCTCGTGGATGATCGACTTCAGGTGCACCTTCTTGGTGGTGACCAGCGGAAAACCGGCATTGAGGTCGAAACGCAGTTGCGCGCCGAACACGGAGACCGTGCCGGTGCCGGTGCGGTCGGTTTTTTCGGTGCCGTGGTCGAGCACGTGTTGCAGCAGGTCAAGGTAGGAACGCATGCGCGAATTTTAGCAGGACGCTGCGCGGGTCCGGGGCGATGCCGCCGCTATAATCCGCAGCACAGTCCCCATCAAAGACCCCCAGGAAAAATCAATCGTGCTGGCCAAGCTGCTGACTCATGACGGAATTCCCGCCGCCCGCGACCTCGCGCGCTTGCGCCACCTGCTGATTGTTGCACCTGCCGGTACGCCGCTGGAGCAGCTGCCGCTGCACCAGACACTGGGCCAGGCCCTGCGCCGGCGGCGCAAGAAGGCCGCCGACCTGGCGAAAGCGCCGCTGGCCGCCGAAACCGCGGAGGGGGCATTGGCGGTATGGGTAATGCCTGATCCTCAGCACACTGTGTTTACGCAGCACACGCTGTTGCGCAAGGCGCTGACGCCGCTGCTCGCCGAAGCGCCGGAATCGGTTGCAATCATCGTGCTCGGACCCGCGACGGCGCGGCGCCTGCTCAGTGAGCGTGCGGCCTACGTTGCTTTGATCAATGCCATCCGGCTGCCGCAACGCAAGAAAGCGCCCGCGGCCAAGCCGTTGCAACGCATTGAGCTGTGGGGTGGGGCGGCACCGCAGGCAGTGACCCGGCTGCGCGCGGTGGCCGAGGGCAACGTGCTGTGCCGCACGCTGACGGTGACCGCGCCGAACGAGCTGACGCCCGGTGAATACCGCCGCCGCCTGCGCGTGCTGGCGCGCGAGCAGGGCTGGGCCATCGAGGAATTTGATTTTGCGCGCCTGAAGCGCATGGGTGCCGGTGCCTTCTGTGCGGTGGCGCAGGGCAGTGACGAGAAGGACGCGGCGATCGTGCGCCTGCGTTACCGCGCACGCGGTGCGAAGAACGCGGTGGCGCTGGTCGGCAAGGGCATCTGTTTCGATACCGGCGGGCACAACCTGAAGCCGGCGCGCTATATGCAGGGCATGCATGAGGACATGAACGGCTCGGCGGTGGCGCTGGGCATCCTGCACGCGGCAACGCGGGCGAAGCTGGCGGTGAACGTCGACTGCTGGCTGGCGCTGGCGCAGAACCACCTCAGTCCGCGTGCCTACAAGCAGAACGACATCGTCACCGCGCTCGACGGCACCACCATCGAGGTCGTGCATACCGATGCCGAGGGGCGCATGGTGCTGGCCGACACGCTGACGCTGGCCGCACGCGCGAAACCGTCGTTGATCGTTGATTTTGCGACGCTGACCGGCTCGATGCATGTTGCCGTCGGCACGCGTTACAGCGGTTTTTTTGCAACAAGCGAAGTGCTGGCGCAGCGCGCACTGAAGGCCGGCGTCGCGGCGGGCGAACGGCTGTGCCTGTTTCCGATGGACGAGGATTACGACAGCGCCCTCGACAGCGAAGTTGCCGACGTGAAGCAGTGCACGCTGGACGGCGACGCCGACCACATTCTCGCGGCGCGGCTGCTGCAGCGTTTTACCGCGAAGACTCCATGGATACACATGGATCTGTCGGCGCACGGCTGCAAGGGCGGGCTCGGTGCGGTGGCGACGGACTGCACCGGCTTTGGTGTGGCCTGGGGATTTGAATTCCTGCGCGGGAACTAGCCGCCGTTTTTTATCCCCCCGGTTTTATCCCCGCTTTTTGTCCCACACATAACGCGCGAACCGCTGCCAGCGGTTCTGCGGCTGCTTAAGCGCATTGGGCGTGCGGCCGGCCTGGTCGCGGGCATGGCTCTGTTTCACCAGTTCATGCAGCTCGCGCATGTTCAGCCCGCCCGGGCCCTTGATCTCTTCGGGCGTCTTCTTGCCGGTGTCGGGTTTGTCGCTCATGGCGGGAGGTCGGCGGAATCGGTGTGTTAAACTTGATGCTTGATTTTAATGGAGTTTTTCCATCATGTCGGGCAGCACGCTGGGTACCCTGTTCTGCGTCACTTCCTTCGGCGAATCGCACGGGCCGGCGATCGGCTGCGTGGTCGACGGCTGCCCGCCGGGACTGGCGCTGACCGAGGCCGACATCCAGCTTGAACTCGACCGCCGCAAGCCCGGCACCTCGCGCCACGTCACGCAGCGTCGCGAGGAAGACAAGGTTGAAATTCTGTCGGGCGTATTCGAAGGCAAAACCACCGGCACCCCGATCGGCCTGCTCATCCGCAACACCGATCAGCGGAGCAAGGACTACTCCAAGATCAAGGACCTGTTCCGCCCCGGCCACGCCGACTACAGCTACTGGCAGAAATACGGTATCCGCGACTACCGCGGCGGCGGCCGCCAGTCGGCACGCGAGACTGCGGTGCGTGTTGCGGCCGGTGCGATTGCCAAGAAGTGGCTGCATGAAAAATACGGCACGGTGATCCGCGGCTATATGTCGCAGCTGGGTCCGGTGGAGATTCCCTTCGTCACCTGGGACGAGGTCGGCAACAATCCGTTCTTCGCACCGAATGCCGGCATCGTCGCCGAGTTGGAAACCTTCATGGACAGGCTGCGCAAGTCCGGGGACTCGGTGGGTGCGAAGATCACCACCGTTGCCACGGGTGTGCCGGTCGGGCTGGGCGAACCGGTGTACGGCAAGCTCGATGCCGACATCGCCTGGAACATGATGAGCATCAACGCGGTGAAAGGTGTCGAAATCGGCGCAGGTTTTGCGGCGATTTCGCAGAAGGGCACCGAACACTCCGATGAAATGACGCCGCAGGGTTTTGTGACCAACAACGCCGGCGGCGTGCTCGGCGGCATTTCCACCGGACAGGACATCATCGTCAACGTTGCGGTGAAGCCGACCTCGAGCATCCGCCTCGCGCGCCACACCATCGACACTGCAGGCAATGCCGCGATGATCGAGACCCACGGCCGCCACGATCCCTGCGTCGGCATCCGCGCCACGCCGATCTGCGAAGCCATGCTCGCGCTGACGCTGATCGACCACGCGCTGCGCCACCGTGCGCAGAACGCCGATGTGAACACCGGCACGCCGGTGATTGCGGCGCAGGCGCCGGCGGGGGTGATCGAGAAACTGCGGGCAGCAGCAGCGTCGGAAAACCCTGACCCCGACGAAGCGTAAAATATCATTTAAAAACAACAGCTTATAAATTCCGTGCGCGGTGCGCGCGGCGCCACCCGTGGTCCAGCCGACTTACCGCAAGCTTTCCTCGTTCTACTTTTTCTATTTCGCCTATCTCGGCGCCTTCGCGCCGTTTTTTGCGCTGTACCTGAACAGCGCCGGCATGAACGCCGTGGAAATCGGCGTGCTGATGGCCTTGCCGCAGATTACGCGCATCGTCGCACCGCACCTGTGGGGCTGGCTGGCCGACCGCGGCGGCCGGCGCATTGGCATCGTGCGCGCGTCGGGTGCGGCGGGCACCGTGGCGTTTTTCGGCGTGTTCGCCGGTGACAGCTTTGCGCTGCTCTTCGTGGTGCTGTTCGCGATGATGTTTTTCTGGAGTGCCGCGCTGCCGCTGGTCGAGGCGACCACGCTGTCCCACCTCGGCGACGAGATGGCCCGTTACGGCAGCATCCGTGTCTGGGGTTCCGTGGGGTTCATCGCCGCGGTGGTGGCGGTGGGTTATCTGATCGATGCCACCACGCCGCGCTCGGTGCTGTGGGTGATCAGCGGGCTGATGGTGACGATGCTGCTGCTGTCCTTTGTCATCGGCGAGGCGAAGGTGGTGCCGCACCCCGGTGACGAACTGCCGGTGTGGCAGATCGTACGTCGGCCCGAGGTGATTGCAATTGTCGCCGCCTCTGCGCTGATGGCGGCGGCGCACGGGCCGTACTACACCTTCTACACCATCCATCTGGTTGACCACGGTTACAGCAAGTCGGCGGCGGGCTGGCTGTGGGCGCTGGGCGTCATCTGCGAGATCGGCATTTTTGTCTGGATGTCGCGGCTTTACCGCGCGTTCACGCTGCGCCAGATCCTGATTGCGAGCACGCTGCTGGCCGCGCTGCGCTTTGTGGTGATCGGCTGGGCGGCGGATAGCTTCCTGCTTCTGCTCGCTGCGCAGACCCTGCATGCGGCGAGTTTCGGGTCTTTCCATGCGGCGGCGATTGGCGTGGTGCACCAGCTGTTCCGCGGCCGCCACCAGGCGCGGGGGCAGGCGATTTACGGCAGCCTCGCCTACGGGCTGGGCGGGACCATCGGCGGGCTGGCCAGTGGTTATGCCTGGGCCACCCTTGGGGCCGGGCCGACTTTCACGCTGGCCGGCGGCTGCGCGCTGCTGGCGGCGGCCGTACTGTGGAAAGCCCTGCGCCTGCGCTGATTTCCGCAGGGACAGGCGCTGTCCGCCCTATGTCATAATCTTGAGTTCCCGCAGACCGGACCCATCTCAAGCCAACGCATTTAGAGCAATCTGCATTTAGAGAAATTTATGGCAGGCAAAACGCTTTACGACAAACTCTGGGACAGCCATCTCGTCCGCACCGAAGCAGACGGCACGGCGTTGATCTATATCGACCGCCACCTGGTGCACGAAGTCACCAGCCCGCAGGCTTATGAGGGTCTCAAGCTCGCCGGCCGCAAGGTCTGGCGTGTCGATTCGGTGGTGGCCACGGCCGACCACAACACCCCTACGCGCAACTGGGACAAGGGCCTCGACGGTATCACTGACCCGGTGTCGCGGCTGCAGGTCGAGACCCTGGACAAGAACATCAAGGAGTTCAAGGCCAAGGTCTATTTCCCCTTCCTCGACAAGCGCCAGGGCATCGTGCACGTGATCGGGCCGGAAAACGGCGCGACGCTGCCGGGCATGACCGTGGTCTGCGGTGATTCGCACACCAGCACCCATGGCGCCTTCGGCGCGCTGGCCTTCGGCATCGGCACCAGCGAGGTCGAGCATGTGCTCGCCACGCAGTGCATGGTGATGAAGAAGTACAAGAACATGAATGTGGTGGTCGACGGCCAGCTCGGCGCCGGTGTCACGGCCAAGGATGTGGTGCTCGCCATCATCGGCAAGATCGGCACCGCCGGCGGCACGGGTTACGCCATCGAGTTCACCGGCAACGCGATCCGCGGCCTGTCGATGGAAGGGCGCATGACCCTGTGCAACATGGCGATCGAAGCCGGTGCCCGCACCGGCATGGTCGCCGTTGACGACAAGACCATCGAATACTGCAAGGGCCGCATGTTTTCGCCCACCGGCGAGCTGTGGGACAAGGCCGCGGCGTATTGGCGCACGCTGGTCAGCGACCCGGATGCCAAATTCGATACCGTGGTCACGCTGCGTGCCGAGGACATCGCGCCGCAGGTGAGCTGGGGTACGTCACCGGAAATGGTGACCACCGTGGGCGGCAGGGTGCCGGACCCGGCGCAGGAAACCAACCCGGTGAAGCGCGAAGGTTATGCCCGCGCGCTGCAATACATGGATCTGAAGCCGAACACGCCGATCACCGAGATCAGCATCGACAAGGTGTTCATCGGTGCCTGTACCAATTCGAGGATCGAAGACCTGCGCGCCGCCGCGGTGGTGGCGAAGGGGCGCAAGGTGGCCGGCAATGTGAAGCTGGCGCTGGTGGTCCCGGGTTCCGGCCTGGTGAAGGCGCAGGCCGAGCAGGAAGGTCTGGACAAGATCTTCCGCGAGGCAGGATTTGAATGGCGCGAGCCCGGCTGCTCGATGTGTCTGGGCATGAACGAGGACCAGCTGAGTCCCGGCGAGCGTTGTGCCTCGACTTCGAACCGCAACTTCGAGGGCCGTCAGGGCCCCGGCGGGCGCACCCATCTGGTCAGTCCGGCAATGGCCGCGGCCGCGGCGATTGCAGGTCATTTTGTCGATGTTCGTGAGTTCACTTAAACGAAGGAGACCCACATGAAACGCGCAATTACCCTGATCGTTGCAATGATGGTGCTGGCGGGCTGCAACACCGTGGCCGGTGTCGGCAAGGATGTCGAGCGCGCCGGCGAGGCGATCCAGAAGTCGACCAAATAATCGGTTAACCCAGACAGTGATCAGATAAGCAGGTCAGATAAGCATGGAAAAGTTTGTCCGCAAGGAGGGGTTGGTCGCGCCGCTCGATCGTGCCAATGTCGATACCGACGCGATCATCCCCAAGCAGTTCCTGAAATCGATCAAGCGCACGGGCTTCGGTCCGAACCTGTTCGATGAATGGCGCTATCTTGACCGCGGCGAGCCGGATGCCGACAGCACGGGCCGGCCGCTGAACAAGGACTTCGTGCTCAACCGTAGCCGCTTCATCGGTGCGACGGTGCTGCTCGCGCGAGAGAACTTCGGTTGCGGCTCTTCGCGTGAACATGCACCCTGGGCGCTGCTGCAGTTCGGCATCCAGACCATCATCGCGCCGAGTTTTGCCGACATTTTCTACAACAACAGCCTGAAGAACGGGCTGTTGCTGATCAAGCTCGACGCCAAGATTGTCGAACAGCTGTTTCGCGAGACCGAGGCCAACGAGGGTTACCGTCTCGCCATCGACCTTGAGCAGCAGTCGGTGACCACGCCGACCGGCGAGACCTTCAAGTTCGACATCGATCCGCACCGCAAGCATTGCATGCTCAACGGCCTCGATGACATCGGGCTGACGCTGGGTCATGCCGACGAAATCCGCGCTTTCGAGGCGAAACACAAGACGGCACAGCCCTGGCTGTTTTAAGGCCGGGATTGCGGGTTGGGGATTGAGTGACAACTCGACCCTCAATCCTCTGTTCCACATTTCACAATCCTCATTCCTCAATCCTGAATCATGAAACTCGCAGTCCTCGCCGGTGACGGCATTGGTCCTGAAATCGTTGGCCAGGCGGTGAAGGTGTTGAAGCGCCTTGCTGATGACGGCCTCAAGCTGGAAATGGAGGCAGCCCCTTTTGGTGGTGCCGGATTCGATGCGTACGGCGATCCGCTGCCTGAATCCACGCTGAAGCTGGCGAAGGCCGCCGATGCCGTGCTTTGTGGCGCGGTCGGCGGCCCGAAATACGATGCGCTGCCGCGGCCGCAGCGCCCGGAGCAGGGCATCCTGCGCATCCGCAAGGAGCTGGGCCTGTTCGCCAACCTGCGTCCGGCGGTGCTGTATCCGGAACTGGTGCATGCCTCGACGCTGAAGCCGGAAGTGGTGTCCGGTCTCGACCTGATGATCATCCGTGAACTGACCGGCGACATCTATTTCGGCGAACCGCGCGGCCGCCGCGACAATGCGCGCGGCGAGAAGGAGGGCTACGACACGATGCTGTATTCGGAGCCTGAAATCCGCCGTATTGCCGAGGTCGGTTTCCAGACCGCGCTGAAACGCGGTAAAAAACTGTGCTCGGTGGACAAGGAAAACGTGCTCGAGACCAGCCGCTTCTGGCGCGAGATCCTCAACGACGTGGCGAAGAAATACCCGCAGGTCTCGCTGTCGCACATGTACGTCGACAACGCCGCGATGCAACTGGTGAGGAACCCCAAGCAGTTCGACGTCATCGTCACC
>JAIENU010000022.1 GCA_019751125.1 Burkholderiales bacterium | reverse complement strand
TCAGGCACCCATACCGGAAAAGCCCGGCCTCGATGAGGTCGGGCTTTTTCTTTTGTGTTTCCCCTTTTGTATTTCCTAGGCGCTTGTTCGTGTTCCCCCTTTATTGTTGCGTAACACTCCGCTGAGCCCCGGCTGCTGCGACGGACGGCTGCGGTGGTCGTGCGTGTAGCGACTCAGTGTAGTGACTCCCATCGATTGATGGCCTGGCTCATGTTTGGCCGGCGCAGGACGTAAAAAAAGCCCGGCAGATGCCGGGCTTTTTGCTGTCAGGGCTGCCGGTGGAGCAGGCAGCAGCCCTTGCAGCGGTTCGCGATTACTCGACCTTGGCTTTGGCCCGCAGGTCGTCGATCTGTTTCTGGATGATTTCGCGTTGCACCACCTGCTGCAGCTGGGGCTTGATGGCCTCGAAGCTGAGCGGACGGGTGTCATCCAGGCGGATTACATGCCAGCCGAAATTGCTTTGCACCGGGTTCTCGGTCAGCTCGCCTTTTTTCATGCGCGCCAGTGCCTCGGCAAAGGGGCGCACATAGGTATTCGGGGCTGCCCAGTTGAGTTCGCCGCCCTGGGCCTTGGTGCCTTCGTCGCGGGAGCGCGCAGCGGCAATCTTGGCGAAGTCGGCGCCGCCTTTCAGTTCCTTGATGATTGCCTGTCCTTCGGCTTCTGAGCCGACCAGGATGTGCCGCGCTCGGTATTCATTGGCCGCGGGGCTGTCCTTGAAGCGTTCGTGTGCCTTGCGCAGCGCATCGTCTGAAACCGGGGTCTTGCGGGCGGCGTCACTGAGGAAGGCGCGGATCAGGATTTCCTGGCGGGCGATGTCCAGTTGCTGGGCGACCTCTGGGCTCTTGTTCAAGCCGAGCTTCACTGCTTCCTGGACCATGACCTCGCGGCTGACCAGTTCCTGCTTGATCATCGCGCGCAGTTCGGGAGAGTCGGGGCGGCCCTGGGCGGTGATTTCCTTGAGCAGGGCATCGGCGCGGGCTTGCGGAATCGGGGTGCCGTTGACCTTGGCCACCTGCGCCAGGGCGGCGGGCGCCGCGGCAAGCGCGGCAAGCATCAGGGTCAGCGAGAGGGTAGTGCGCATGTTTGCAGCTCCTGTGGGTGAATTCAGATTTCCTGCGGGGTATAAGCCTTGATGGCGAGGGCGTGGATTTCGCGCTGCATCAGCGGTCCCAGCGCCTGGTAAACCATGCGGTGCCGGGCCTGAAGCGGCTGCCCGGAAAAAGCCGCGGAAACAATGATCAGCTGGTAATGTCCGCCACCGCCCCGTGCGCCTTCGTGTCCGACATGCTGGCCGGACTCATCCAGCAATTCCAGCGACTCCGGTGCAAGAACAGCCAGCCGGTCGCGGATCATCGCGGCGACATTGTTTTCAGCGATGGCTGCCGGGGCGTTCATTTGCCGCCTCTCATTCGCCACCCTTTTCCTTCATGTGTGGCGCCAGGATCACGGCTTGCAGCACCACAAAGACCAGCATCAGGCCGATGCCGCCAAAGAGCTTGAAGCTGACCCAGAAATCGGTCGAAAAGCCGTAGGCGACGTAGAGGTTAAGAACCCCCATGAACACAAAAAAGCCGATCCAGCCGTGAAGCAGTTTTTTCCACACCGCGTCGGGCGCGGTGACCTGGGTTTCCATCATCGAGCGGATCAGGTTCTTGCGGAAGGCATATTCGGACACCAGCAGCGCCACCGCGAACAGCCAGTAGAGCACGGTCGGTTTCCACTTGATGAAGGTCTCGTCGCGCAGCAGCAGGGTCGCTCCGCCGAAGACCACGATCAGCCCGAGGCTGATCCACTGCATGTTCTCGACCTTGCGGTGCTTCAGCCACATCCAGCCGATCTGCGCGAAGGTGGCGGCGATCGCCACCGCGGTGGCGATATAGATGCCGTAGAACTTGAACGCGGCAAAAAACAGGATGACCGGGAAAATGTCGAACAGAAACTTCATGGCCTGCAATTATCCTCGCTTAGCCTTGGGCAGTCCATTTGGCGAAACGCTGGCGCATGGCCTGACGAGCCGCCTCGCTGTAGGCTGGTTTGGACACCTCGGCGAGCCCTTCGCGGAAAAAAGTCACACAATGCCCCGGCAGGTGGCTTTCCAGCAGGTCATAGGCGGCGTTCATGGCTGTTCCATCCCCGCTGCGGGTGGCGATGATTGCGCAATTGAAATGCAGCATCAGCCAGGGCTGCAGCACCGCCGGATCCCGGCTGCCGCTGATGGCTTCCGAAGTGCAACTGATGATCGCGCAGCCGCGCTCAAACAGGGTCTTCAATGCCGCCGGGTCGCTGCTGGCATTGGCCTGCCGCGTCAGGGCGTTGACTGCCGGTTCCAGCACGCTGATCTGCGCGCCGCGGGCGCTGAGCCATTGCGCGGCATCCAGCGCCAGATCCTCGATGCCGGCGCGGGCCTCGTCACGTTTCAGCTGCCAGGCCCAAAGCCCGAGGTCGGACAGGCATTCCATCAGGCAGTCTGACAGCTCGTCGAGTTCCTCCGGTGGCAGTCCGGTTTCACTGTCCTCGCCCTGTTCCTGACTGATCAGGGTGCAGGTTTCCAGGCATTCACCAACGGCTGCCGCCAGAGCTTCGGGGGTTGCCTCCTGTCCGGGAAAGGGGCCGGCCGCATCAAAGGCGGTGATGATGTCGCCGGCGTGACGGTCCAGTGCGCGGCGGGCAGTCCGGTTCACTTTTGAGTTTTTCCAAAAACATGAAAGCCTCGGCAGAGGCATGTTTTTGTCATTATTGATGAAACTCTCAATATTTCTCGAATTTCAGCGCCGCCGAGTTGATGCAGTAGCGCAGTCCGGTGGGGGCCGGCCCGTCCTCGAAGACATGGCCAAGGTGGGCGTCGCAGCGGCTGCACAGCACTTCGGTGCGGCGCATGAAATGGCCGAGGTCATCCTCGGTGGCGACGTTGGCGGCCACTGCCGGTTGCCAGAAGCTCGGCCAGCCGCTGCCGGAATCGTATTTCTCCGCCGAATTGAACAGCACCGTGTCGCAGCACACGCAGCGGTAGATGCCGTCCGCGTGGTTGTCCCAGAACTCGCCGGTAAAGGCGCGTTCGGTGCCCTTGCGCCGCGCCACCTCGTATTGCTGCGGCGTCAGTTCGGCCTTCCATTCGGCGTCGGTTTTCCTGATTTTGTCGGTCATAATGATTTGCTTGGGCCGCCATGGCCTGAAAAAGGTTCCGCATCCGGGCGCGTCCCGGTTCCATATCCATCACTGCAATACTGGAGTTTGCCATGACCACCGCCTACTGGATGGTACTTGTCGCCGGCCTGATGCCGTACTGGCCGACTGCCGTCTCGAAATGGCGCAAGACCTATGACAATGCCATGCCGCGTGCCGGGCTTGAAGCCCTGTCGCCGCGACGGCAGCGTGCCTACTGGGCGCAGCTCAATGCTTTCGAGGCTTTTCCGTTGTTCGCGGCGGCGGTGATCATCGCCCATCTTGCCGGTGCGGCCCAGGCGACGATCGACGGTCTTGCGGTGGCCTTTGTCGTGCTGCGCGTGCTTTATACCCTGGCCTATATCTACGACCGGCCGACCCTGCGCACGCTGTTGTGGGTGGCTGCCGTGGGCTGCGTGGTGGCGCTGTTCGTGGTCGCGGCCTGAACCGCGGCCTCAGAACAGCTTGCCGGGGTTCATCAGGCCCTGAGGGTCCAGCGCGCGTTTGACCGTGCGCATCAGGTCCAGCTCCACCGCGCTCTTGTAGCGCGCCAGTTCCGCCACCTTGGACAGCCCGATGCCGTGCTCGGCGCTGAAGCTGCCGCCGTACTGCTGCACGATGTCGTAGACCGTCTCGGTCACGTCATGGGCATCACGTGCCACTGCATCCTTGCGCAGCCGTTCCGGGAGATAGGCGTTGTAGTGCAGGTTGCCGTCACCGAGGTGGCCGAAGCAGATCAGCTTCACGCCGGCGAATTTCGCCTCCAGCGCCGCCTGGGCCTCGCGGATGAATTCCGGGATGCGGCCGACGGCCACCGCGATATCGTGGCGGTAGACCATGTACGGCTCCTGCCGTGCGCCCTCCGGGATCGACTCGCGCATATGCCACAGCGACTGTGCCTGGCTGCGGTTTTCGGCGATCACCGCATCGCTGACCAGTCCGGCTTCGATGGCTTCTTCCAGAGCGCGCTCGAGGTCGCCGCGCAGCTTGGCTTCGTCGGCGGAGTCGGCGAGCTCGGTCAGCACATACCAGGAGTAGGGCGTGGCAATCGGGTCACGGGTGCCGGGGATGTGCCGCCACACCAGCTCCAGGCTGTGCCGCGAAATCAGCTCGAAGGCGGTGATGCGGTCATTGCAGTGTTTGCGCATCAGCGCCAGCAGCTTCAGCGCGGCCTCGGGGTCGGGCACCGCCATCCACGCCGTGGCGTTGGCGGCGGGGCGGGGGAACAGCTTCAGCGTGGCTGCAGTGATCACGCCCAGCGTGCCCTCGGCGCCGATGAACAGGTGCTTCAGGTCATAACCGGTGTTGTCCTTGCGCAGTCCGCGCAGGCCGTTCCAGATACGTCCGTCAGGCAGCACCGCCTCGACGCCCAGCACGAGGTCGCGGGTGTTGCCGTAGCGCAGCACATTCACGCCGCCGGCGTTGGTCGACAGGTTGCCGCCGATCTGGCAACTGCCCTCGGCACCCAGGCTCAGCGGAAACAGGCGCTCGGCATCCGCCGCAGCCTGCTGGATCGTCGCCAGCACGCAGCCGGCTTCAACGGTGATGGTGTTGTTCAGCGGATCGACCGCGAGCACCTTGTTCATCCGCGACAGCGACAGCACCACTTCGCGCGGGCCGCCCGGCACCGATGCGCCGCACATGCCGGTGTTGCCGCCCTGGGGCACCACCGGTGTGCCGGTCTCGGCGCAGATCTTCAGCACCGCTGCGACCTCGGCGGTATTCGCCGGCCGCACCACTGCGGCAGCGGCACCGCGATAGACGCCGCGCCAGTCGACTATATGTGCTTCGAGGTCGGCCGCCTCGGTCATTACTGCGGCGCTGCCCACGGCATCACGCAGGCGCTTAATCACAGACTCGCGGCTTGGATTATTCATTGAGTTCAGAGTTGAAAGTGTTGTTGTACCGGAACGTTCGCGGCGCCCATTGTAATCATGCGGACTCACCGGCATGAAGTTGATCCCCGGCGGGGTGCTTCAAGGCTTGCAGCGACAGCCTGTTTTGCCCGCCGCCGGGAGTTGTTGAAATGCATATATAAAACAATGGCTTATGAAGAATCATCCAGTCACGCCTGTGATGACGACCTCTTTTGCAGTCAGCAATGCGGGCGGCAAGTGTTCCTGACATCGCAAGTCTGCAATGGAGTGATGACGCTTCAGTGCACTGACGAGGTGCTTTGATCCGGTATTGAATTGATGCCGTGGTCACATCGGCACGCGTTGCCGGTAGCCTGACCGCAGTCAACCGGTTAAGATTCCCGCCGGCAATGATCGTGTTCCGCGCAATTAACGCCAGGCGCTTCTAGCGCACAACAACGCGGGGCCTTCGTTTTTGGCGTTCCGATCGGGAGGGGTTCCAGGTATGGTTGATCGCATCATTTTTGTGTGCACGGTGCTGCTCGCGGCCGTGTATTTGTGGGCGACGTCGAAGATTCCGACGCTCGCGCTGGGTGACCCGCTGGGGCCCAAGGCCTTCCCGCAGATGCTCGGCATCGGCCTGCTGATCGCCGCCGGCATGCTGCTCGCCGAAATCATCCGCGGCGCGCGCAACAAGGCAGCCACCGAAGAAAAATCCGAACCCTTCCGCTTCGAAAAACACCATGCCGTCATCCTGGCCATCATCGCCGGCACCGCGGCTTATGTGTTCGCCTTCGAGCGCCTCGGCTACATGCTGTCCACCGCGCTGTACCTGCTGGTGATGACCCATTTCTTCAACCGCGGCCGGATGCTGATGAATGTGCTGACCAGCGTGCTGTTCGCGGTGATCAGTTATCTGGTGTTCACCCAGGTGCTCGGCGTGAACCTCGCCCGCGGCATCGTTCCGTTCTGAGGCCGCGATGGACACCTTCACCCATATCCTGAACGGCTTCGTGGTGGCAATGGAGCCGATGAACCTCTGGTACACCTTCCTCGGCGTGCTGATGGGCACCATCATCGGCGTGCTGCCGGGCATCGGACCCTCGGCCGGCATCGCGCTGCTGATCCCGATCACCTACGGCATGAACCCGACTTCGGCCCTGATCATGATGGCCGGCATCTACTACGGCGCCAAATACGGCGGCTCGACCACCGCGATCCTGATCCGCACACCGGGCGAGGCGGCCTCGGTGATGACCTCGATTGACGGCTATGAAATGGCGAAAAACGGCCGCGCCGGCGCGGCACTCGCCGTGTCCGCCATCGGTTCCTTCATCGCCGGCACCATCGGCGTCATCGGCCTCACGCTGTTCGCGCTGCCGCTGACCTCGATGGCGCTGAAATTCGGCCCCGCCGAATACTTTACGCTGATGCTGTTCGCGATGACCGCGGTGTCCACGCTGACCGGCGACTCGCCGGCGAAGGGCGTGATTGCCACCATCCTCGGCCTGATGATTGCCACCATCGGTATCGACCTGCAGTCGGGCCAGGCGCGCTTCACCATGGGTGTGCCCGAGTTCCTCGACGGCGTCGGCTTTGTGGTGGTGGTGGTCGGACTGTTTGCAATGGCCGAAGTGCTGCGCGGCCTCGAGGACATCTTCAGGGGCAGTTCGGCGCAGGCGATGAAAATCACCGGCAAGCTGTGGCTGACAAAGGAGGAGTGGAAGCGTTCGATCGGTCCGATCTGGCGCGGCGGCATCATCGGCTTCGTCATCGGTGTATTGCCGGGCGCCGGCGGCACCATTGCCTCGATCATGTCGTACACCACCGAAAAACGCCTGTCCAAGCATCCCGAGGAATTCGGCAAGGGCGCGATCGAAGGTGTCGCGGGTCCGGAGTCGGCCAACAACTCCGACACCGCCGGCGCGCTGGTACCGTTGCTGACGCTGGGCATTCCCGGTGGCGGCGCCACCGCGGTGCTGCTCGGCGCCTTCATCATGTATGGCGTACAGCCCGGCCCGCTGCTGTTCCAGAACAAGCCCGACCTGGTGTGGGGCCTGATCAACAGCATGTACATCGGCAACGTGATGCTGGTGATCCTGAACCTGCCGCTGATCGGCCTGTTCGTGCGCCTGCTCTACATCCCGCAGGGCATCCTCTATCCGCTGATCGTCGCCATCTCCGCCATCGGTGCCTATGCCATCAACGGCAGCACGGTTGACCTGTGGCTGATCCTGGGCTTCGGCGTGATCGGTTACGTCTTCGACAAGACCGGCATCCCGGTGGCACCGCTGGTGCTGTCGCTGGTGCTCGGCGGCATGATGGAGCAGTCCTTCCGCCAGGCGATGACCATCTCCAGCGGCGACCTGAAAATCTTCTACGGCAGCACCATCACCGTGGTGCTGCTGGCAATGTCGGTGATTTCGGTGCTGCTGCCGTTCATCATCCCGATGTTGCGCAAGCTGGGCAGCAAGGGCGACGAAAGCTAGCCCGGCCGGCTTCACCCTGCGCCCGACGGCGTCCGGTCCCCCCGGACGCCGTTTTTACTGGGGGATGCCACATTCCGGGCTTGGGGCGGGTTTCTGCCGGTTTTTCTGCTTTAATCCGGGTTCAAATTTTTAATACTCTGGAGAAGTGCTTTGAACAAAGTCACCGTGGTGCCGGGCGACGGCATCGGACCCGAAGTCGTCGGCGCGACCTGCGCCATCATCAAGGCCTCGGGCGCGAAGGTCGAATTCGAGGATGTGCTGGTCGGCCTGCGTGCCGAGAAGGAGCACGGCACGCCGCTGCCGGTCAACGTGCTCGAGTCGATTGAGCGCAACAAGCTGGCGCTGAAAGGCCCGACGCAGACGCCCTTCGGCGGCAACTACCGCATCAAGATCGAGCGCATGCGCGGCGGCAAGGAATGGCGCGCCGACTATCCGAGCATCGCGATCGCGCTGCGCAAGGAGCTGCAGCTCTTCGTCAACGTGCGGCCGATCAAGAACTACCCCGGCGTGGCTTCGCGTTTCGACAAGGTGGACCTGGTGATCTTCCGCGAGAACAGCGAAGACCTCTACGTCGGCAACGAGCGCATGATCGATGACGACACCGCCGAGGCGATCAAACGCATCACCCGCGGCGCCACCGAGCGCTGCGCGCGTTACGGTTTCGAATACCTGAAAAAAACCGGTCGCCGCAAAATGACCATCGGCCACAAGGCCAACGTACTGAAAATGACCGATGGCCTGTTCCTGAAAGTGGGGCAGGAAGTGGGCACGAAATATCCCGAGATCGTCTGCGATTCCCGCGTCATCGATGCGCTGTGCATGGAACTGGTGATCAAGCCAGAAACCTTTGACGGCCTGCTGCTCGCCAACCTGTTCGGCGACATCGTCTCCGACCTCGCGGCGGGCCTCGTCGGCGGCCTCGGTGTCGCACCCGGCGCCAACATCGGCCCGGACTGCGCGATGTTCGAAGCCGTGCACGGCACTGCGCCGGACATCGCCGGCAAGGACATTGCCAACCCGATGGCGATGATCCTCTCCGGTGTGCTGATGCTGCGCCACATCGGCGAGAACGACGCCGCCAACCGCATCGACGCCGCGCTGACTGCGGTGCTGGCCGAGCGCAAGCACGTCACCCGTGATCTGGGTGGTGATGCCGGCACCAAGCGCTTTACCGATGCGATCATTGCCAAGCTGTGAGGCGCTGTAGAGTAAGGTTATTCATAAGTCATTGTTTTTATTGAGAAAATTATATGGGTAAACGTATCGTAGTGGTCGGTGCCGGCGCCATTGGCGGCATCGCCGGCGGGCACATGACCCGTGCCGGGCATGACGTGACGATGATTGATCCCTGGCCCGAGCATGTTGAAGTGATGCGCACCCAGGGCCTGCACCTCTCCGGCATGACGCCGGAAGAAACCCATGTGGTGAAGTGCAATGCCATCCACATCACCGAGGTGCAGCGCTTCTGCAAGGAAAAACCCTTCGACATCGCCTTCATCTGCGTCAAGGCCTATGACACCGAATGGGCGACGCACCTGATCAAGCCGTACATGGCGCCGGATGGCTATTTCATCTCGCTACAGAACTGCATCAACGAAGAGCGCATCGCCGCCATCGTCGGCTGGGGCAAGACACTCGGCTGCATCGCCAGTCTGATCGCCGCCGAGCTGTACGCGCCGGGGCACATCAAGCGCATGGTGCCGCTGGGTGGCGACAAGCACACGGTTTTCCGTGTCGGCGAGCCGCATGGCCGCATCACGCCGCGGGCGGAGGAAGTGGTCGCGCTGCTGCGCTCGGCCGACAGCGGCAAGGTCACCACCAATCTGTGGGGCGAGCGCTGGTCCAAGCTCACGGTGAATGCGATGCGCAACGGCCTCTGCGCCGCGACCGGTCTTTCCGGCAACCAGCGCGACGCGGCCGACGGCCCGCGCTCGGTGTCGATCCGCCTCGGCTCGCAGTCGGTGCGTGTCGGACAGGCCCTGGGTTACTCGCTGGAGCGCATGCTCGGCATGGAGCCCGAGATGCTCGCGCTGGCGGGTGAGGGCAACCGCGATGCGCTGGCCGGCATCGAGGAAATCCTGCGCGAAGGCGCCAAGAAACGTTCCGATGACCAGCGCCCGTCGATGGCGCAGGACATGTTCAAGGGCCGCCGCACCGAGACCGATTTCATCAACGGTTATGTCGCCGAGCGCGGCGCCTCGATCGGTGTGCCGGCACCGCTGCACGCCAAAATGAACGAGCTGGTGCATCGCGTCGAGCGTGGCGAGGTCAAGCCGAGCGCCGATCTGATCGCCGGCTGGTAAACCGCGGCCGGCTCCGGCTGAACGCGCAAGGAGGGAGGGGCGTAATGATCCGCAATGCAGTGCTGGTGATCGCCCTGGCCGCGGCCGGTCTGGCCCAAGCCCAGGGCTGGAAGCCCGACCGGCCCATTGAAATCGTGGTGCCGACTACACCCGGCGGCGGCATCGACCGCACCGCCCGCCTGCTGCAGAAAATCATCCAGGACGAGAAACTCGCGCCGGTCTCGGTCACCGTCAACAACAAACCGGGCGGCGGCGGGGCGGTGTCACTGGTTTACCTGAACCAGCATGCCGGCGACGGCCATTTTGTGGCCATCAATTCGCCGAACCTGATCGCCAACGACATCAACGGCCGCAGCCCCGTCAAAACCCGCGAGGTCACGGCGCTGGCCAACCTGTTCAGCGAATACACCGTGGTCGCGGTGCGCGCCGATTCATCCTTGAAGCGCGGCCAGGATTTCATCGACCGCCTGCGCAAGGATCCACAGTCACTGGCGGTGTCAACGCCAACCACGCTCGGCAGCGTCAACCACATGTCCTTCGCGCTGGTGGCCAAGGCCGCCGGCATCGATCCGCGCAAGCTCAAGGCCGTGGTGGTCGGCTCCGGCGGCGACGCGGTGACCGCCTTGCTCGGCGGCCACATCGACGCCCATACCGGCACGCCGTCCTCGGTGGTGCGCATGGTGCAGGCCGGGCAGATCCGGGTGATCGGCGTGCTTGCGCCGAAACGCCTTTCCGGCCCCTATGCCGACACCCCGACCTGGAGCGAGCAGGGCTACAAGGCGGTGATGGACACCTGGCGCGGCGTGATCGGCCCGCACGGCATGACCGCGGCGCAGGTCGCGTGGTGGGACGGCGTGCTGGCGAAGGTGGTGGCGACGCCGGCGTGGAAGGAAGCGCTGGAGCAGAACACCTGGGAAGCGAACTACCTGAACAGCGCGCAGACGCGCAAGCTGTTCGATGACGAACACGCCGAGTACCGCACCATCCTGCTCGACCTCGGCATGATCAAGTAACCCGATATCAAGGCAAGCCATGACCGCACGCACAATGTTCGACAAGATCTGGGATGCCCATGTGATGGCCGAGGAGGAAGGCGAAATCCTCCTCTATGTCGACCGCGCGCTGATCCACGAAGGTTCATCCCACGCCTTCGCTGCGCTGAAAAAACGCAAGCAGAAAGTGGCGCGGCCGCAGCAGGTGTTTGCCTTCACCGACCACTACGTGCCGACCACCAGCCGCGAGAAGGGCATTGCCGGCATCGCCGTCGATGAAATCCGCAACATGGTGATCGGCCAGCACGAGAACACCAAACTCCACGGCATCCGGCTTTTCGGCTTTGATGATCCGGCGCAGGGCATCCTGCACATCGTGCCGCCGGAGCAGGGCATCACCCAGCCCGGCATGCTGATCTGCGGCGCGGACTCGCACACCTCCACCCACGGCGCCTTCGGCAGCATTGCCTTCGGCATCGGCGCCTCGGACATGACCCATGTCATGGCAACGCAGGCCACCTGGCAGCGCAAGCCGAAAACCCTGCGCATCACCGTTGAGGGTGAACTCGGCTTCGGCGTTGCGCCCAAGGACATCATCCTCGCGGTGATCGCGAAAATCGGCGCCGAGGGCGGTGTCGGCCATACCCTCGAATACGCCGGCAGCACCTTCCGCCGCATGAGCATGGAAGGGCGCATGACCGTGTGCAACATGTCGATCGAGGCCGGTGCACGCTGCGGCATGATCGCGCCCGATGACACCACCTTCGCCTACATGGACGGCCGCCCCTGGGCGCCGAAAAAAGGCGCTGAATGGGATGCCGCGATGGCGCTGTGGCAGTCGCTGCCCAGCGATGCCGGTGCGAAGTTCGACCGCGAAGTGACGCTGGACGCTGCACAGATCGAGCCGATGGTGACCTGGGGCGTGAATCCCGAAATGGCCGGCCCGGTGGGTGGCGCCGTGCCCGATCCGAAATCCGCGCCCGACGAACGCCGCCGCAGCGACTGGGCGATGGCGCTCGACTACATGGGCCTCAAGGCGGGCATGCCGCTGCAGGACATCGCCATCGACCGCGTGTTCATCGGCTCCTGCACCAACAGCCGCATCGAAGACATCCGCGCTGCCGCGGCGGTGGCGAAGCACGGCAAAGCGCTGGTGCCGGCCTGGGTGGTGCCCGGCTCGAAGACCGTGAAGCGCCAGGCCGAAGCCGAGGGCCTCGACAAGATACTCACCGCCGCCGGTTTTGAATGGCGCGAACCCGGCTGCTCGCTGTGCACCGCGATCAACGGCGACCAGTTGAAACCCGGCGAGCGCTGCGCCTCGACCTCCAACCGCAACTTCCGCAACCGCCAGGGCCCCGGCGGCCGCACCCACCTCGTCAGCCCGGCGATGGCGGCGGCTGCGGCGATCAAGGGGCGGTTCACCGACGTTCGAGAAATCATCAAATAAAACAGGGAGTTGCGAGAATGCAGCCCTTCACCACACTCACCGCCATCGCCGTGCCGATGCACGAAGCCAACATCGACACCAACCAGCTCTGCCCGACACGCTTCAACAAGGTGCCGCGCGGGCCGCGTTACCGCGAAATCCTGTTCTACGACGCGCGCCACCGGCCCGACGGCACGCTGACCGAGTTCGCGCTGAACGCCGCGCCCTATGACCAGTCCGGCATCATCGTCGCTGACCGCAACTTCGGCTGCGGCTCCTCGCGCGAATCGGCCGTGTATGCGCTGTATGAATTCGGCATCCGCTGCGTGATTGCGCCGAGCTTCGGCGACATCTTCGCCGCCAACTGCGCCAAGAACGGCCTGCTCGCGCTGGCCCTGCCCGAAGCCGAATGCGCCGCAATTCGCCGCCAGTTGCAGGATCAGCCCGGCGCCAAGCTGAGCGTTGACCTCGCCGCGCAGACCGTCACCGACCTCGAAGGCAAGACACACCGTTTTGACATCCACGAAGTGCGCAAGCGCTGCCTGCTGCAGGGGCTGGATGAGATCGACCGCACCAAGCAATATGCGGCGAAGATTGAGGGGTTTGAGGCTGGTTATTACCGGGAGCGGGCTTGGTTGGGATTACACTGAGTGTTTGTTTCCTCGAGCGAAATGGGATTTTTCATATGAAGGCCCGGAAGTTCGACAAGATTTTCGATTCGGCTGGTTCCGACATCATCAATCATCTGGATATGGCAACGCTGAGACGCTCCAATCAGGAACTCAAGCGTGTGGGTATTAATTTGCCGGCATGGATGATTAACTCCCTCGACCGTGAGGCCGGCAAGCTGGGCGTGACGCGTCAGTCGATCATCAAGGTCTGGCTGGCAGAGCGCCTCGAAGCGGTGAAGTCGCGCTGACCCTTCTTGCGACAGGTATGAAAAAAATTCGTCCCGCCAAAAAACGCATCGAAGTATCCGTTGGCGAATCGGTGAAGGTCCTGCGCGAATTGCAGGAACTCAGTCAGAGTCAGTTGTCGGCCTTGACCGGGATTCCGCAGGCGACGCTGTCCGCCATTGAAAACGGTCGCGTCAACCTCGGGGTTGAGCGGGCCAAGGTGCTGGCCAAGGCTCTGAAGTGCCATCCGGCGGTGTTGGTGTTCCCGGGATGGGAAGTGCCGCTGGAGTCAGCTGCCTGAATTTTTTGTATCCATAGCCGTCATGCCGGCGCCAGCCGGCATCCAGAAGAACGGCAGCGGATGGATGGTAGGGACTGGACTCCGGCTAGTGCCGGAGCGATGTATTCACTGGAGGAGTGACGATGAAGGCAACGCGCAATATTGCAGTGGTGCTGGCGGGTGTCGCGCTGGCGTTTGCGGGTGCGGCAGCGCAGGCGCAGGCCTGGCAGCCCGACCGGGCGGTGGAGATGATCATCAACACCGCGCCCGGCAGCGGGCAGGATGCGACCGGCCGGCTGATCCAGGGCATCATGCAGGAGCGCAAGCTGGTGGCGCAGCCGCTGTCGGTGAGGAACATGCCGGGTGGTGGCGGCATCATCGCCTACACCCATCTTCAGAGCCAGGCCGGCAACGGGCACTTCATCTCCATCGCCTCGAAAAGCCTGCTCACCAACCACATCTCCGGCCGTGCGCCGCTGACCTACAGCCACCTCACGCCGCTGGCGATCCTGTTTGACGAATACATCGCGCTCGCGGTGAAGGCCGATTCACCGATCAAGAACGGCCGCGAGCTGATCGACCGCCTGAAAAAAGACCCCGGCGCGCTGAGCTTCGGTGTCGCCACCAGCCTCGGCAATCCCAACCACCAGGGCATGGCGATGGCGCTGAAGGTTTCAGGCATCGATTTGCGCAAGACCAAGACGCCGGTGTTCCAGTCCGGCGGCCAGGCACTCACTGCGCTGCTCGGTGGCCATGTCGATGCCGTGCCCGGCTCGATCGGCCTGATGCGCAAGCATGTCGAGGCCGGCACCATCCGCCTCGTTGCCATTGCATCACCGCAGCGCCTCGGCGGCATCTTTGCCAACGTGCCGACCTGGAAAGAGCAGGGCGCCGACGCCGTGGTCTCCAACTGGCGCGGCCTGATCGGCCCGCCCAACATGACCCCCGCGCAGATCGCCTACTGGGACAACGTGATGAAACAGCTCACCCAGACCGACGCCTGGAAAAAGGAACTCGCCGACAACAACTGGGACAACGAATACCGCAACGCCGCCGAAACGCGGAAATACATGGATGCGGACTATGCGGAGTTGAAGGCTTTCTTGACGGAACTTGAGTTGACGAAGCCGGTGAAGTGATTTGATGCTTGAAGCGGGTAATCGTTGTTTTTAATAATTATTTCCGAGAAAAATGAATTTCAATAAAACTTAAAACCGTTTTCTAAAGAATGGGGGTGGCAATGAATATCGACGAATTTCAGGGCAGGGCGAAGGAGACTGATCAATTTTCAGATGAGCCCGAAAAGGTCATTCACGCATTGCTAAACCTTACGGAAACTGTTGGTGTTTTACATCGATTTATTGAGCAAAGCCATAGGGATAAATCTTTGCCCGATGAATATGCTAAGGAGAAGATTTCGCAAAGACTTGGAGATATTCTTTGGTATGTCTCGAATATTGCAACCCGAAAGGGAATTAAGCTATCAGCCTCCGCTTCTGAGAACTTAATCAGAACAAAAGAAAGGTGGGGACGGGCAAATGAACTTCGTGGCAAGCAATTTGATGATGACATGCCAGTTTTTGAGAGGCTTCCAAGAAAATTTAGGATGGCTTTTTTTGAGCCCGTTGGTGAGCAAAAACCTAAAAAAATAATGATTGCTATTCCAAGTGACCAGAATGAGTGGATTCAGGTCGGTGATCGAATTGATGATAACGCTGACTCTGATGATGGTTATCGATTTCATGATGTTCTGCATTTGTCTAATGCGGCACATCTGGGATGGTCCCCTGTCATTCGTGCGTTATTGAGGAGGAAGAGAAAAAGTAATCCTGAGGTTGATCGGGTCGAGGATGGCGCGCGTGCAATTAATATAGAAGAGGCTTTAACTGCTTTTGTTTTTTCTCATGCTTCGAGTGTGAAGTTTTTTGATGGCGTTAAGAATGTTGATTTTAGTTTTCTTAAAACAATAGAGCGTCTAACATTTGGGCTGGAGGTTCGGCACCGCTCTTACGAAGACTGGGAGGTCGCGATACTGGAGGGCTATCGGCTATTTAGGGAAATTCGTAAAAAACAAGAGGGTTTGGTAGAGGTTGATTTGGGGGCGGAGAGGGCTGGAAGGCTTGTGTTAAAGGATTTGCCCCCATCAGTTAAGGCTGATTTGCAATTGGTATAAAAATTATTTCAATGCTTAATTTTGATTTAAATAGTGCAATCTTTTCAGAAGACAGGATTTATCGATATTTACTTTTGAGGAAAATCTCTAAAAACGGTGGTCGTGTCTTATTTGTCTGTTTGAATCCATCAACGGCCGATGAGTCTAAAGATGATCCTACTATACGAAGATGTATTGGGTTCGCTAGAGACTGGGGATTTTCCGGTTTGATTGTTGCAAATCTTTTTGCATACAGAGCTACAAGTCCTGAGGATCTAAAAAAAGCCTTAGATCCGGTGGGGCCTAAAAATGATGATTGGCTCCGAGCGGCTTCGAGCGAGGCTGATTTAACGGTTGTGGCTTGGGGAAATCATGGTCTTTTTAAAGAGCGTTTTGTCGCCGTGCTTCCGCTATTGAGTAATCCCAAATGTTTCGGTGTGACTAATCTTGGTATGCCAAGACATCCACTGTATATAAGCCGGTCTAACCCATTAGTTGAGCTACCAGAAGTTTGAGTAAATGGGGCTTGGTTAAGACTCGCAAACTTGTTTGTGCATCCATTCCGCAACCGCCTTCCGTATAATCCGCCGCTTTGTCCGATGCGCTGAACGGCGTATCAAAATCCGGACGCAACAAGCGGGAGCAATACAGGAATGGGCGACACGGCAACACCTGCAACGCAGGCGAGGATTCTTCAGAACATTGCAACAGAGCTGGGTGTGCGGCCGAGTCAGGTCGCCGCGGCGGCGGCCTTGCTGGATGAAGGCGCCACGGTTCCCTTCATCGCGCGCTACCGCAAGGAGGCTACCGGCAATCTGGATGACACCCAGTTGCGCAACCTTGAAGAACGGCTCATTTACCTGCGTGAGCTGGAGGACCGCCGCGCCAGTATCCTCGCGTCGATTGCCGAGCAGGGCAAGCTCACCGATGACCTGCAGAAGGCCATTGAAGCCTGCGTGACCAAGCAGGCGCTGGAAGACATTTACCTGCCGTACAAACCCAAGCGGCGGACCAAGGCGCAGATCGCGATTGAGGCCGGGCTGGAGCCGCTGGCCGACGCGCTGCTGGCCAACCCCATGTTCGATCCGCAGGCCGAGGCCGCGGGGTATATCAAGGTGGTGCCCGCAGCAGATGGCGTCGAGGCCATCAATGTGCCGGATGCCAAGGCCGCGCTGGATGGCGCGCGCGACATTCTGGCCGAGCGTTTTGCGGAAACGGCGGAACTGCTGGCCCTGCTGCGCGGCCATCTGCAGCGCGAAGGGATCCTGACTTCAACCGTCATCCAGGGTAAGGAGACGGCCGAGGAAGAAAAATTCCGCGACTACTACGCCTACGCCGAGCCCCTGCGCAGCGTGCCGTCGCACCGCGCGCTGGCTCTGTTCCGAGGGCGCACGCTGGGTGTGCTGATGCTGGAGCTGGGCCTGGGGGCGGAACGCGATGCGCTGGTGCCGCATCCCTGCTCGGCGATGATCGCCAAATTTTTCGGCATTGAAAACCGCGGCCGTCCCGCCGATGCCTGGCTGGCCGCGGTGTGCCACTGGACCTGGCGGGTCAAGGCGCACTGGCACTTGAGCAGTGAACTGCTGCAGCAATTGCGCGAAACCGCCGAGGCGGAAGCGATCAAGATTTTTGGGCGCAATCTGCATGACCTGCTGCTGGCCGCGCCCGCGGGTTCCAAGGCGGTGCTCGGGCTGGATCCCGGCCTGCGCACCGGCTGCAAAGTGGCGGTGGTGGATGCCACGGGCAAGTTGCTCGAAACCGCAACGATTTATCCGCATGTGCCGCGCAACGACTGGGAAGGGTCTCTGGCCACGCTGGCCAGCCTCGCCATTCGGCATGGCGTCGAGCTGATTTCCATCGGCAACGGCACTGCCAGCCGCGAGACCGACAAGCTGGCTGCGGAACTGATCAAACGCATCACGGCGCAGGCGCCGCAGCGCAAGCTGGCCAAGGTTGTGGTCAGCGAGGCGGGCGCGTCGGTGTATTCAGCCTCGGCGTTTGCCGCGGCCGAATTCCCGGAGCTGGATGTGAGTCTGCGTGGCGCGGTGTCGATTGCGCGGCGGGTGCAGGACCCGCTGGCCGAGCTGGTGAAGATCGAGCCCAAGGCGATCGGTGTCGGGCAGTACCAGCACGATGTGAATCAGCGGGCCCTGGCGCGGGCGCTGGATGCCACCGTCGAGGATTGCGTCAATGCGGTGGGTGTGGACGTCAACACGGCATCGGCGGCGCTGCTGGCGCGGGTGTCGGGCCTCAATAGTACGCTGGCGCGCAACATCGTCGATTACCGGGATGGCAACGGGCCGTTCCGCAACCGCGAGAACATCCTCAAGGTGCCGCGCCTCGGCGCCAAGACCTTTGAGCAGGCAGCCGGTTTCCTGCGCATCAACGACGGCGACAATCCGCTGGATCGCTCTGCCGTACACCCCGAGGCTTATCCGGTGGTCGAGCGGATACTGGCAAAAATCGGCAAGAGCGTGGCCGAGGTGATGGGGCAGTCGGCCTTGCTGAAGACACTGTCGCCCGCCGAATTCGCCGACGAGCGTTTTGGTGTGCCCACGGTGCGCGACATCCTGAACGAGCTGGAAAAACCGGGGCGCGATCCGCGGCCCGAATTCAAGATGGCAACGTTCCAGGACGGCGTCGAAAAAATTTCTGATCTGCAGCCCGGCATGGTGCTGGAAGGTGTGGTGACCAATGTCGCCGCTTTTGGTGCCTTCGTCGACATCGGCGTGCATCAGGATGGCCTGGTGCATATCTCGGTGCTGTCCAACCGCTTCGTCAAAGACCCGCATGAGGTCGTCAAGCCGGGGCAGATCGTCAAAGTGAAAGTGATGGAAGTGGACATCAAACGCCAGCGCATCGCCTTGAGCATGCGGCTGGATGAAGCGCCGGGCGCGGGGCAGTCGCGTGGTGGCGCCAGAGAGGGCGCGCCGGACCGCGAAGGGCGAGGCAAACCGGAAGGCCGTCGCCCGCAGCCGCGTTCATCGGCGCGTGACAGCGAGCCCGCCAGCGCGATGGCGCTGGCTTTTGCGAAGCTGAAGAACAAGGGGTGAGGGTAGGGGTGGGTTGGTAATAAATATCAATAAAAACAATTGGTTACGTATAATCTCCGGGGAATCAAAGAAATGGAGCGGAGTAAGATTTCATAAAACTGATTCAGACCCCACTTATTCGCCATGCCCCAACCTTCAATACTTCAGCAAACCCTGGCGCTCTTCGGCTGGCTGATCGCCAGCTTCATCACCGCCGCCATCGGCGGTTTCGCCTCGATCAATGCCGCCGGTTTTTACGGCCAGCTGATCCAGCCGTCATGGGCACCGCCGGCGTGGCTGTTCGGGCCGGTGTGGTCGGTGCTGTATGTGCTGATGGCCGTTGCGGCCTGGCTGGTGTGGCGGCGGCAGGGGTTTCAGGGCGCGGCGCTGAAGCTCTTCATCGTGCAGTTGCTGTTCAACGCGCTGTGGACCTGGCTGTTTTTTGTGTGGCGGCTGGGTGCTGTTGCTTTCATCGAGATCGTGCTGCTGTGGCTGCTGATCGCAGCGACTCTCGTGTTGTTTTGGCGCGTGCAGCGTGTAGCTGCGGTATTGCTGCTGCCCTACCTGGCCTGGGTGAGTTTTGCGGCGGCGCTGAACTTTACGCTGTGGCGGCTTAATCCCGCGCTGCTGAGTTTAGTGTGTTCGGGATTGCGAAGTCCCGGCACTGACTGAATCAGTATCAACGCGTTACCATCCAGCCTGCATTCCGCATCCGGTAACGCGCTTTGATTTCCCAAGTAGACCTCCCGCTGGCCATTCTTCTGGCCGCCAACCTCGTGATGTTCATCGCCTCCGCCGTGCAGGCTTCGGTGGGTGTGGGCATCGCGCTGGTATCAGTGCCTTTGTTGGCCCTGCTGCATCCGCAACTGGTGCCGGGGCCGATGCTGCTGTCGGGTTCGCTGGTCGCGCTGGTGACGGCATATCGCGAGCGGCAGGTGATCAACTACAGCGGTTTTGGTTTGTCGCTGGCGGGGCTGGCGCTGGGCACGGTGATCGGCGCGCTGGCACTGAATGCGCTGCACGGTCCCGAGGTCGAGCGGGTGTTTGCGGTGCTGATCCTGATTGCGGTGGGCCTGAGTGTCGCGGGCCTGCATGTGAAACCTTCGCCGGTGTCGCTGGGTGTGGGCGGCACGGCGGCGGGCGTCATGGGCACGATGGTGGGTATTCACGGTCCGCCGATTTCGATTGTGTTCCAGGATGCGCAGCCGGATTACGCGCGGGCCATGCTCGGCGCGTTTTTCTTCACCGCCTATCTGGGGTCCTGTGTTGCGCTTGCGTTGTTTGGCCTGTTCGGCGTGCTGGAAATGAAGCGTGCCGCGGCGCTGCTGCCGGGGGTGTGCGCCGGGCTGCTGGTTGCGCCGCTGGTGGCGGGGCGGGTCAGCCAGGCGCAGCTGCGCGCGGCAATCCTGCTGATTTCGGCGGGGAGCGCGGTGCTGCTGTTGTTGCGCTAGTCGGGGATATGTTTTAAAGACATTGCATCAATTGAGAAGGGAATCCACCGATGTCCTTTGCAACCGCCAAATCCGCACCCGCGGCAGAAACCCGCGGCAAACAGCTCACCGCATTCATCGCCAGCACGCAGGGACGAGAATATCCGCCCGAAGTGATGGAGGCCGCGATCCGTGCGCTGGTCGATTTCATCGGCTGCGCAGTGGGTGCTTCGCGTGACGCGCCGGCCTTGCCGGTGCTGCCGGTAATCAAGGCCTGGAATGCCACGGGCAAGGCGCGCATTTTCCGCGGCGGCAAGACCACGCCGGCGCTGGCGGTGCTGGCCAACGGCACGATGACGCATGCAATGGATTACGACGACACGCACCCGATGGGCGCGGGTCATCCAAGCGGTCCCTGCTGGTCAACCGCGCTGGCCCTGGCCGAAGAGCATGGTTATACCGAGAAGCAGGCCATCGCCGGCTTCATTGCCGGATTTGAAGTGATGGCCAAGCTCGGCGGTGGCGGGCCTCCGGGCGTCGGCCGCAGCCTGCAGCGCCGCGGCCTGCATCCGACTTCGGTGTTCGGCCGTGCCGGCGCTGCGGCGGTGGCGTCGTCGCTGATGGGGCTGGACGAGCAGCGCATCGCCTATGCGCTGGGCGTGGCGGCGACCACGGCCGGCGGTCTGGTCGGTTCATTTGGCACACACAGCAAACCTTTCCACGCCGGCAAGGCCGCGATGGACGGCATCATGTCCGCGCAACTCGCTGCCAACGGCTTTATCTCGGCGACCCATCTGTATGAGCTGGAGAGGGGTCTGCTTGATGCTTTCATCCAGAACCGCGAAACCGAAGTGCCGCCGCTGGATGACTTTGGTGTGAAGTGGGAGCTGCTCGGCAACAGCTTCAAGCCTTTTGCCAGCTGCCGCGCGACACATCCCTCAACCCAGGCCGCACGTTCCATCGCCGACAAGGTCAAGGGCCGCAAGATCACCGCGGTGCATGCGAAGGTGCATCCCAACGCGCTGGTCACTGCCGGCAAGACCGCGCCGCGCACGCCGCTGGAAGGCAAATTCAGCGTGCCGTTCTGCGTGGCGATGGGTTTGAGCGGTTATCGCGTGGTGCAGACCGATTTTGTTGATGCGACGATGCGCGATCCGGCAGTTGCCGGGCTGGTGCCGCTGGTCAAGCTCGAGCCGGTGCAGGGACAGCCGCCGTACCGCGCCTACCTCGATGTCACGCTGGACAATGGCGAGCACATTAAGGCCGAGACCGACATCGTGATGGGCCACCCCGACAACCCGATGAGCTGGGATGCACTGCGCACCAAGTTTGAAGGCCTGGTCGAGCCGGTGATGGGCAAGGCCAGGACCGCGGAGCTGTTCGAAGCCGCGCGCAACTTCGGCCCGCCGGGATCGCTGGCCAAGCTGTCGGATTTGCTGGCGGGGGATGACTGAACGGCAAGGATTAATTTATAAAAACAAAGGGCCGCAGAGATGCGGCCCTTTTTTTACCTCGTTATTTTTTGCAACGGCGCCTCAGAAACCGTAGAGCTTCTGCGGATTGTCGACGAGGATTTTCTTGCGCAGGGCCGCGTCCGGCGTCCACTCGTTGAACAGGTCGAGCAGGTGGCCGTCCTCGGGCATGTCCTTTTCCAGCCGCGGGTGCGGCCAGTCGGTGCCCCAGACGACCTGATCGGGATTGGCGCGGACCAGCGCTTCGTGGATCACTTTTGCGTCGGGATAATCCGGATACTGCGTCGAGACACGGTAGCTGCCCGAGACTTTCACCCAGATTTTTCCTTCACCAAGCAGCCGGCACATCTGCTGCACGCCGGGCTGGTTCACGCCGAGCTTGCCGTCGACGTTGCCCATGTGGTCGAGCATGATCGGCAGTTTCCAGTTTTTGAAGAAAGGCATCGCGCTGTCGAGCGCGTTGGCATCCATCATGAACTGCGCGTGCAGCCCGAGGTCGGCCATGAGCGGCGCCAACCGTTCAAACGACTGCATGCCCAGCGAGCTGAAGCCCACGCCATGCGGCATGTGGTGAAAGCGCAGTGCACGGACACCGAGGTCGCGCATGCGCTGGAGTTCGGCTTTCTGCGTGTCCGGCGTGACGATGCAGGCGGCGCGCAGGCGTTTCGGCTCGCGGGTCAGGGCATCCAGCACCACGCTGTTGTCGGTGCCGTGGGCATTGCCCTGGACAATAACGCCGCGCGCCATGCCGAGGGCGTCGAGCATCTGCAGCAGCTTTTCCAGCGGTGCGTCGTCCGGCGTGTAGGAGCGTGACTCGGCGAAGGGAAACTTCGCGCGCGGCCCGAAGAGGTGGAAGTGCGTATCGCAGGCGCCCGCAGGCGTGGGGATTTTCGGGGCGCGGGTCGGCTCGACCGGCGGCAGGCAGGGCAGTTCCATGGGGTCTCCTGAGGTGAGCCGCGATGTTAGAGCATGGTGCGGCGCGGCTCAACGGCGGCGCCTGCGATTACAATTCCGTTCGCCCTGAGCTTGTCGAAGGGCGCATTCATCCACATCGCTGTCGGAGCCTTTCATGATCCCGTCAAAACGCCTGCCCTACGTCCCCATCATCGACCGTCCGCCGCTGAAGCCACCTGCGGGCGTGCGACTGATCGTGTGGCCGGTGGTCAACGTCGAGGTCTGGGATATCAGCCGGCCGATGCCGCGCCAGGTGCTGCCGCCGCCGACCCACATCACGCGCCTGCCGGACTTCGCGCACTGGGCCTGGCATGAATACGGCAACCGCGTCGGCTTCTGGCGCATCAAGCAGGCGCTGGACGAACTCGACATCAAGGCCTCGCTGTTCACCAACGGCCGCATCTGCACCGACTACGCGCGCATCGCCGAAGAGTCGCTGAAATCGGGCTGGGAATTCGTCGGCCATTCCTGGGACCAGCAGCCGACCCATATCGAAAAAGACCAGCGCGCGATGATCAAGCGCACGGTGAAGCAGATCAAATCCTTCACCGGCAAGGCGCCGGTGGGCTGGCTTGCGCCGGGCCTCACCGAAACCCTCTACACCCCGGACTACCTCGCCGAGGCCGGCATCCAGTACATCGCCGACTGGGTGGTGGACGACGAGCCCTGCGACATCCAGACCAAACACGGCAAGGTGGTCGCGATGCCTTACTCGCTGGAACTCAACGACATCGCGATGATGATGGTGCAGCACCACAGCGCATCCGAATTCGAATCACGCTGCATGGACCAGTTCGAGCGGCTGTATGAAGAGGGTGCCAAGCGCGTCAAGGTGATGGCGATTGCCGTGCATCCCTACATCTCCGGCGTGCCGCACCGGATCAAGTATTTCGAGAACGTGTTCCGCCGGCTGCGTGATGAGCCGGGCGTGGAGTTCTGGACCGGGGACAAGATACTGAATTGGTATCGGCGGGGTGGGAAGGCGGCGGCGAAGGGGAAGGGGCGGGGGTGAGTTTGTTGGGTGGCTGGAAAGCTTTCTGGAATCAATGTGTTGCGAAAACGGTAAGTATTAATTATTCAATAAAATCAATGAGTTATTTTATTTCTTGCTTGATGTTACTCCCCAATCTCCTCCCATTCGCGGCTACTGTAGCTGAACGCTATCTGACGCTTCTGCGAGCGCATCCAACCAAGACTTACGACTATGCCAGGCGAGGGTACTTTGGCTTGCCGATCATCGAAGTTGAGCAGCACGGGCGAAAATGCAAGCAAGGGGAGTCGTGGATTTACTTTGCCGTCCCTGACGGCGCGGATCTACGTGCGCTCAAAGCTGGCGAACGTTTGTACGTGGGAGCCCAGACCCAAGATCGAATGTTCCGGGGTGATGGAATGGGCGGGGAAAACTATCACCACGCCGAGATGAGGGCAGGGAATGGCGATGACACTCCTCTTGCCCTACTTCGATCTGGAAACCGAATAGCTATTTATCGGGCGCAGGCCAACCGCATTGCTACGATAGTTCAAGAGCAAGCGGAACTTAGCCGGCTGCAGATTCTGTTGCAGCAGCCGCATACTCCGACGAAGCATCTCGGTTGGTGGTTTGAGCAGTACGTCCTTTTTTCTGAGCCGAGGCAATGGCGATGGAACACAGCGTCCGCGCACAAAGCACTATCAAGACTGTTTGCATCCTGAGTGTCGTAGCCCGGATAAGCGAAGCGCCATCCGGGGGATGTGTTGTTACGGGTTTGCCAATACGCTGAGTAATCGTCCGCTGCGCGCCCGAAGCAAGTCCCCTTGGGGGACGGACCCGGATGGCGCTTCGCTTATCCGGGCTACAAGTTCTGCTGCATTTAGTTCAACAACGCAAAAAAACTCTCCGCGTAATCCTTCCGGTAGCGCGCCGTCACCGCAGCAACCGCCTCCGCAAACGCGCGGTGCTCATCCGAAGTCAGCCGCACCACCTCGTTCTGCGCCGGATCCAGTCGTTTGAGCATTTCCTCGTCTTCCGCCGCTGCAAGCTGGCGCTGCAGCACCGTGGCTTCCGCCGCGGCGATGTCCACGGCGCGCTGCACGGCTGCCGGCCATGACTCGTATTGCGCGCGATTGACCATCAGGCAGGCAACGCCGTAGACGTGGCCGGAGAGGGTGATGTGGCGGTGGTGCTGGTGGACGTTGAAGTTGACGATGTTGGTGAGCGGGTTGTCCTGGGCGTCGAAGCGGTCGCCGGCGATCTGCTCGACGAAGATCTTGATGTCCTCAAGGATCGGCTCCATGCCGAGCAGGCGCAGCGATTCGGCCTGCAGCTCGCTCATCTGGATGCGGATGCGGATGCCCTTGCAGTCGGCCGGCTTGCGGATGGGGCGGATCTTGTTGCTGAAGTGGCGGAAGCCGTTGTCCCAGTACGCGAGCAGGCGGAACGGTGACTGCTGCGATGTTTTTTGTTTCAGCGACTGCCCGAGTTTGCCGTCGAGCACCTTGTAGGCTGCGGTGCGATCCGGGAACAGGAAGGGCAGGTCGAACAGTGCGAGTTCCGGCACCCATTTCGAATAACGCAGCGACGAGATGTAGCAGGCTGACAGTTCACCGCTCTCGACCATCTTCGGCAGGTCACCGGATTTGTGGCCCAGCGCCAGCACGTCGGGCACAAACTGGAAATCGACGGCATCGCCGGCTTCGCGCTTCAGCACCTCGCCGAAACGCAGGCAGGCGCGGGTGTGGATCGAGGCGGGCTTCTGGTAGCCGCCGAGGCGGAAGATGGCCGGTGGCATTGACCCTTTGTCCTTGTGGTGGTGTTCAGAGCAGGCCGGTGATCAGCCCGAGGGATACGGCAAACAGCATCAGCGCCACCACCTTGCGGATGGCCGGCATCGTCGCCTTGTGCAGAAAACGTTTGCCGACCACCGAGCCGGCCAGTGCGGCCAGCACTGCGGCGGCGAGCAGCGCGTAGTCGAATTCGGCGTGGTGTTTTGCGATCAGTTGGGCATACATCGACAGCCGTGCGAGGTCGATGAAAAAGGCGACCGCGGCGCCGGTGGCGACATAGGCGGCCTTGTCGAGTCCGGCATTGAGCAGGAAGGCCGAGCGCAGCGCACCCTGCAGTCCGGCGAGCCCGCCGAAAAAACCGCAGAGCAGCCCGCCGGGGATCTGCCAGTTAGGCGGAAATCCCTGGCGTCCTGCGGATGGCCGCAGTTCGGATGCGGCAAACACCAGCAGCAACACGCCGATCACCAGTTGCGGCGGCGTGATCGAGACCGCGCGGCCCATCAGCGTGTAGTCGATGCGGATGCCGCTGCCGGCGAGCTGCACCAGCAGCCAGGCACCGGCCAGCGCGCCGAGCGCGGCGGGCAGGCCGAAGCGCAGCGCCACGCCGCGGTCGATGTGCCGGTGCACCAGGCCGAGTTTGAATACGCCGTTCAGGAAATGGACGATCGCGGTCAGCGCGACGGCTTTTTCAATCGCGAAAAACAGCGCAAAGGCCGGCAGCAGCAGGGTGCCGAGGCCGAAGCCGGAGAAAAAGGTCAGCAGTGCCGCCAGCGCGGCCACGCTGCAGATGATCAGAAAGCTCATGGCGCGCTAGCAGAGCATGAACCGCCGCCGGCAGGCAAGCGCACCGTATTCCGGGCTATAGGCAAGGCGCGGACGGTATGTCACAGTTAGGCTTCATAAGGATGGTCCGAGTCGGATGGTTCGAACAGTGTCTGGATCATGAACAACTGCAGGAGGAGCATTATGAAACTCACCGGCGTACACCACATCAACATCGGCTGCCGCGAAAGCGATCTGCCGGCGATCGAGAAGTTCTACACCGAGGCGCTGGGTCTGAAGGTCGGCTATCGGCCGAATTTCCCCTCGGGCGGCATCTGGCTCTACTGCGGCGACCATCCGCTGGTGCACGTGGTCACGCGCTTCAAGGCGGATTGGCCCGGTATCGATGAATCGCGCAGCGGCTACGACCACACCGCCTATGCGGTGCAGGGTGTGCAGAGTTATCGCGACCGCTTCAAAAAACTCGGTCTTGAATACGAAGAGCAGAACGTGCCCAACGCCGGCTTCCAGATGTTCCTGCGCGACCCGGTGGGCAACAAGGTCGAGCTCAACTTCCCCAACGAGGAAACGCCGGACGATGTCGAGACCGGTCGCCTGTCCTCGATGCAGTTCCCGGAGCATGCCAAGCGCCCGGCTAAAGTGTAAGCCATTGTTTTTATTGAAATAATTTTCACCGCCCGCAAGGGCTGTGAATGAAGCTGATGAAACTGCTCGACGTTGCGCGCGTGGTGCGCAGCAAGAATGCCGGTCCGACCACGCTGACCATAGACCTGATGTTCAACGACGCCGCGGGCTACAGCCGTGCGCAGGGCGCTGCGGCGCTGCAGCCGGCGGCGATTGCGGCGCTCTACGGCCTCGAGCCTTCGCAGGTTGAAGTCATTCCCTATCCGCCGGCACAGGCGATCAAGATCGTGATGGACCGCGCCATCGTAGCCGGCACGCCCGGTGACCGCGATGTCTACGGTGCGCAGCAGCACGGTCCCTTGCTGGACATCACCCTGTGAACCATCTCGATCGCCTTCGCGGGCAGCTCATCTCCGGCGGCCAGCGCCAGCCGCTGCGTGCACTGGCTGCATCCGGCCAGCTGGGTTACGGCATTCCTGAAGCGGCATTGGCCGAAGGGCTCAAGCGCAAGCCGCATTTCATCGGCTGCGACATGGGCTCGGTTGATCCCGGCCCGTACTACCTTGGCAGCGGCCAGCTCGCCACCAGTGATGCGATCACCCGCGATGATTTGGCCAAGGTGCTGCGTGGCGCGCGTTCGATCAATGTGCCGCTGCTGCTGGGCACCGCGGGCACTGCCGGTGCCGCGCCGCACCTCGACACCACGCTGGCGATGGTGCGCGACATCGCGCGCCGCGAAGGCCTGCACTTCAGGCTGGCTTCGATCCGCGCCGACATGCCGCGCGACCTGCTCAAGGCGGCGGTGCGTGCAGGCCGAACGCGCCCGCTGGGTGCGATTGCGGCACTGACCGAAGATGACATCGACGGCGCGTCGCAGATCGTCGGCCAGATGGGCATCGAGGCCTTCCAGCGAGCGCTGGAGGCCGGCGCCGATGTGGTGATCGCCGGGCGTGCCTGCGACACCGCGGTGTTCGCGGCGATTCCGGCGGCGCTGGGTTATCCGCTGGGGCCGGCGATGCACATGGCGAAAATCATCGAGTGCTGCTCGATCTGCACCACGCCCGGCGGCCGCGATGCGCTGATGGGCACGCTCGACGGCGACGGTTTCACCATCGACAGCATGAACCCGATCCGCCACGCGACGCCGATGTCGGTGGCGGCGCACAGTCTTTACGAGCAGGGTGATCCCTACCGCGTGCATGAGCCCGAAGGCACGCTGCATACCGACAGCGCGCGTTACCAGGCGCTCGACGAACACCGTTGCCATATCAGCGGTGCGCGCTGGGAGCCGGCCACGCAGTTCACCGTGAAAATCGAAGGCGCCACCCGCGTCGGCGAACGCGCGGTGCTGCTCGCCGGCTGCGGTGACCCAAGTGCAATTGCGGCGATGCCCGACATCCTCGCCAATGTCGAAAAGACGGTGCGCGAGCTGGTCACGCCTTCAGTCAGCGCGCCGTTCCTGATCTATCCCAAGATATATGGACTCAACGGTGTCACAGCCTGGCCTTCGGCCGCCAATCCGCTGCCGCGCGAGGTCTTCGTGATGGTCGAGGTGATCGCGGCCACGGCCGCCGATGCCAAGTCGGTGGCGACGGTGTTCAAGCAATACCTGCTGCACAACGGTTTTCCGGGGCGTATCTCCACCGGCGGCAATCTGGCCTTCCCGTTCACGCCGCCCGAGGTGATGGCCGGCACCGCGTACCGCTTCAGTGCCTATCACGTGGTCGAGGTCGATGCGCTGGCACCGCTGTTCCCGGTGACGGTTGAGGAGTTATAAAAGCAATTTACAGGATGGGCAGGATTCACAGGATTAAAGCAGGGTAAAACTGCTCGCGAGGAGAAGGCGTGATGAATAAAAAATGGATCCATGCGCTGGTGGCGGGCCTGCTGGCCGTTTCGCCGGTGCTGGTGCAGGCGGCCGAGGTGTTTCCGGCGCGCGCGGTGCGCTGGGTGGTGCCGTTCACGCCCGGTGCGTCAAATGACGTGATTGCGCGGCTGCTGGCGAACAAACTCACCGAGATCTGGGGCCAGCAGGTGCTGATCGACAACCGCGGCGGGGCCGGCGGCATGCTCGGCGCCGACATCGTCGCCAAGGCGCTGCCCAACGGCTACACCATGCTGATGGCCAATCCCGGCGCCAATGCGATCAATTTTGCGCTGCGTGCGAAGACGCCGTACCGTGCCGAGGATTTTGCGGCGGTGAGCCTGCTCGGCTGGTCGCCGATCCTGCTGGTGGTGAGCGCGGGTTATCCAGCCAGCGGCGTGAAAGACATCATCGCGATGGCCAAGTCGCGGCCAGGCAAGCTGTCCGCCGGTTCCTCAGGCACTGGCGGTAGCAGCCACCTTGCTCTGGAGTTTTTCAAGATGCTGGCCGGGGTCGATATCCTGCATGTGCCGTATAAGGGCGCGTCACCGGCGATCGTGGACATGATGGCCGGCCAGCTGCAGATGATCTTCACCACTTCGGCCACCGCGGCGCCCCTGGTCAATGCCGGCAAGCTGAAGGTGCTGGCCACTGCCGGCGACAAGCGCCTGTCGTTGTATCCGAACGTGCCGACCACGGCCGAGCAGGGGCTGGCCGGCTACGACGTGCTGATCTGGTTCGGCGTCACGGTGCCGGCGGCGACGCCGAAAGCGACGATCCAGCGCCTCAATGCCGGTTTCGAGAAGGCGCTGGATTCCGCCGACATCCGCGAGCGGCTCGCCGCCATCGGCGTGCAGCCCCAGGGCGGACCGCCGGAACGCTTCGCGCGCTTTCTGGTCGAGGAAGTCGAGCGCTGGAGCAAGGTGGTGAAGGCCGCGAACGTCAAATCAGAGTAGTGGCTGCTGCAGCGCGGCGCGGTAAACTCGCGCCTTTGCTTTTTCGATCAAAGGAACAATCTTGAAACTGGTGACTTTCATCGCCGACGGCCAGGTGCGCCCCGGCGTCATTGACGGCAATGCCGTGGTTGACCTTGCTGCCGCCGGCCTGCCGGTGGACGCGGATGGTGACCTGATGCAGATCGTGCGTGGTGGCGACGCCATGCTGGAGCGTGTGCGCGCCGCAATCGAGAGCCCGACCCGCCGCGATCTGCCGCTGGACGAAGTGAAGTTGACTGCACCGCTGCTGCAGCCTTCGAAGATTGTCGCCGTGGGCCTGAACTACATCGACCACTGCAAGGAAGCCAATCTGCCGGTGCCGGGCGAGCCGGTGCTGTTCACCAAATGGCCGAACTCGATCACCGGGCCGTACGATGAACTGCACTGGCCGGAGTCGGTGACGAAAGAGGTCGATTACGAAGTCGAGCTCGGTGTGGTGATCGGCCGGCGCGGCCGCAACATCAGCGAGAAGGATGCGCTGGATTATGTCTGCGGCTACACCGTGGTCAATGATGTGTCGGCGCGCGACCTGCAGTTCGCCAATGCCAAGCAGTGGGATCGCGGCAAGTCGCTCGACACCTTCTGCCCCTGGGGGCCGTGGATCATCACCCGCGACGAGATCGACAATCCGCATGACCTTGAGGTGCGCACCATACTCAATGGCAAGGAAATGCAGAAGTCGAACACCAGGAACCTGATTTTCAACATCAACCAGATCATCGCCTATGCCTCGCAGGGCACCACGCTGATGCCGGGCGACCTGATCCCGACGGGCACGCCCTTCGGCGTCGGATTCTCGCGCACGCCGCCGGTGTTCCTGAAGCATGGGGATGTCTGCGAATGCAGCGTCGAAAAGATCGGCAGCATCATCAACAAGGTCAATCTGAAATAACGACGCCACCTTGAGGTGGCGCGGAGGAGGAGCATGCGCAATACCTTGATCGCCGCTGCACTGGCGGCGCCGTTCATTGCACCGGCAGTGCAGGCCCAGGCCAATTACCCGAACAAGCCGGTGCGTTTCATCGTGCCCTTCGCGCCGGGCGGCAGCACCGACCTGCTGGCGCGTTTTCTGGCGCAGCAGCTGGGTGCGCCGCTGGGCCAGACCGTGGTGGTGGACAACCGCGCGGGTGCCGGCGGTGTGCTCGGCGCCGAGCTGGCGGCGCGTGCACCGGCCGACGGCTACACCATCGTGCTCGGCAGCGCGGGGCCGCTGACCATCAACCCCAACATCCGCGACAAGACGCCATACGACTCGCTGAAGGATTTCGCGCCAATCACGCTGGCGACAGTGAGCCCGTTCACGCTGGTCACCCATCCCGGATTCCAGGCAAAGACGGTGAAGGAACTGATTGCGCTGGCGAAGGCGAAGCCGGGTGAACTCAACTTCGGTTCCGCCGGCAACGGCTCGGTCGGGCATTTTTCCACCGAGCAGTTCATGGCGATGACCGGCATCAAACTGGTGCATGTGCCGTTCAAGGGCGCGGGCCCGGCGGTGACCGACCTGCTCGGCGGCCGGCTCAACCTGATGTTTGAAAACCTGCCAACCATCCTGCCGCATGTGCGTTCGGGCAAGCTGCGCCTTCTTGCGGTGGGCACCAGGCAGCGTTCGGCGCTGGCGCCGGAGTTTCCGACGGTGGCTGAAGAGGGCGTGCCCGGTTACGACTCGGCGACGGTGTTCGGCGTGCTCGCGCCGGCGAAGACGCCGGCAGCGGTGATTGCGCGCTTGAACAAGGACATGGTGGCGATCCTCAAATCAGCGGAGAGCAAGGCGGCACTCGCCGCGCGCGGTCTCGAAGCGGTGGGCAGCACGCCGCAGGAATATGGCGCGCAGATCCGGGACGAGTTTGTCCGTTATGGCCGCATCGCCAAGGCGGCGAATATCCGCATAGACTGATAAAAATATCAATATAAACAATAGCTTATGGAGATTCTGCGATGACGGCCCGGAGTGTGAACGTGACTGCACAGGACGCAGCGCTGGGCGCCGAGGTGGACTGCGGCGACCTGCGCACGCTGGATGAGGCGGCCTTCGGCAAGGTCTATCGCGCGCTGCTTGATCACCTGGTGATCCGCATCCGCGGCCAGCAGCTGAGTGATCCCGAGCTGATCGCTTTCGGCAAACGCCTCGGCACCCTCGACTTCGCGCCGCTGGCGAAGACCGGCAAGGAGCGCGCGCGTACGCATCCGGAAATCGTCATCGTGTCCAACGTCACCGAAAACGGCGAGGCCATCGGCGTGCTGCGTGATGCCGAGGTGGTGTGGCATTCCGACAATTCCTACCGCGACCGGCCCTTGTCCTACAGCGCGCTGTACTCGCTGGAGATTCCGCCGAAGGGCGGCAATACCGGCTTTGCCAACATGTATCTGGCGCTGGAAACCCTGGCCCCGCAGCTGCGCGCGAAAATCGAGGGCCGCACACTGAAGCACGACATGACCTACAACAGCGCCGGCGACCTGCGTGAAGGTTTCCAGCCGGTGAATGATGTGCGTGATGCGCCGGGCCCCAGTCATCCGATCATCCGCACCCATGCCGAAACCGGATGCAATGCGCTGTACCTCGGCCGCAGGCCCAATGCCTATATCAACGGTTATTCGGTCGAGGAATCCGAGGCCATCCTCGAAGCCCTGTGGTCACATGCCACGCAGGAGCGTTTCACCTGGCACCATGTCTGGCAGCCCGGTGACCTGCTGATCTGGGACAACCGCTGCGTGATGCACCACCGCGACCCCTTTGATGGTGGCTACCGGCGGGTGATGCACCGCATCCAGTGTGCCGGTGATGTGCCGGCCTTGAAGCCCGAAGGCGTGCTTGGGCACCCAAGAGCGAAGCTGGCGGCGTAGCGCGTTTTTCGCTTATCACTCATCGCTCCGAGTTCATCACTGTTCTAACTGCCCACCCTTCGACAAGCTCAGGGCGAACGGTGGTGTGGGGGAGCATTACCCCGCAATCCTCAATCCTCAATCCTGATCCATCCCGTGCAGCGCCACGCCGGCAAACGACGGCCAGGCGCGCCACAGATCTTCCAGCTGCGGCAGCAGCTTGCGCAGCGCTTCCGGGTTACGCTGGAAAGTAACCTGATCACCACCGCGGTTGATGGTATGGCTGTGGCCGTAGCTGATGCCGGCGGGATTGGCGCGCGCCGCGTCCAGCATCAGCAGCACTGCATGCTGGCGGCCGATGTTTACCAGCCACAGATCACCAGTACTTGCGCGGCGATAGGCATGGAGTGACTCGTCCGGGATCGGTCCGCTTTCGAGTCCGATGCGGATCGGTTTGCCGTTTGCCGCTCCCCAGCTCAGAAAAGGCTCGGCAAAGGCCATCAGCTGCTGCGGGTCGGTGCGGTAGTTCATCACCGTGACGATATCGACCAGCGGTTTCAATGCATCGAGGAACAGGCCGTCGCGCAGGCGCTGGCGTCCCCACCAGAAGGGCAGCGCAACATCGAGCGGCATCATCACGCGCGGCCTGATCAGCGCCAGCGTTTCGACATAGGCGGCAAGCCAGCCTTCGGGGTCGTGGGCGTAGCCGGGATTCAGATAGGGCTCGATGTCGAGTTGCAGACCGGCGAGCTGCGATGCGGGCGGGGCCTTGCGGTTGTAGTCCGCCAGCGCCTCTGCAAGCGCCACATATTTCCGGCGTTCATCCGGCAGCACCGCCCGCGGGTCGCCGGCCACGGCCCACACCTTCAGGCCGCGGCGGCCCGCTGCAGCAATGAAGCGCTGCAGCGCTTCGGCCTGCTCCACTTCAGGCGGATCACCTTGCAGCGGCACCGAGATGTAGACGGTGTCGGCGCCCTGCGCGGCGAGCAGTTCCAGCAATTTGGCTTCCTGCTGCTGCCAGTACTGCGGCTGCCAGATCCACAGCGCGCGTGGTTTGTTGATGGTGCCCGCGGCGGCAGCGAGTTTCAGCGAATGCAGCGTGAGCCGGGCCTCGTTGCGCGGGCATTCCAGCACCCAGCTGCGCCAGTTGCGGGTGTCGAGTGACGTTGGCAGGTCGAGTTGCACGGTGTGACGGTTGCCGTCAACGCTGCCCAGCGTCAGCGCATCGCCGCGGCTGTCGCGTGTGGCGTCTGCGGCAGCGATTCGGAACGCCGCGCTGGCTTCGGCATCGACGCGCAGTGCGAGGCGCACACCGGCGGGCAGCGACTGGTTATTGCCGCGGAGCAGGGCGCCGGCGGGACGTTCTCCGGCACTGCATTCGAGCAGGAGCTGGCCGCCGCTGCGGCGCAGGCTGGCGCGGCCTTCGGCGCCGAAGGTGGCCGCCTGCAGCAGCGGCAGCAGTTCACTGCCGGGCAGCATCAGTGCCGGTCCTGCCGCTTCGTTGCCCTGTGCGCGCGTGTCGATCGGGATCACATCCTGCGGCGCGGTGCTGCGTGACTCGCCGCGCGCGGTCTGCAGCATCAGGCCGCCGGTGAGGCGTTGCGCGCTGGAACGGTCGAGCAGTTTGGCCCAGCGCGGCAGATGTTCGAGCGTGATGGTTTCGCAGCCGGCGAGGCTGTCTTCATGCATCACCAGCTGCAGCGGTTCACCGGAGGGGCGCAGCACGCTGTCGAGGAGGCGTGCATCAGCGGGTGCGGTCTTGCCGGGACAGAGGTTCAGCGTGGCCGCGCCGGCATGGGTGGCGGCAAGCAGCAACATGCACGGCAGCAGGCGCAGCATCAGGGGGCGACAGTAAATTGGAGGTCGATGCGGCCGCTGCGCTCACCGCCGAGCAGCACGCGATTGCCAGACTGTGTGATTCCGGCTGGCGCGTGTTCGCGGTCGAGCCGCCACTGCGCGGGCACTTCGAGTGCGAGGTCTGACAGCGCCTGCGGCAGCGTCAGCTGCAGCCTGCGCTGCCGATCGCTGCTGCTGACACGCAGGCTGGCGGCATCACGGGCCACCCACCAGCCTCCGAATTCACGCAAGGTGCCGAACCATGCGCGGTCTTTCAAGCCCGCGATCAGCCGGTTCTGGAACTCGAGCTTGTGGCCGGTGATGTTGGGATGGATCAGCACCACGTAAAGCCCGCCATAACGTTCGATTTTTCCAGCCAGCTCGAGTGCCTGCGGCAGGCGGTCGCCCAGGCGCGCGCCGAGTTCGTCTTCGACGGTGATCGGAAATTCGTAGACGCCGGTTTGTGCGCTGACATCGCGGTCGTAGGCGAGGCGGAACGGCAGGTGGGTCAGCGCGGTGTTGGCGGTGATCGAGGAGCTGTAGCGGAAGCCGGTGGCTTCCAGCGCCTGCGGCAGCTTGAACGGATATTCGAGGTGGCCGGGACGGAAACTCACCGGGTCGCCGGCACCGGCGAGGTGGCCGAGCAGGAAGCGGCTGACCCGCAGTTCGCCGAGTATGGTGCCGTCTCGCGTGGTGGTGGCGTCAAAGACGAAGGGCTGGTAATCCGGGTAGCGTTCCTTGCCGTTGCCCAGCGGGAACTGGCTGAACACCCGCGAGTGCGATACCGAGTGGCTGCCGATTTCCATGCCGAGTCCGGCGATGCGCTGGAGGTTCGGCGCTGACGCCGGCGTCAGGAAGGCGTCATCGTTCCAGTCGCGGATGTATTTGGTCTGCACAAAGTGGGTGCCGCTGACACCGGCCTTGCGTGCCGCTTCGGCGTAGGCCGCGGCGTTGGCCAGCGAGTGGGTGTAGTCGATGTCGTAAGTCAGCACCACGCTCAGTTTGCGTCCGCGCGGCACCGTGGCCAGGGTCACTGCATCGGGCTCACCCTGGCGGTAGATGTTGCGCAGCAGCCGCAGCAGCACATCGAGCGTGGGTTCGAACCCGTTGGCGTAATGCCGCGTCACGCCCTGTTCGCGGTTGTTGTAGCCCTTGAGCAGGAAAAACCCGAGGTCGATGCCGAAGGCATAGGCATGGCCGGTGCCGACCGGGCGGTGGGTGATCGCCGCAGCGCCGTTGTCGTAGCTGGCGAGCGCGGGCAGTTTCGGCTGGGTGTAGGCGACGACGCCCATGTCGTTGGCCGAACGCTGGCGCGGATTGATCGGGATCACGCGTTCATGCGGGTCGCTGAATTCGGCGCTGACCGGCAATGCGGTGTTGAAACGCAGCTCGGTGCGGCTGCGGTCGTGGCTCAGGCCTTCAAAGCCGAACACCGGCTCCAGGCCGCCGCCCTCGACGTTGAAGCCGATCAGCGTGCCGCCGTTGCGGGGCAGCACGGCGAGTGCCTGCAGGGCTGCCTGGTCGAGCACGCGGCCGGAGATGGTGGGGTAGACCATCACCACCCGGTGACGCAGCGCGTGTTGTGCATCGGTGGTGATGATGAAGGGCAGGCCGATCGTTTTCAGGCCGTGGGCGAGGCCCATCCATGCGGAATCGGGGTCGGTGAGCAGGATCGCCAGCGCCTGCTCGCCACCCTCGGTGTAATCCTGCCAGCGTGCGCGCTGCGCACTGGCGACGGTGCTTGCCTCAGCCGGACCGCCGAGGCCGGGAAAAACTGCCGGTGCGGGCAAGGGCCGCAGGGCCAGCCAGGCGGCCAGCGCCGCGGTGATGGCCAGTACGGGAATCAACACTCGTGCGGGAGCGAGACGGGGCATCAGCGGTGGCGGGGCTGGCTGGGCTGTGTATGACTGCGCTGTCGAATACTGCGCGCAGTCAGTGATTTTGTGCCGCGCGCAGGCTGCGGACCCGGGGTATCATAGCGGCATCTAAGTCATTGTAGTTGCTCGGATTCCCGTTCACATTCCGGTCGCGTTGACGTCATGTCCAGTCCAGCCCCTGCAGCCTCTGAAACCCGCCAGGCCCTGATCGTCGAGGATGAGGAGCAGATTGCCTATCTGCTGCGCTTCATCCTGTCGCGCGAGGGCTTCGTGGTCGAAGTCGCGAATGATGGCCGTGCGGCGCAGGCACTGATTGCAACAATGCCGCCGCCGGCGCTGGTCATGCTCGACGTGATGCTGCCCTTTGTCGATGGTTATCTGCTGCTCTCGGAAATCCGTGCCCGACCGGAGTGGAATGCGGTGCCGGTGATCATGCTGACCGCGAAATCACAGGAAAAAGACATCGTGCGTGCGCTGGATGCCGGCGCTTCGGATTACATGATCAAGCCGTTCAAGCCCGAGGAACTGCGCGCGCGGGTGAAGCGGCTGGTGAAGGGGGCGGCGTGATGGACACCTCTGACAACATGGCGGTCACCGGCAGGGCTTCGTTCGCGGGCGGGATCACGCTGCTGTGCGGCCTGCTGTGCAGTCTGGCGCCGGCGCCTTTGCTGGCCCAGGCCGAAGGATCGCGCGTGGCGCGCCCGGCGCTTGAGGTTGGCCACAGCCGTGAGTCGCTGACCAACAACAATGCGGACTGGACCAGCAGCTACCTGCTGGGCAGTGCCGGGCTCGGCGACCGGCTCACCGTCTATGGCGGCCTGCGCGAGACCCGGCGCTTCGGCCTTGACGACAGCGAGGCGCATGCCGGTCTTTATTTTCCGATTGCGGCGACCTGGAGCGGCGTGATCGAGGGCAGCATCAGCCAGACCCACAACGTGCTGTCGAAAAACTCGGTCTACGGACAGGTGCAGAAAACGTTGCCCGGCGGCTGGAATGTCGGCCTCGGGCTGCGCCATTCCGAATACACCGTGATCTCCAGCCAGGTGGTGTCGTTGATGGCCGAGCGTTACTGGGGCAATTTCCGCGGTGCCTACACACTGTACTCGGGGCGTCCTGAAGGTGCGTCGTCGGCTTCCGCCCACCGTTTCCAGTTCAACTATTACTACACCGATCGCAGCACCTTCGGGTTGTCGTATTCGAACGGCCGCGAGGTCGAGAACGTAGGTCCGCCGCGCGGCGTGATCAGCACTGATGTCGAGAACTGGACGCTGGGCGGGCAGCACTGGCTCAACCAGTCCTGGGCGCTGACTTATGACGGCGTGCGGCACGAGCAGGGCAGTCTTTATCGCCGGCAGGGATTGAGGCTGGGCCTCCGCCACAGCTTCTGAGTTCCTGCCGTATTCTCTCTTGACTCCGGGTTTTCCTTTGGGTTTACCTTCGGCTTTGCTGCGTCTGGACTTCAATCTTTCACGGATTCCTGAATCTGCCGCAGCCGCCGGCTGGCTGCCCCAGGATCCGCTGCTGGCCCTGGTGTTCCAGACCGGGTTGATCATCATTGCCTGTTCCTTCCTGATGCTGCTCTCGGTGTTTGCGCTGCGCATGCGCCTGCTGGCACGGCAGCGCCGCGAGCGTTTTCATGAGGCGCGCTGGAAACCGCTGCTCGCCGAATGCGTGTTCGGCGTGCCCGAGCGTCTGCCCGAGGTGCCGCGCGAGATGCGATATCACTTCCTGAAGCACTGGAACTACCACCACGAATCGCTGGTCGGCGCCGCCAGGCGCAACCTGGAAACACTGGCTGAGCGCATGCACCTCGAAGAGGTTGCGCGTGACCTGATGCGGTCCGGCGATCTGCGCCAGCGCCTGATCGGCGTGGTGACACTGGGCCATCTCGGTGACCGCACGCAGTGGCATGAGCTGCGCGCGCTGGTGTCCGACCGCTCGCCGATGCTGTCGCTGGCGGCGGCCCGCGCGCTGCTCGACATCGATGCCGCGGCAACACTGGCCTGGCTGGTGACGGTGATGGCCTCACGCGAGGACTGGCCGCTGGCGCGGGTGGTGGCAATGCTGCGCGAAGCCGGCCCCGACCGCTGCACCCAGCCGTTGATCGCCGCCACCGAGGCGGCATCACGGGTCGAGGGCGGCAAACGCGAAGTGGTGCGGCTGCTGCAGATGATGGAGGTCGCGCACACCGAGCGTGTTGCGCCGCTCGCCGGGCGCATCGCCCGGGAGTCGGACGAGCCGGAGGTGATCGCTGCCGCGCTGCGCCTGACCCAGGATCCGCGTGACCTCGACATCGTGCGCGCGCTGGCCCGCCACGGCGAGTGGTTTGTGCGGCTCGCGGCGCTGCGTGTGCTCGGCCGCATCGGCGAGCCGGCGGACCGCGTGCTGCTGATGGACCTGCTTTGCGATACCCACTGGTGGGTGCGTTACCACGCTGCCCGCGCGCTGATCACGCTGCCCGGCGCGCGGCTCGAGGATCTGGACAAGGTGCGCGGCACGCTGAGCGACCGTTTCGCCGCCGACATGCTCGGCGAGGCAATTGCGGAGGCGAGGGCATGAGCTTTTTCGACGGCTGGCCGCAATGGGACTGGGTGAGCTTTGCCCAGTGGTTTTTCCTGCTCTATTTCATCGGCATCAATTCCGGTTACATGCTGCTCAACCTGCTGTCGCTGGGCAGCCTGAAGCGTTATGTGGAGATGCACAGCCTTGATGACCTGCCGCGCAGCGTGTCCGGCTTCGAGCCGCCGGTGTCGGTGCTGGTGCCGGCGTACAACGAGGAGGCGACCATCGCCGGTTCGGTGCGCTCGATGCTGCAGCTGAACTACCCCGAGTACGAGGTGGTGGTGATCAACGACGGATCGAAGGACGGCACCATGGCCGCGCTGCAGCGCGAGTTCTCGCTGCTGCCCTTTCCCGAAGCCTCGTGGCAGCGCCTGAGGACCAAAACCGTGCGCGGCATCTACCGTTCGGCGACCTACCCGACGCTGCGCGTGATCGACAAGGAAAACGGCGGCAAGGCCGATGCGCTGAATGCAGGCATCAATGCCGCGCGTTACCCGCTGTTCTGCGGCGTTGATGCCGATTCGGTACTCGAGCGCGACAGCCTGCGCCGGGTGATCGAACCCTTCCTAGAGGATCCGCGCACCATCGCCTCCGGCGGCACGGTGAGGATTGCCAACGGCTGCACCGTCGACAGCGGGTTCCTGACCTCTGTCGGGCTGCCGCGCAATCCGCTGGCGTTGCTGCAGATTGTTGAATACCTGCGCGCCTTCCTGTTCGGCCGGCTCGGCTGGTCGCCGCTGAACGCGGTGCTGATCATTTCCGGTGCCTTCGGCATTTTCCGCAAGGAAGTGGTGGTCGAGGCCGGCGGTTACCGCCACGACACGGTGGGCGAGGACATGGAGCTGGTGGTGCGCCTGCACCGGCTGTTCCGCGCCCGCGGCACGCCATACCGCATCGTTTTTGTGCCCGATCCGATCTGCTGGACCGAGGCGCCGGAGTCGCTGCGGGTGCTGAAGAACCAGCGCGTGCGCTGGCAGCGCGGCCTGTCCGAGAGCCTGACGATGAATCTCGGGCTGCTGTTCCATCCGCGCGGCGGCGCCGCCGGGTGGCTGGCGTTCCCGTTCATGGCGATATTCGAGTGGCTGGGGCCGCTGATCGAGGTTGCCGGTTACGCCTTCATGATCAGTGCCTGGCTGCTCGGCATGGTCTCGGGGGAGGCGTTCTGGACGTTTATCCTGGTCGCCTTCGGCTTCGGGCTGGTGCTGTCGGTGAGCTCGCTGCTGCTGGAGGAAATTTCCTTTCATATTTATCCCAAGCCCGGGCAGATTGCGGTGTTGCTGGTGGTGGTGATCCTGGAGAACTTCGGCTACCGTCAGCTCAATTCGCTGTGGCGGCTGTGGGGGCTGCTGTTGTGGATGACAGGTTCCAAGGCACGCTGGGGCGAGATGACGCGCAAGGCCAGCTGGCAGACCGGCGGAGGCAATCCATGATCAAGGCCATGACCCGCCGTCTTGCAGCGCTGCGTGACACGATTTACAACCTGCTGGCACTGCTGGTGGCGATCGTGCTGCCGGCAGTTGTGGTGCTGCAGGCCTGGCAGGTGCAGCTCGACGCGGTCGAGGCCAAGGCCAATGCCAGCTTCGAGGCCCGCGCCTCGCGCATCCGTGACGCCATCGCCGGTCGCCTGCTCGATTACGAGCAGGTGCTGCGTGGCGCCAGCGGGTTGTTTGCCGCATCGGAGGCGGTAGACCGCAACGAGTGGCGCGCCTATTACGAGAGCCTGAAGCTCGAGAATTACTATCCCGGCATTCAGGCCATCGGTTATGCGCCGCGGCTGCGCCAGAGCGAGGTGGAATCTTTTGTACGCCGCATCCGCACCGAGGGTTTTCCCGGATACCAGATCACCCCGCCGGGTGTGCGTGACTATCATGTGCCCAACGCCTATATCGAGCCGTTTTCGGGGCGTAACCTGCGCGCCTTCGGTTTTGATGCGGCTTCGGATGACATACGCAGCGACGCGCAGGAGCGTGCAATGTTGACCGGCCAGCCGGCGATCACGCGCAAGGTGCGTCTGGTGCAGGAGACCGACGGTGATGTGCAGCCCGGGGTGGTGATGTACATGCCGATTTTTCACCAGACCAAATCGCCGGAAACCGCCGAGCAGCGCCGCAGCGCGGTGACCGGATTCGTGTTCGCGCATTTCCGCAGCCGCGACCTGATGCGCAAGCTCATCGGCGACCAGAGCGAGGTCGCGATGCGCCTGTATGACGGGCGGGCCGCCGCCGATAATCTGCTGTTCGACAACGTCGATCCGCTGCACAAGGGGCGCTTCCAGTGGGCGGCCAACCTGAATGTGCTGGGCCAGGTCTGGGTGTTGCAGATGGAATCGACTAGCGCCTTCGAGGAGGGGGTAGACGACATCACGCCGCGCATCGTGCTGCTGGGCGGCGTGGCGATGCACATGCTGCTGTTTGCGATGTTGTGGTCGTTGTGGAATACCCGCAGCCGCGCCGTGTCGCTGGCCGGCAGGATGACCCAGGCGGTACGCCGACGCGAAGCGGAATGGCAGGCGATGAGTGATGCATCGCCGCTGGGCATTTTCAGGGGGGATGATGCCGGCCACTGGACCTACGTCAATCCGCGGCTCGAGGCGCTGGGCGGCCTGCCGGCGGCTGAACTGCTCGGCGAAGGCTGGCAGCAGCTGATCCATCCGGACGAGCGCAATGAAATCATCCTCGCCTGGGCTTCTGCGCTGTCGAACCTGAAGGAGGAATTCAGCGTGACCTGCCGCATCGTGCCGGCGGGCAGGCCCGAGGCGTGGATCGTGATCAAGGCGGCAAAGATCCTCGACGAGGGGCGTTTTGCCGGTTATGTCGGCCTGGTCGAGGATGTCACCGAACGCCGCCAGTACACCGATGCCATCCTGAAAAGCCGCGAACGGCTGGAGCTGGCGCTGGAGGGTTCCAACCTCGCACTGTTTGACTGGGATATCCGCTCGGGTGAGGTGCGCCTGTCCGAACAATGGCAGTTGATGATGGGCGGCAAAAAAGCCGAGACCGTGATCAGCGTCGAAGCACTGCAGGCGATGGTGCATCCCGATGATCTGCCCAGGCTGCTGCGCGTGCTGACCCAGGTGCTGAAAGGCGAGTTGCGGTTTTACGAGGTGCAGCACCGGGTGCGCACGCCGAAGGGCGAGTGGCGCTGGATGCTCAGCCGCGCCAAGGTCACCGAGCGGGATGCCGCGGGCCGCGGGCTGCGCCTGGTCGGCACCAATGCCGACATCACCGAAGGCAAGGAGGTCGAACGCCTGAAAAACGAGTTCATCGCCACCGTCAGCCACGAACTGCGCACACCGCTGACCGCGATCATCGGCGCGCTGGGCCTGGTGCGCGAGACCGCCACCGACATCGATGCCGAAACCGCCGGCTTCCTCGACATGGCGATGCAGAACAGCGAACGCCTTGCAGCGCTGATCAACGACGTGCTCGACATCGAGAAGATCAGCTCGGGCCAGATGACCGTCGACCTGCGTCCGATGCCACTGCGCGCGATCCTCGACAAGGCGGTGCGCATCAACCAGCCCTATGCCGGCATGCACAATGTGACGCTGAAGCTGCTGCCGGGGGCGGACTGCAATGTCGCGGTCGATGCCGACCGGCTGATGCAGGTGCTGACCAACCTGATTTCAAATGGTGCGAAGTTTTCACCTGCCGGTTCGGATGTCGAAGTCAGCCTGGTGCTGGGTGAGGGCAAGGTGCGGGTTTCGGTGCGTGACCACGGGCCGGGCATACCTGAGAATTTCCGCGGCAGCATCTTCCAGCGCTTTGAGCGTGCCGACAATACGAATACCCGGCGCAAGGGTGGCACCGGACTGGGGCTTGCCATCAGCAAGGCGCTGATCGAGCATATGAACGGCAGCATCGGTTTCGACTCGATTGAGGGCGAAGGTTCGACATTCTGGTTTGAGTTGCCGGTGGCCGGTGTTTGAGTGGTTGGCATAAATCATTGTTTTTTTGATAAAAATCAGAGCGGTTAGAGGGGAGTGATGATGAGTCAAAGCATGAGCCGGTTGTGCAGGATCTTGCTGGTGTTGGCGGGACTGGGGATGGCGGCGATGGCCCCGGCACAGCCGATGCCGGAGGTGCAGGCGCTGGTGGCGAAGGAAAAGGCGCCGATGCTCGACACCATGAAGGCGTTGGTCGAGATCGAATCGGGCAGTGCCGACCGCGAGGGCCTTGACCGCATCGCGGCGCTGATCGGACAGCGGCTGCAGGCGCTGGGCGGCAAGGTCGAATACATCGAGGCAGGCGCCGACATCTACAAGATGTTCGACACGCCGGACAAACCCGGCAAGACGGTGCGTGCGATATTCACCGGCAAGGGCACGCGCAAGATCCTGCTGCTGGCGCATATGGATACGGTGTATCCGCGCGGCATGCTGGCGCAGCAGCCGTTCAAGGTGGATGGTGAGCGCGCCTACGGTCTCGGCATCGCCGATGACAAGCAGGGCGTGGCGATGATCCTGCATGCGATTCGCGTGCTCAATGCGATGAATTTCCGCGACTACGGCACGCTGACCGTGCTGATCAATGGCGACGAGGAAATCAGCTCGCCGGGTTCGCGCCACCTGATCACCAAAATGGGTGCCGAGCACGATGCAGTGCTGTCCTTCGAGGGCGGCGGCGGACCGACGGCGGACCAGATCCGGCTCGCCACCAGCGGCATCGGTGCGGCGACGATCAATGTACGCGGGCGCGGTTCCCATGCGGGATCGGCGCCGGAGCGCGGCGTCAACGCGCTGTACGAGCTGGCGCACCAGGTGATGCAGGCGCGCGACCTGTCGAAGCCGGAAGTCGGCACCCAGGTCAACTGGACGCTGGCGCGTGCCGGCGTGGTGCGCAACATGATCCCGCCCGGAGCCCAGGCCCAGGCCGATATCCGCGTGGATATTGTTGCCGACCTCGACGGCATCGAGAATACGCTGCGCGAGCGCATCAAGAACAAGCTGCTGCCCGAATCCGAGGTCACGCTGGAATTCGAGCGCCGGCGGCCGCCGCTGCAGGCCACCGAGGCCTCGCGTGCACTCGGCGCGCATGCCGCGAAAATCTACACCGAGCTCGGCCAGAAGCTGATCGTGCGCGACCGTCCCACCGGCGGCGGCACCGATGCCGCCTTCGCCGCGCTGAGCCAGAAGTCGCCGGTGCTGGAAGGTTTCGGCCTGCGCGGCTTTGGCGCACACACCACCGATGCCGAATATGTGCTGATCGGATCGATCGAACCGCGGATGTACCTTGCCGTGCGCATGATCATGGACATCGCGCAGGACAAGGCAAAATAAGAAACGCTGAAGGCGGGGACCGGGCTCGGCACCGTCCGATCAGCCCGGTCCGGTCAATCCCAGCTGATCTGGTCGCCCGATACCAGATTGTTGCTGATACGTTTCAAGCCGGTGATGCGTTTCAGCGCATCCTGGGCGCGGACGGCGACTTCGGCGTGGCCGACGATTCCCTTCACCGTCAGCTCGCCGCCGCTGACGTCGAATTTCACGTATTCGAAATCGATGCCCCTGACCGCGGCCAGCGCCTGTTTCACCGCAGCGGTCAGGGTGGCGTCGTCCACGTTTGCGGCGATGCGCTCGCGTTCGAGCGCGGTTTCGGCATTGCGGTATTCGGTTTCACTCAGGCGGCCATCGCGATTGCTGTCGAAGCGCGAGAAATTCTTCAGCAGCAGCGGATCCGCGGAAACCTCGCTGCGTGACAGGAAGCCGTCGCGGCTGGTGTCGCGGCGGATGAAATCGCGGTCGCTGAGGCCGAACCTGTCGTAACGCGCGGCATTGCGCAGCGCCGAAGCCGGCAGCGCGCTTGCCGCGAGCATGAAATCCACCACGGCCCGCACCTCGGCTTCGGAAAGATCGGCGCCGCCCCGCGCCAGCATCGCGGTATTGGGCATGCCTTCGACGGCATTGCGATAGACCATGTTCAGGCCCGGTTTCAACCTTGGCAGCCAGTCATCGTGGCGGCCGACCTTGGGTGCGCCGTGAACACCGGGCAGGTGGCACATCGCGCAGAACTGGGTGTAGCGTTCGGCGGGCGTCGCGGCCGTGGCCGGTGTAATTGCGCCGGCAAGCCCCGCGGCCATCAGCAGGGCCGTAACAATGCGCAAAAAACCCTGCGGATGTGGCGGGATATTCATGATGAGGGTGAGGTTAGCACGGTGTCCGCCTGCGCCGCGCTGCAGTCGGTGTTATTGTTGAAGCATGAACGATGCTGCTGAACTCAAAGCTTGGCGCAAGTCGCAGCGCAATACGCTGATTGCGCGCCGTGCCGCGGTGCCCGCGGCTGAACATCGCGCATGGAGCGCGGCGATCACCGATGCACTGGTTGAAGGTTTTCCGCTGCTCAAGTCGCTCAGCATCGGTTTTTACTGGCCGATGCAGGGGGAGTTCGACACCCGCTTCGCGATCCGCAGATTCCGTGTCGGTGGTGCCGTTGCGGCGCTGCCGGTGGTGGTGCAAAAGCAGGCGCCGCTGCAGTTCCGTGAATGGTGGCCGGGTGTTGCCACCAGCAAGGGCGTGTTCGACCTGCCGGTGCCGGAGGGCACGCGTGTGGTGGTGCCGCAGGCGGTGCTGATGCCGCCGGTGGGTTTTGACTCGCGCGGGTATCGGCTGGGTTACGGCGGCGGTTATTTCGACCGCACGCTGGCCTCGATCACGCCGCAGCCGCTGAAGATCGGTGTCGCCTTCGAGCTGTCGCGCATCGACACCATCCATCCCCAGGACTACGACATCCCGATGGACTTCATCGTCACCGAGGCCGGCATCCACCATGTCGGCGCGCAGGGGCTGCAACGCCTGCAGGGGCCGGCACAGGCCGCACAACTGGCTGCAGAATTGATCGCGCGCCGCCATCCCTCGGCGTCCCGGACTTCGCCGACCTGTTATGGCAGCGAAACCGGGTACTGGGGGAATCCCGCGGACCCCGCCGGCAGCAAGGCCTGACGCGGCGGGGCAACCTCCACACTCACAACTCGTACTGCCCGTGTGCTTCCGGCTGCCAGACCACCTTGCAGATGCGGATGCAGGCGCTGCGGCCGTGCGGCAGCGGCAGTACCGTTTCGTCACCGGCTGCCAGTCCGAGCAGTGCGGCGCCGACCGGCGACAGCACTGAAACCTTGCCAAGGGCAGGGTTCGCGTCCTCCGGATAGGACAGGGTGACCTCGCGCAACTCGCCGGCCTCGATGTCTTCGTAGAGCACGCGCGAGTTCATGGTCACGATGTCGCCCGGAATGCCCTCCGGCAGCACGATGCGCCCGGCATCGAGCAGCTCGGCAAGGGTTTCGGCGCCGCTGAAAGCGGACGGTGTGAAGCGGCCAAGGTCGGCGACAAGCCGGCTCAGCCTGCGGTAATCAGGGGCGGTGATGCTGATGTTCTGTTGCATGGTGTTGTTTTCCTTCCTTTTTTCATCTCAAAGCGACGGGAAGTCCTGCGCCGCCCTGAAGGCGGTGCCTGACGATGTCCTGCTTCTGGAGTGAGGCCCGGCGCTGCTGCAGCCGGACCGGAAGGTCAGCGGCGGTGGCGGCGCCGGGCGGAAGAGACGAAGGCGTTCGGCTTTCCGGCGGCTTGCGTGCGGCTGGTGATGCAGGCGGGAACCCGCTGGCGCTGAAGGCGTACGGATGCCGGCCCTGCCATGCAGCTGGCGGCCAGCATCAACCAGTATCCGATCAGTATTGCCATGTCAGGGTGGACCGCGGTTTTTTGGGAAGGTTCAACCGGCTGCGGATGTCGCGGCGGAGCGGGTCGTCTGTCCGATCGCGCGGTTGATCTGCGGCATGACTTTTTCCGCCATCAGTTCCATCGAGCGTTTCGCCAGCCGCGGATCCACCCAGTCCATGCCGGCGTAGACGATTTCGCCGAAGTCGCCGGTTTGTTCGCGCAGTGCGAGTATCTGCTCGGCCACGCTGTCCGGCGTGCCGCAGATCACCAGCCGCTTGACCATGTAGTCGGTGGTCAGCTCGCGGTCGTCCTGTTCCGGGCTGGTCTTGAAAATGATGTGGCGCTTCGAGATCAGCATCTTTTTCAGCAGCAGTTCCCAGTAATAGCGGTACGGGCTGGCCGCATCCTCGAGCGCGTAGCGGCGCGCGGTGTGTTCGTCATCGGCGACAAAGATGGTGCGCGCGATGCGCCAGTCGGCAGGATCGGCCACCTGGCCTGCGCGGCGTTTGCCCTCGGCGTAGTTCTGCCAGTGCGAGGGCAGGTACTGCGACAGCAGGAAATTTGCCGACAGCGGATGGAAGTCGCGCTCGCCCATTGCGATCACTCCCTTCGAGCCGGGGGCGACCACGGTGCCGACGATTTCCGGGCGTGGTTGCTGCAGCGGCTTGTACATCGCGCCGCGGCCGATTTCGGCGTTGCGTGTGCGCGCGGTGCTGACCTTGAAGCGGTTGCCGGGCAGGTCGATGTCATAGGGCACATCGCGCTTCCAGATTTCGAGGATGACGTCGATCGCTTCGGCGAACAGCTTGTTGCGGTCCTCGTCGAGCAGGCCCAGCACCTCGGCATCCGAGGGCAGTGCGCCGGGGCTGACACCGAAGATGAAGCGGCCGCCGGCGAGGTGGTCGAACATCGCGGCATGCGCAGCGATCAGCGCCGGGTGGCTGTGCGACAGATTGGAAGTGCCGGTGGCGAGTTTGATGGTGCGTGTGTGGTGGATCAGCGTGGCGAGGAAGATGAAGCTGTTGCTGACGTTTTCCGAAGGCTCGGTCAGGTGCTCGCCGACAAAGGCGTCGTAAAAGCCGAGGCGGTCGGCGAGGATGATCGCCTCGCGGTCCTCGGCGAGCGTCTGCGCCGGGGCGCGCTGCGCGGGATGCAAAGGCATCGTGAAAAATCCCAGTCGCATTGCGCGGTCTCCTCCGGCATCGATTGGTGAGTGGAAAGAAGCGGGCAGTAACGGGAAAACCCGGTTTCGATTCAATGTAACATCGTGCCATCGCCGCTCGCAATGCGGCCCGCCCCTATCAACTGGAAAAAAGACTGGACAGGACATGGATCTGAGCGCCATCCGCAGCGGACTGCAGGGCTCCACCGAAATCATGGTCGGCACGCGCGACACCGCGCCGCATGTCGGCAGCGGCCGCATCAAGGTGCTGGCGACGCCGGTGCTGGTGATGCTGCTCGAGGAATCGGCGCTGAATGCCGTCGAAGGTTTGTTGCCGGCCGGTCATCAGACTGTCGGCACACGGCTTGATGTCAGCCACACCGCGGCGACACCGGTGGGCATGCGGGTCAAGGCACATGCCGAAGTGGTCAAGGTTGAAGGACGCAAGCTCACGTTCAGGGTGTGGGCCGAGGATGCGGTGGAGCGCATCGGCGAGGGCGTGCACGAGCGCATCATCGTCAACGTCGAGCGCTTCGATGTGCGCACCCAGAACAAGGTTGCACTGGTCAACAGCGGTGGTAAAAAATAATCAATTAAAACAACGGGTTATGAATAACCCTCGGGGGCGATCGTGAGCACGGCCCGGCTTACCCGCTACGCCTGGCTGTCCATCGCGGCAGCGGTGGTCACGATCCTGCTCAAGGGTGCCGCCTGGTGGATGACGGGTTCGGTGGGATTACTCTCCGATGCGCTGGAATCGCTGGTCAATCTGGCGGCGGCGATGATGGCGCTGTGGGCATTGAGCGTGGCCGCGACGCCGGCCGACGAGCGCCATGCCCACGGCCGCGAAAAGGCCGAGTATTTCTCCAGCGCCTTTGAAGGCATGCTGATCCTGGTGGCGGCAATCAGCATTGCCTATGCCGCGGTGGACCGCCTGTGGAGTCCGCAGCCGATCGAGTCGGTGGGCGCGGGTCTGGCGGTTGCGGTGGTCGCTTCGCTGATCAACCTGGCGGTGGCGCGCGTACTGCTCAAGGTCGGGCGTGAGCATCGTTCGATCACGCTGGAGGCGGATGCGCACCACCTGATGACCGATGTCTGGACTTCGGTGGGTGTGGTGGCCGGAGTTGCGCTGGTGTGGTTCAGCGGCTGGCTGTGGCTTGATCCGGTGATTGCGCTGCTGGTGGCGCTGAACATTGTCTGGACCGGACTGCAGCTGATGCGGCGTTCAGTCGAAGGACTGATGGATGTGTCGCTGCCGCCGGAACAGCTGGCCGGAATCGAAGGCGTACTTGATGGTTACCGTGCACAGGGGCTTGATTTCCATGCACTGCGCACCCGGCAGTCGGGCAGCCGCGCTTTTGTCACCGTGCACGTGCTGGTGCCCGGCGCCTGGACCGTGAAGCAGGGGCATGACTGTGTGGAGCGCATCGAACACGACATCCGCGGCGCGGTGCCGAACGCCCATGTGCTGACCCATCTTGAACCGCTGGAGGATCCGGTTTCGCTGCTGGATCAGGAGCTGGACCGCAAGCCGGACTGATTCGCGCGAAGGCGGCGTGGCTATTCGCGGCGTTGCGGCGGCTGTTCGATCACCGCGGCTTCGATTACCTCGGCCCCGACCACGCGGTATTCACCTTCAACCACATCGGCCTGTTCCGCCTGCTGGGCCTTGCGCAACTTGCGCCCGAGCCACCACCAGCGCGCTGCCAGTACCGCGGCGAGTGCAAGGCCGGCGATGATCGCGATGCCGATGAAAAAGAAGGCGGCCACCACCAGCAGCAGGGCGATGATGCTGAATACGATGCGCTCGAGCAGTCCGGCCTGCGGTCGCATCTGGATGTGGATACGGGGTCCGGTGGTCATGGGCTGGTTTTTTTCCTTCGGCTATTGCGCTTCAGACCGTGCCGCGGTGCCTTCGTTCAATAGTCCGGGTTGAAGCTCTTGATGATCACGCCGCCCGATTTTTCGTCGGGCTCGAGTTCGAGCAGCTTGCGGGACTGCGCCTCGTCGAGCAGCTTGCCAAAGGAGCGGAAGCCGTAATAACTCTCGTTGAAGCCCGGCTGGCGGCGCTTCAGGGCCTGTTTCACCATCGAGCCCCAGATCTTTTCCTCGGCGCCGCGTTCGGCGAACAGTGCCTCGATCGTCTCGAGAACCAGGTCAAGCGCTTCGGTCTTGCGGTCGCTGCCGTCCTTGTCGCCAGTCTCTTTTTCGGGGCTGTCCTTTTCACCGCCAGCAGCGACCTTCGGTGCGGCGGGTTTTTTCGGCCGCTGCTGTTTTTTCGCCTGCTTTTTCTCTTTTTCGCGGGCGAGGTCGTCGTAGAAAATGAATTCGTCGCAGTTGGAAATCAGCAGGTCGGAGGAGGATTTCTTGACGCCGACGCCGATCACCACCTTGTTGTTCTCGCGCAGCTTGGACACCAGCGGTGAAAAATCGGAGTCGCCGCTGATGATGACGAAGGTATCGACGTGGGCCTTGGTGTAGCAAAGGTCCAGCGCGTCAACCACCATGCGGATGTCGGCGGAGTTCTTGCCGGACATGCGCACATGCGGGATTTCGATCAGTTCGAAGGCCGCTTCATGCATCGGTTTCTTGAATTCCTTGTAGCGCTCCCAGTCGCAGTAGGCCTTTTTCACCACGATGTCGCCCTTGAGCAGCAGGCGTTCGAGCACGCGCTTGATCTCGAAGTCAGGGTACTTGGCTTCGCGCACGCCGAGCGCGACGTTCTCGAAGTCGCAGAACAGGGCCATGTTGCGGGTGTCGGATGTGGTGCTCATGTTCAATCTCCGGTGACGCGGGTGCGCGGGGTGCGGCAGGTATGGATGGGCGGGATTCTGAAGGGCGCACCGGTTTTTGTCGATGACAGTCGTGCCGGCCAGGCCGCGGGCAACTTGCCCGCGGCTTGTGCGCTGGCGTAGAGTAGCGGCAGGCAACAAGGGGCTGGGCCGCGCGGACAGTCACGCATTTCGCGGCGCCAGACATCAACAGTCACGGAAACATGCCGAATCCAGAAGCAGACGATCTCGCGGTGCTGTTCGCCGACATCGTCGACAGCACAGCGCTTTACCGTCGCCTTGGAGACATCGAGGCCCTGCGCATCATCAACGCCTGCCTCGATTCATTGGAGCAGATCCTGCCGCGCCATCATGGCCGCGCGGTGAAAACCATCGGTGACGCCATCATGTGCCTGTTCGCTGATGCGGACAGCGCGGTCACTGCCGCGATCGAGATGCACCGGGTGATGGCTTCCTTGCGTCCCGGCGGGCTGGTGATGAAGATAAGGATCGGCCTGCACAGCGGGCCGGTGGTGGTCGGCGGAGACGATGTCTATGGCGACACGGTCAATGTCGCAGCCTATCTGGCCGATGCAGCCAGTGCCGACCAGATCCTGATCGCGCAAAGCACCAGGGACCAGCTGGGTGCCGTTCACGCCGGGGCGACGCGCACCGTGTTCGAGGCCATGCTGAAGACCTCGCTGTCGAAAACCTCGGTCTGCGAAGTGCAGTGGCGTGACGATCTCATTCACCGCACCCAGATCAATCCGCACATCCATCGCACCATCCCTGAGGATTCTGGCAGCCTGGTGCTGGAACTGGGCCCGGATGTGCGTCGCCTCGACCACTGGCATCCGATCCTGACCATCGGCCGCGAGGCCGGCTGCGAGCTGCTGGTGACCGATGCCGTGGTGTCACGCCGCCATGCCACGATCCGCGTCGAGCGCATGCAGTTTTTCATCGTTGACCACAGTGTCAACGGCACCTTCATCACCCGTTCCGATGGCGCCGAAATCCACCTGATGCGGCGCGAGATGATGCTCGAGGGCGAGGGTGAAATCCGCCCCGGCTACAGCAAGGCTGCGGAAGGGCGGCCGACGATCGTGTTCCGCCGCGACCGCCGCTCGCATTACCGCGTCTGAACGTCGGGGGTCTGAACTCAAGGGGAGCTGAAAGTCAGGGGGCTGAACGTCAGGGGATCCGACCCGCCGGGTCGTCCGCCAGTCCCCGCACCACGCTTTGCCCGTCGCGGGCCTGCTTGCGCGCTTCTTCCGGCGTTTCCCGGCCGAGCGCGGTCTTGGCGATCATTTCGTACATGTCGGCGGCGCCGAGCAGGATGCGCGGCGTGAGCCCGGTGCCTTCGAAGGTCTTGGCGATTTCCTGCATCTCCGGCACCCAGCGGTAGGCCTTCGGCGGCATCACCGTGGTGCGGTTGAGGATCCACTGCCGGTTGTCGGCGGCGCTTTCCAGCAGCTCCCGGTCGAGGGCCTCGTCAACCCCCAGTCTGCGTGCCGCCATCAGCATTTCGACGCCGAGTGCGACCGCACCCTTGGTGTAAGAGGCATAGCACATCTTGATCGCCGAGGCGTCACCGATGCGGTCACCGAGCACGCGAACCGTGATGCCGCCGGTATTCAATGCCCCCAGGCTTTTCGCCTGCGGGCCGGAGACATACATGCGCATGCCGGCCTTGCCGCGCGGCGGCGGGCCGATGATGCCGGCATCGGCGCAGTCGCCGCCGGCGCCGCCGATGATCTTCGCGATCTCATGCATGGTCTGCGGCGCGATGGCGTTGCAGTCGACGTAAAGCAGGCGTTTTCCGCTGGCCTTGATCGCGGCGGCCGCGGCGCGGGCGTTGTCGATGGCGGCGGCGGGGTTGAGGATGGACAGCAGCACGTCACAGGTCGCGACCAGTTTCGCCATGCTGCCGCAGTCGTTGAGGCCGGCTTCGAGTGCCAGCGCTTTCGTGCGTGGGCTGCGGCCGTCGAGCGCGGTGTGTACGGTGAAGCCGCCATTTTTCAGGGTCTGCGCCACGGCCTGGCCCATGTCGCCGGGACTGACGACGCCGATATGCTGGATTTTCACAGGGTTTCTCCGGGAAAGTGCAGGTGGGGGTGCGTTAAAATACACGCGCCCGCCATGAATTTCCAAGCCTTCTTTTCCTTCCCCTTTTTTTCCTGTGAACCGTCACGCCGCTGCGACGGATGCGGCGTGCCGGACACGGCGCCCTGATCATGCCCCTGGTTTTTCGCGTGATCCTGCTCAGCGTGTTGTCGCACACCGCGTTCAAGGGCAGCAAGGTGCTGCTGTCGCTGTCCGCGCTGGAGCTCGGCGCCAACGAGTTCGTGGTCGGCCTGCTGTTCGCCACCAACGCGATGCTGCCGCTGCTCCTGTCCGTTTATGCCGGGCAGATTTCAGACCGCATCGGTTTCCGCAAGCCGATGCTGTTCGGCATGACCGGGCTGTTCGTCGGGCTGTCGGTGCCGCTGTTCTGGCAGCGCCTCGAGCTGCTGTTTGTAGCCGCGGCGCTGATGAGCGCCTGCTATATTTTCTACACCGTCTCGGTGCAGCACCTGATCGGCGCGCTCGCTGATGGCCAGGAACGCACGCGCAACTACAGCTGGTTCAGCCTCGGCATCGCGCTGACCGCGCTGCTCGGGCCGACCACCGCCGGTTTCCTGATCGATGCCATCGGCCACCGTTACACCTTCGGCGCGCTGGCACTGCTGCCGGTGATCCCGATGCTGCTGCTTGCGTTCTGGCGCGGCTGGCTGCCGCCGACCTCGCATGTGCCGCGCGGCTCGGCCAAAAGTGAACGCCGCACCTTCGACCTGCTGCGCAACAAGCCGCTGCGCCGGGCGCTGATTGTCGCCGGCATCATCGAAACCGCGCTGGAGCTTTACAACCTGCTGTTGCCGATCTACGGTCATCGCGTCGGGCTCTCCGCCTCGCAGATCGGTCTGATCCTCGGCGCCTTTGGCTGCGCGCTGCTGATCGTGCGCGTGCTGATGCCGCACCTGGTGAAGCGCTTCAGCGAGGAACGCGTGCTGTGCATGTCGCTGCTGCTGGCGGTGGGCGTTTGCCTGGTGTTTCCCTTCCTGAAAAGTTTTGCCGCGCTGGCCGTGATGTCCTTTGTGCTCGGTCTGGGACTGGGTTGCGGCAGCCCCCTGTCGATGCTGCTCGCCTTCAACCGCGCGCCCGAGGGGCGCACCGGCGAGGCGATGGGCCTGCGCCAGATGGCAAACAAGGGCACCGAGGTGCTGGTGCCGTTTGTGTTCGGCACGCTGTCCGCGGCCTTCGGCATGGTGCCTGTGTTCTGGCTTGATGCCGCGCTGCTCGGCATTGCGGCGCACCTGCTGCGCGACGACATTCGCCGCAAGCCACCAGCTACCGAAAAAAATATTCAATAAAAACAATGGCTTGAAATTATATTGCGAGCGTTTTTTAAGGGCTGATGACCTGTTATCTTGCGGACTTGTTTTTCGGGCGCAGGACAGGCGGGGATATCCGGATGAATAACATTCGCAGTTGGCTGCTGGTGCTGCTGCTGGCCGGTGCGGGCCGTGCCATCGCCGGCGAACCGGCGGCGCCGGAAACGGTGCGATTTGCCAGTGCCGACGGTCGTACCGAACTCACCGGCTATGTATTCAAACCGCAGGCACCGGGTCGTTATCCGGCGGTGGTGATGATGCACGGCCGTGCCGGTTCGTACTCGTCGCTGAAAAAAGGCCAGTACGATGCCGATGCGCTGACCATGCGCCACAGGATGTGGGGCCGTTACTGGGCCGAGCGCGGCTACGTCGCCATCCATGTCGACAGTTTCGGTCCGCGCGGTTATCCCGAAGGTTTTGCCAAACATTCCTACAGCAGCCGGCCGGGCGAGGTCAGCGAAATCACGGCGCGTCCGCTCGACGCCTATGGTGCGCTGGCCTACCTGCGCACCCGCGCCGACGTCATCCCGGATCGCATCGGTTTGCAGGGCTGGTCCAACGGCGGCATGACCGTGCTGTCGACGATGGCGCCGCAGCCGCCGGGACTGAAGGATCCGTCACCGGCGAACGGATTCCGTGCGGCGCTGGCGATTTATCCAAGTTGCCGCACCCAGGCCGCAGAATCCGGCTACAAGCCCTATGCGCCGCTGTTGCTGGCGGTGGCGGAAAACGATGACGAAGTGTCCCCGGTGGTGTGCCGCAGTTTCGCCGAAACGCTGCGCGGCCGTGGCGCCGAGCTTGAGTTTTACTGGTATGACGGCGCACACCACTCCTACGACGATCCCGGCAAAACCAAGCAAAGCCATGCCCCGAACCGTGTGGCGATGGAAGACACGCTGAAACGCAGCGAGGCGTTTTTTGCGAAATACCTGAAGCCGTGAATGGCCGGCTGAAGCCCGGCTGCCTGCCCATCCTGTATCATTCGCGCCCATGAAAACGACCTTCCTCGACTTCGAGCAGCCGATTGCCGATCTCGAAACCAAGATCGATGAACTGCGCTTTGTGCAGGATGATTCCGCGCTCGACATTTCCGAGGAAATCTCGCGGCTGCAGAAAAAAAGCCAGGCGCTCACCAAGGACATCTACGCCAAGCTCACGTCCTGGCAGATCGCCCAGGTTGCGCGCCATCCGCAGCGCCCGTACACGCTCGATTACGCGGCCGGCGTATTCACCGATTTCGAGGAACTGCATGGCGACCGCGCCTATGCCGATGATCCGGCCATCGTCGGCGGTCTCGCGCGTTTCGGCGGCCAGAGCGTGGTGCTGATCGGCCACCAGAAGGGCCGCGACACCAAGGACAAGATCTACCGCAACTTCGGCATGCCGCGTCCCGAGGGGTACCGCAAGGCGCTGCGCCTGATGAGGCTCGCCGAAAAATTCGGGTTCCCGGTATTCACCTTCATCGACACGCCCGGCGCCTATCCCGGTGTCGGCGCCGAAGAGCGCGGCCAGTCCGAGGCCATCGGCCACAACCTGTATGTGATGGCCGGGCTCAAAGTGCCGGTGATCTGCACGGTGATCGGCGAGGGTGGTTCCGGCGGTGCGCTGGCGATTGCAGTCGGCGACACCACGCTGATGCTGCAATACTCGACCTATTCGGTGATTTCACCTGAAGGCTGTGCTTCGATCCTGTGGAAAAGCGCCGAGCGTGCACCCGAGGCCGCGGAAACGCTGGGCATCACCGCGACGCGCCTGAAGGCGCTGGGGTTGATCGACAAGGTGGTGGCCGAGCCGCTGGGTGGCGCGCATCGCGACCCCGAGCTGATGATGCAGACCCTGAAAAAAGCCCTGCAGGAAAGCTGGCGCCAGCTGCGCGATACGCCGGTGGACAAGCTGCTGGAAGCGCGCTTCGAGCGGCTGATGGGCTACGGCGCATTCAAGGAAGCCGAGAGCCGCTGAGTCCGCGGCGCGGTGCCAGATCACGATGGATGTGCTGGCCCGGCAGCTTGCAGCGTCAATCACCGCGCATCATCTGGAAGATGCCACCTTCGCCGTTGCCCTCAGCGGCGGCATCGATTCCGTGGTGCTGCTGCATCTTTTGCGCTGCAGCCTGAAGCTGCCGCCCTCAAGGCTCCGCGCCATCCATGTTAACCACCAGATCAATCCCGCTGCTGCCGCCTGGGCCGCACATTGCCGGCGTTATTGCCGCGAACTGGGCGTGCCGCTGCGCGTGCACAAGGTCGAGGTTGCCCGCGGCAACAGCACCGAGGCGGCAGCGCGCAGCGCGCGTTACGAGGCATTCGCAAAGAGTGCGGCATCAGTGATCGCGCTGGCCCATAACCGTGATGACCAGTCCGAAACGGTCCTGCTGCAGCTGTTGCGCGGCGCCGGCCCGCGCGGCCTCGCGGCGATGCCTGAATTCCGCGCCGGCGAGCCGGCCCTGTGGCGGCCGCTGCTGGGTGTGCCGCGGGCCGATATCGCGGCGCATGCGCGGCGCCACCGGCTGCGCTGGGTCGAGGACGACAGCAATGTGGATACCGCCTACACCCGCAATTTCCTGCGCCATGAAGTATTGCCGCTGATCGAGCAGCGCCTGCCCGGTGCCGTCGCGGTGCTGGCGCGCGGCGCGCGGTTGCAGGTCGAGGCTGCGGTGCTGCTTGATGATCTTGCGCGCATCGATCTCGATGCCGGCAGCGGGGCCACGCTGCGGGTGGCGATGCTGGCCGGGATGCCGGCGCCGCGCGCGCGCAATGTGCTGCGTTACCACCTGCGCCAGCGCGGGCTGGTGATGCCCGATGCGTCCCGGCTGGATGAGTTGCTGCGGCAGGTGCTCGAAAGCCGCGAGGATGCGCGGCTGCAGATTGATCTGGGTCCGCTGTCGGCGCGCCGCTTTCGCGGCGAACTGCATCTGGTGCGCAAGCTGCCGCCGTTGCCGGCCGGTTTTGCGCGGGCCTGGAACGGTCGCGGCCTGCTGCAGCTGCCGGAATTGGGTGGCAGCCTGGAGATGCTGCGGGCAGGGCAGGGGGGGCTGGCCGCACGCTGGCTGCGCACTCTTACGGTGCGTGCACGCGTTGGCGGTGAACGCCTGCAATTGCATGCCGGCGGGCCGCGGCGCACCCTGCGCAATCTGTTGCAGGAAGCGGCGTTGCCGCCGTGGCAACGGGACCGTCTGCCGCTGCTGTTTGTCGGCGAGCGGCTTGCCGCGGTGCCTGGTGTCGGTGTCGATGTGCAATTCCAGTCGCAGCGGAGCACGGCAGGATGGCTGCCGCGATGGCGCATTGATTAAACGGCGGCCAAGCCGCTGTTGAGTGACGGCGGGCAGCGGCCCCGCCGGGATTGCCAAACGCCCCGGGCTTTGTGCTAACCTGCCCTGGCAGTTTCTGCTGACGCAATCGCATAAAAACAAGCTGCACGACATGCGCCGCAATAATAAAAAAACTGAAACCGCCGCGGTGAGTACGGTTTCCGGCATGCAAAGACCGACAAACCTGAGGAGGGTTACATGAAAATCGCCAAACTGTTTGCTGCAGCCATTGCTGCGGCCGGACTTGTCTGCGCCACCGGCGCCCATGCACAGGCCAAACCGAATCCGAAATGGCCGGCCAACCTGACGCTGGGCACAGCTTCGGTCGGCGGCACCTATTTTGTCTACGGGCAGGTCTGGGCCAGCCTGGTCAATGAAAAGATCGGCACCAACATCAGCACGCAGCAGACGCAGGGGCCGAACCAGAACATCATCCTTGCCGATTCGAAGCAGATCGATTTCGGCATGACGACGATGGGTGTGGCGCTGCAGGCCTGGGAAGGCAAGGGCGACTGGACCAAGGGCCAGAAGTTCAGCAACATCCGCGCGATTTTCCCGATGTATGACACGCCCTTCCATTTTGTTGCGCTCGAGAAATCGGGCATCAAGACGGTGAAGGAGCTCGCCGGGAAGCGTTCCGGCGTCGGCCCCCGCGCCGGCACCTGCGGCACCTACTTCCCGCTGATGTTCAAGGCGCTGGGCATCGACACCACCATCCGCAACGGCCAGGCCTCGGACATGTCGGCCAACCTGCAGGACGGCCTGATTGATGCCTTCCCGTTCTGTGCCGGCGTGCCGATTGCGGCCTACTCTGAACTCGAGACCACCAACAAGGTGCGCTTCTTCACCTTCACCGACGACGAGTTGAAGCGGATCAAGGCGGCGCTGCCCGAGCTGTCGGATTCGGTGATCCCGAAAGGCACCTACAAGCAGCAGACCGAGGACCACAAGACGGTCGGCCTCTACAACTTCGCGATCGCCAACAAGGATGTGTCCGACGACCTGGTCTATGCCGTGGTCAAGGCCGTGCTTGAAAACAACGCGCAGATGGTCAAGGGACATGCCGCAGCCAAGGAAACGCTGCTGCAAAACTGGAACCGTAACGGCTTCCTGCCCTTCCATCCGGGTGCGATCCGCTACTTCCGCGAGAAGGGCATCACCGTGCCCAAGCACCTGATTCCTCCGGAATACAAGGGCTGACGGTTACGGCTGGAACGGAGAACCGGAGGCTGATCCCGGCTGAAGCCGGAATGCAGTGAACAAACCGCACTGGGCGCATGCACAGTGCGGTTTTTTTTGATGTCGGGTTCGGGGCTGAAAGGGCAGGCATGAGCGTATCCGCAAATGAAGAGATAAAGGCGCCGCTGTCAGACGAGGAGTTTGCCGGCAACAAGCGGCAACTGGCCGGTTGGCAGGCAGTGACACTGGCCGTACTCTGTGTCGGCTTCACGGCGTTTCACCTGCTCGTGCTCAACGTCTATTCGCTGGAGCCGCTGCTGTTCCGAGCGGTGCACGTCGGCTGGGGCGGGGCGATCGGATTCATGATCTACGCCGCCAGCAGCCGTTCGCGGCGCGACGGCGTGCCCTGGTACGACTGGCTGCTGGTCGTGGCTTCGCTGGCCTGCGCGGTGTACATCACCGTTGAACTCGATGGCCTGCTGTTTCGCGCCGGCGCCCAGTTCACCCGCGGCGATGTCATCACCGGACTGGTCGGCACGCTGCTGATCCTCGAGTTCGGCCGACGCACCTCGGGGCTTGCATTGCCGATCATCGCGGGCATCTTCATTCTTTACTGCTTCGTCGGGCCGTGGATGCCCGGTGTGCTGCAGCACAAGGGTTTTGCCGTTGACCGCTTTTTCACCTATATCTACAGCGAATACGGCATCTTCGGCGTGACCACCCAGGTTTCGTCCTCGTACATCATCCTGTTTGTCTGTTTTGCCGCTTTTCTGCAGGTGTCCAAGGTCGGCGATTACATCAACGACCTGTGCAACGCGATGTTCGGCTGGGCGCGCGGCGGGCCGGCGAAGGCGGCGGTTGCATCGGGCGTGCTGTTCGGTTCGATTTCCGGTTCGGCGGTGGCCAATGTGGTGGCCTCGGGCATGGTGACCATCCCGATGATGCGCAAGGTCGGTTACGACAAGCCGACTGCCGCGGCGATCGAGGCCACATCCTCGACCGGCGGCCAGATCACGCCGCCGGTGCTCGGCGCGGGTGCCTTCCTGATGGCCGAGATCACCGGCATCCCGTACACCGAGATCGCGCTCGCTGCGGTGATTCCGGCGCTGCTGTTCTACATCGCCTGCTGGATCCACGTCGACCTGCACGCAATCCGCCTGGGTCTGCGCGGACTGCGCAAGGATGAACTGCCGCCGTTGTACGAGATGCTGAAGCGGGTTTATCTGTTCGCGCCCATCGTGGTGCTGGTGTGGGCTTTGCTCGAAGGCTACTCGCCATTCCGTGCCGGCGGCCTGGGCATCCTGACCGCGCTGATTGCCGGCTGGCTGGCCATGCGTTTCCGTGATCTGGAAGGCGCGGATCCGGCTCTCGCGCCTGCAGGACTGGACATCGCATTCGCGACCGCCTTGCTGGTGCGCATTGGCGCCCTGGTTGCGATAGGCGCCGCAGCCTCGCTGGTGGTGGTGCATGTGCCGGCACTGGTCAAACCGCATGCCGGCGACTGGGCCGGCACCGCGGTGCCCGTCGTGGTTCTGCTCGGCCTGGTCTGGATGTTCGGCTGGCGCAAGACAGTGGAGGGGCTGAACCTTGCCGCACGCGACACCATCCAGCTGGTGGCAGTCTGTGCCTGTGCCGGCATCATCGTCGGCGTGGTGGCGCTGACCGGCATCGGCGGCCGTTTCTCCGAGATGATCCTCGGCATCGCCGGCGCCAATCAGCTGCTGGCGATGGTGTTTGTCGCCGGTGTGGCGCTGATCCTCGGCATGGGCATGCCGACCACCGCGGCCTACGCCATTGCCGCCGCAGTGCTGGCGCCGGGCCTGACCAAGATCGGCGTGGCACCGCTGGTGGCGCACCTGTTCATTTTTTATTTCGCGGTGATTTCGGCAATCACGCCACCGGTGGCACTGGCTTCCTTTGCCGCTGCCGGCATGTGCAACGCCGATCCCTGGAAGACCTCGTGGATTGCGATGAAAATGGGGCTGGCCACCTTCCTGGTGCCGTTCATGTTCTATTTCAGCCCCGTGCTGCTGATGAAAGGCGATCCGCTGGCGATCATCCAGGCCATCGTATCGGCTTCGATCGGGGTCTGGTTCCTTGCCGGATCGACCGAGGGCTGGTTCGGCGGCCGTCTGGCGATGCCGCTGCGGGTGGTGCTGTTTGTGGCTTCGCTGTGCCTGATCCATCCCGGCACGGTGACCGACATGATCGGCCTGCTGGTCGGAGCGCCGATCTACGCCTGGCAGCGGCTGCGGTCGCGTTCGGCCGCAGCCTGAGGGAGAGGGCGGGCAGGGGCTATGCCCCTGTCTGCGCAGCGTTTTTCCGCTTGGCAGGAGGCTGCAATGCGGCTGAAAAACGGCTGAAAAATGGCGGTCAACCGGGGTGCCGTTGGCGTGTTTTTCGCCCGTCGATTTTCCCCAATTCGCCTTTTATCAACACCTTATCGTGCTATCCTCGCGGGTTGTTTTTTAACGCATTTCTTAACCCGAATAAGTCGAGGATTTCATGGCTGTCGAACGCACCCTGTCCATCATCAAGCCCGATGCCGTTGCCAAAAACGTGATCGGCCAGATTTACGCCCGTTTCGAGGGTGCCGGCCTGCGCATTGTTGCCGCGCGCATGACCCAGCTTTCGCGCGCCCAAGCCGAAGGTTTTTATGCGGTGCACAAAGCGCGCCCGTTTTTTGGCGAGCTGGTGGCCTTCATGATTTCCGGCCCGGTGATGATCCAGGTGCTGGAAGGCGACAACGCGATCCTTAAAAACCGCGACCTGATGGGGGCTACTGATCCGAAGAAAGCCGACAAGGGCACGATCCGCGCGGATTTCGCCGACAGCATCGATGCCAATGCGGTGCACGGTTCGGATTCGCCGGAAACCGCTGCAGTCGAAATCGCCTACTTCTTCCCCGCGCTGGAAGTACACTCGCGCTGAGTGGCACTCCGCAGCCTTCAACCATGACCGTCAACCTGCTCGGGTTCAACCGCAGCCAGTTCGAACACTGGTGCGCCGAGCGGGGCGAGAAGCCGTTCCGGGCGCGGCAGATGCTGCGCTGGATCCACCAGGCCGGTGTCGACAGCTTCGACGCGATGTCGGATGTGTCGCGCGACTTCCGTGCAAAGCTGGCTGAATGCGCGGTGATCGCGGCGCCGCCGGTGCTCAAGGATTCCACCGCGCCGGACGGCACCCGCAAGTGGCTGTTCGACGTCGGCACCGGCAACGCGATCGAGGCGGTCTACATCCCCGAGGGTGATATCGACCCCGATGAGGATGGCGAGAGGGACGAAAGCGGCGGTGAGAACCGCAGCGGCCGCCGTTACCGCGGCACTTTGTGCATCTCCTCGCAGGCCGGCTGCGCGCTGGAATGCTCCTTCTGCTCCACCGGCCGCCAGGGCTTCAACCGCAATCTCGGTGTCGCCGAAATCATCGGCCAGCTGTGGCATGCCAGCCGCTGCCTGTCTGCCGACCTCGGCATCGAACGGCCGATCACCAATGTGGTGATGATGGGCATGGGCGAGCCGCTGGCCAACTACGACAACGTGGTGGCCGCGATGCAGCTGATGCTCGATGACCACGCCTACGGCATTTCGCGGCGGCGGCTGACCCTGTCAACCTCGGGCATGGTGCCGGCGCTGGACCGGTTGCGTGAAGCCTGTCCGGTGGCGCTGGCGGTGTCGCTGCATGCGCCCAATGATGCGCTGCGCGACCAGCTTGTGCCGATCAACCGCAAGTATCCGATCAAGGCGCTGCTTGATGCCTGCCTGCGTTACATCGAACGCGCACCGCGTGATTTCGTGACCTTCGAGTATGTGATGCTCGACGGCGTCAATGACAGCGTGGCCCACGCACGGGAACTGGCGCGGGTGGTGAAACCGGTGCCTTGCAAGATCAACCTGATCCCGTTCAATCCCTTCCCGGATTCCGGCTACCAGCGTTCATCAGCGCCGGCGATTGCGGCATTCCGCGATGTGCTGCACCAGGCCGGGCTGACCACCACGGTGCGCAAGACCCGTGGCGATACCATTGATGCCGCCTGCGGCCAGTTGGCTGGTCAGGTCAAGGACAAAACCCGGCGCGTCCAGCGTCGCCTCGAGGAGCGCAGGGTATGATTAACATGCAAGCTATTGTTTTTAAAAGTATTTTTATGAACCTGCTGTCCGTCCTGTTGTTGGCGTCGTTGATCTCTGCCTGCGCCGGGACCGGTGGTAGTCCTGAGAGCGGTGACCTGCAGCCGGTGACCTCGACTTCGGGCAATGAAAGTGACGCGCGCAACCGCGCGCGCATCCATACCGAACTGGCGGCCGGTTATTTCGAACTGGGCAACCTGGGTGTCGCGCTGGAGGAAGTGAATATCGCCCAGCAGTCCGATCCGACTTACGCAGCGGCCTTCAATGTCGGCGGGCTGGTGTTTGCAGCGCTGAAGGATGACCGCCGTGCCGAGGACAGCTTCCAGCGCGCGCTGCGCCTTGCGCCGGCCGACCCCGACGTCAACAACAACTACGGCCAGTACCTTTGCCAGCGCAAACGCGAGGCCGAGGGCATCAAGTATTTCCTCACCGCCGTGCAGAACCCGCTGTACCAGGCGCCGGAACGCTCGCTGGTCAATGCCGGTGTCTGCGCGCGGCGTCGTGGTGACAATGCCGGCGCCCTGGAATTTTTCCAGCGTGCTGTCGCGCTGCGGCCGAACCAGCCGCAGGCGCTGTACCAGCTCGCGGACCTGGCCTTTGCCGCGAACAATACGGCCAGCGCGCACGGTTACATGCGCCGGCTGGTGCAACTGGTGCCGCCGACCCCGGAGATCCTCTGGCTCGGCCTGCGCATCGAGCGGCGCATGGGCAATGCGGTGGCCGAGGCAAGTTACGCCCATCAGCTGCGCAACAATTTCCCGCAGTCGCGGGAGGCCGAAGCGCTGCAGGCCGGACGGTTTGAATGAATGGGCGATGAGAGATATCGATGAGTGATATCGAACAACCGGCAACGGTGGAGGCGCCTGCACCAGCAGGACCGCGGCCCGGCCGTGTGCTCGCTGAAGCGCGCGAGCGGCGCAACCAGACCGTTGCCGAAATTGCCCAGCAGCTGAAGCTTTCGCCGCATCAGATCGAGGCGCTGGAAGCCGACGATTACGCCAGGCTGCCCGGTGCGGTGTTCGTGCGCGGCTTTGTGCGCAACTATGCGCGCCTGGTTGATCTCGACGGAGAGTCGCTGGTGGCGCGGCTGGAGTTGTCGCAGACCGCCACCACGGCGATCAATGCCGTGCCGCATTCGCAGAACATTCCCTTCCAGGACACCAGAAGCGCGCGTTGGCCCTTGTTTGCGGCGGCGGTCGCGCTGCTGGCTGCAATCGTGCTGATTTTCGAATGGCTGATGCCTGATGCAGCCGAGGTTCCGGCCTCAGCGTCGGCCCCGGTGGCTGTGCCCTTGCCGGTCAACCCTGCGCCAGTGCTGTCAGTGGTCGAAGCCACGGAGACCGTGGCGCCTGCGGCGCCGCCATTGGATGTTTCGGCGGTGCAGGCGGTGTCTTCTTCCACGATTTCTGCCGCGGCCACACCGCCCGCAGTTGCGGCGCCGGCAGTGACAGCGCCGGTGGCGTCGCCTGCGGTGCAGCCTGCAACTGCGGCACCTGTTGCTGCCGCCAAGCCGGCTGCGGCCGGTGGCAGCGAGCTGCGCTTCGTTTTCGAGCGCCAGTCCTGGGTCGAGGTGCGTGACCGCAACGACCGCGTGGTGTTTTCCCAGCTCAACCCGGCGGGTGCGATGCAGACTGTGCAGGGTGCGGCGCCGCTGAACGTGGTGATCGGCAATGCCGCAGGCGTGAAGCTGAGCTACAAGGGCAAGGCGGTCGATCTCGCGCCTCACACCAAGACCGATGTGGCGCGGCTGGTTCTTGAATAACCCGGTCCTGAGTGATTCAGCCTTGAATGATCCGAAACCGATGACTTGCCTGCCGGCCCATGGCCCGGCCCCGCGTCGGCGCAGTGTCTGTGTCGATGTCGCCGGCCACCGCATCGGCGGTGATGCGCCGATTCTGGTGCAGTCGATGACCAATACCGACACCGCTGACGTTGCCGGGACGGTGGCGCAGGTGGCTGCACTGGCGCGGGCCGGTTCGGAAGTGGTGCGCATCACCGTTAACAATGCCGAGGCCGCCGCCGCCGTGCCGCTGATCCGCGAAGGTCTCGAAAAACGCGGCGTCAGCGTGCCGCTGGTCGGCGATTTCCATTTCAACGGCCATCGCCTGCTGAGCCAGCATCCGGCCTGCGCCGAGGCGCTGGCCAAGCTGCGCATCAACCCCGGCAATGTCGGCAAGGGTGCGAAGCGCGACGAGCAGTTCGCGACGATGATTGAATTTGCCTGCCGCTACGGCAAGCCGGTGCGCATCGGCGTCAACTGGGGCAGTCTGGATCAGGCGTTGCTGGCGCGGCTGATGGATGACAACGCGCGCCAGCCGCAGCCGAAGGAGGCCGCGGTGATCATGCGCGAAGCGCTGGTGACCTCGGCGCTGGAAAGCGCGCAGCAGGCCGAGGCGCTGGGCCTTGCCCACGACCGCATCGTGCTGTCCTGCAAGGTGAGCGGGGTGCAGGACCTGATCGCGGTGTATCGCGACCTCGCCGCACGCTGCGACTATCCGCTGCACCTCGGCCTGACCGAGGCCGGCATGGGTTCGAAGGGCATCGTCGCCTCGACCGCGGCGATGGCGGTGCTGCTGCAGGAAGGCATCGGTGACACCATCCGCGTGTCATTGACGCCGGAGCCGGGCGGCGACCGTACCCGCGAGGTGGTGGTGGCGCAGGAAATCCTGCAGACCATGGGCCTGCGTTCGTTCACGCCGCTGGTGATTGCCTGCCCCGGTTGCGGCCGCACCACCAGCACGGTATTCCAGGAACTGGCCGACCGCATCCAGGGTTATCTGCGCGCGCAGATGCCGGAATGGCGCGGCAAATATCCCGGCGTCGAGGAGATGCATGTTGCGGTGATGGGTTGCGTGGTCAACGGTCCCGGGGAGAGCAAGCAGGCCAATATCGGCATCAGCCTGCCGGGTTCCGGCGAGACACCGGTGGCGCCGGTGTTTGTCGATGGCGTCAAAACAGTGACGCTGAAGGGTGAGCATATCGCCGAGGAATTCCAGGCCATCGTCGATCAATACGTGCGCGACCGCTACGGCGTGGCGCGCTGAACCGGTTCCGAAGAACAGTCAACATGGCCAATCCGATCCAGGGTGTGCGCGGCATGAACGATGTGCTGCCCGCCGATGAAAAATACTGGGCGTTTTTTGAAAGCACGGTGCAGCGCTGGCTGCGTGCCTACGGCTACCGCGAAATTCGCATGCCCATCCTCGAGCGCACCGAGCTGTTCGTGCGTTCGATCGGTGAAGTCACCGACATCGTCGAGAAGGAGATGTACACCTTCACCGACGAACTTAATGGCGAACAGCTGACGCTGCGTCCGGAAGGCACCGCGTCCTGCGTGCGCGCCGCACTCGAACACAACCTGCTGTATCCCGGCCCGCAGCGGCTGTGGTACCGCGGGCCGATGTTCCGCCACGAGCGGCCGCAGAAGGGGCGCTATCGCCAGTTCCACCAGATCGGTGTCGAGGCCCTCGGTTTTGCCGGCCCCGATGTCGATGCCGAGCACCTGCTGATGTGCGCGCGGCTGTGGCGCGAACTCGGGCTTGACGGCATCCGCCTCGAAATCAATTCCCTGGGCTCGGCCGAGGCGCGGGCACGTTACCGCAGCAAGCTGGTGGCCTATCTGGAAAGCCGCGTCAGCGAACTAGATTCCGACGCACAGCGGCGCATGCACAGCAATCCGCTGCGTGTGCTCGACAGTAAAAATCCGGCGATGCAGGCCTTGATCGAAGCGGCGCCCAGACTGGCTGATGACCTCGACGAGGAATCCGCGGCGGCGTTTGCCGCGCTGCGCGCCTCGCTGGAGGCGGCCGGTGTGCCGTACCAGATCAATCCGCGGCTGGTACGCGGCCTGGACTATTACAATGGCACGGTATTCGAGTGGGTGACCGACCGGCTTGGTGCGCAGGGCACGGTCTGTGCCGGCGGCCGTTATGACGGACTGATCGCGCAGATCGGCGGCAAGCCGGCGCCGGCCTGCGGTTTTGCGATGGGTGTGGAACGCCTGCTCGCGCTGATCGTCGAAGGCGGTGTCGCGGTGGCCGAGGCGGCAAGTGATGTGTATGTGCTGCGCCAGGGTGACGCCGCAGTGCGTTACGGCGAAACCGTGGCCGAGCAGCTGCGGGATGCCGGACTCGCGGTGACGCTGCATTGCGGCGGCGGCAGTTTCAAATCGCAGATGAAAAAGGCCGATGGCAGCGGCGCGCGTTTTGCGCTGATCATCGGAGATGACGAAGTGCAGGCCGGTGAAGTCACGCTGAAGGCGCTGCGCGAGGAGCGGCCGCAACAGCGGCTCAGGCTCGATGCGGCGGTTGCGGAAATCAGGAAGCAGTAAATGCCCGGAACGAAAACCAGAAATAAATCAAGGTAAATCAATGGCTTACGATCTAGAAGAGCAGGAACAGCTGTCGGCGCTGAAGGGCTGGTGGCAGCAGTACGGCAAGCTGGTGATCATCACCGTGGTGGGTGCCGCGCTGGCGATTGCAGCGGTGCGCGGCTGGCACTATTACAAGAACCAGCAGGCTTCGTCGGCGGCAGTGCTGTTCGGCCAGCTGCAAATGGCTGAGCGCGGCAATGATCACAAAAGGGTGCGCGACATCGCGGTTCAGATTGTCGACAGCTACGGCTCCACCCAGTATGCGACGCTGGCTTCGCTGTCGGCCGCCAAAAGCGATTTCGAGACCGGCGACCTGCCGGCCGCCAAAAAACGCCTGCAGTGGGTGATCGACAACGCCAAGGAAGAGGAAGTGCGTGATGTCGCCCGCTTGCGCCTGGCGCGGGTGCTGCTCGACGAAAAAAATCCGGCCGAGGCGCTGAAGCAGCTCGAAGCCAAACACGGTGAAAGTTTTGCCGGGCTCTATGCCGAGGTCAAGGGTGAGGCGCTGATGGCCAGCGGCAAACGTGCCGAAGCGCGCGCCGCCTACCAGTCGGCCTTTGACAAGAGCGACTCGGCAAGTCCCTCGCGGCAGATCCTGCAGCTCAAACTCGACGCACTGGGCGAGGCCAAATAATGCGTACCCTGCTGCCCGCGATCGCAGCGCTGCTGTTGCTGCCCGGTTGCCAGACGGTGACCGGCTGGTTCGGTTCGTCGGCACCGAAGCAGAAGCCGGCCGAGCTGGTCAGTTTCCAGCCGAAGGCGACCGCACGCGTGGTGTGGCAGGGCAATGTCGGCAACGCCCAGCGCAATGCCTTTTATCCGGCGGTCAGCGGCAACATGGTTTATGCGGCCGGTGCCGGTGGCCAGATCGCCGGCTACAACGCCGCCAACGGCGCGCAGCAGAGCCGTTTTGATGCCGGCACGCCGGTTTCCGGTGGTGTCGGGTTTGGCGCTGGCCTGGTCATGGTCGGTACGGTGCGCGGCGAAGTGCTGGCTTTCGAGCCTTCGGGCAAACCGGCGTGGCGGGTGCAACTGAGCGGTGAAGTGCTGTCGCCGCCGGCCGCAGCGGAAGGCGTGGTGGTGGTGCGTACCGGTGATGGCCGCATCCATGGACTGAATGCCGCCGACGGCAAGTCGCGCTGGGTCTACCAGCGTGCGCTGCCGACGCTGTCGGTGCGCAGCTTTGCCGGCGTCACCGTCGAGCGTGGCGCAGTGTTCGCCGGATTTCCGGGCGGACGTCTGGTGGCGATTGCGCTGGCCAATGGCAATGTCGGCTGGGAGTCGGTGGTGGCGCTGCCGCGCGGCGCCACGGAACTCGAACGCGTGACCGATGTTGCCGGTACGCCGGTGGTTGATGGCGGCCAGGTCTGCGCCGTGGCCTATCAGGGCCGGGTCGGCTGTTTCGACGCTCAGCGCGGCGATACCCTGTGGGCGCGTGATGCCTCGAGCATTGCCGGCATGGGCCTGGACAGCCGCGCGGTGTACATCACCGATGACCGCAGCGCGGTGCTGGCGCTGGAGCGGCGTAATGGCGCCAGCCTGTGGAAGCAGGACCGCCTGAACGGCCGCTGGGCTTCGGCGCCGCTGGCGATCGGCCGCTATGTGGTGGTTGGTGATTTCGAAGGTCAGGTGCATGTGCTGTCACGCGAAGACGGTTCCTTTGTCGCGCGGGTGGCCACCGACGGCAGCGCGATCCAGGTGCCGCCGGTCGCCCTCGACCTGTCCACTTTCCTGGTGCAGACCCGCAACGGCGGCGTCTACGCGATCAACGTCCAGTAAGCGCGGGCGCGCTCTGCCGCGTCCCCAACCATGAAACCCACCGTAGTCATTGTCGGCCGTCCCAACGTCGGCAAATCGACGCTGTTCAACCGGCTGACCCGCAGCCGCGAGGCCATTGTTGTCGATGCGCCGGGCATCACCCGCGACCGCCATTACGGCGAGGGCCGGGTGGGCCGCAAGCCCTACCTCGTGGTCGATACCGGCGGTTTCGAGCCGGTGGCCAAGGACGGCATCTACCACCAGATGGCGCGGCAGACGCGACAGGCGGTGGATGAGGCCGATGTCGTGCTGTTTGTGGTCGATGCGCGGGTCGGCCTTGCCGCGCAGGACCGCGAGATCGCCGGTGAATTGCGCCGAAGCGGCCGCCGCATCTGGCTGATCGTGAACAAGGCCGAGGGCATGAATTCGGCCGCGGCCACTGCTGAATTCCATGATCTCGGGCTGGGCGAGCCATTGGCGATTTCAGCCAGCCACAACGAGCATGTCAGCGATCTGATGGATCTGGTGCTCGAGTCCTTCGAGGATGCCGCAGCCGAGGCTGAGCCCGACGTCAAACATCCCAAGATCGCCATTGTCGGCAGGCCCAACGTCGGCAAGTCAACGCTGGTCAATGCGCTGCTCGGCGAGGAGCGGGTGGTGGTGTTCGACGCGCCGGGCACCACCCGCGACTCGATCCACATCGATTTCGAGCGCGAGGGCAAACCGTACACGCTGATCGACACCGCGGGCATGCGCCGCCGCGGCCGCATCGACGAGGTGGCCGAGAAATTTTCAGTGGTGAAGACGCTGCAGGCGATCTCGGATGCCAATGTCGCGGTGCTGGTGCTTGATGCGCGCCAGGAGGTGTCCGAGCAGGATGCGCATATCGCCGGTTTCATCCTCGAAGCGGGGCGGGCGCTGGTGGTGGCGGTGAACAAGTGGGAGGGGCTCTCCGAATCGGAGCGTGACCAGATCAAGCGCGATGCTGCGCGCAAACTCAACTTCCTCAATTTCGCGCGCTTTCACTTCATTTCGGCGCTGCAGGGGCAGGGTGTCGGCGCGGTGCTGCGCTCTGCAGATGCCGCCTATGCCGCGGCGATGACCCGGCTGGCAACCCCCCGGCTGACCCGGGTGCTGGCGCTGGCGATCCAGCAGCAACAACCGCCACGGGCGGGCATGGTGCGGCCGAAGATGCGTTATGCCCACCAGGGGGGCAGCAATCCGCCGCGGATCATCGTCCACGGTTCTGCGCTGGACCGTGTCCCGGATTCGTACCGGCGTTATCTGGAACGATTCTTCAGGGATGCGTTCAAACTCACCGGAACGCCATTGAAGGTGGAGTTCAAATCCAGTCGAAATCCGTACGGCCAGAAGGATTAGTGGCGCCCCAAAGCGCGGCTAACCTGATGGCCAGACTCGATAATTTGCGATAAAGTGACTTTTCTGACCATCACGACCCTGAGGGTGCCATGAGTAATAAAGGGCAGCTGCTACAAGACCCGTTCCTGAACGCCTTGCGCAAGGAACACATCCCCGTCTCGATTTACCTCGTCAACGGCATCAAATTGCAGGGCCAGGTCGATTCCTTCGACCAGTACGTGGTTCTGCTCAAGAACACCGTCACGCAGATGGTCTACAAGCACGCCATTTCCACGGTCGTGCCGGCGCGCGCGGTGAGTCTGCAGTTTGACGAAAAACAAGATAAGTAACTGTTTTTACTGGTTTTTTGATGTTTGAACGCCCCGGTAGCGGCAACCTGGCGGTGCTGGTGGCGCTCGACTTCGGCGAGCCCGACTACGCGGAGAGCGTGGACGAGCTGCAGTTGCTCGCGCGCAGCGGCGGTGTCACGGTAACCACGCTGGTGCGTGGCCGCCGGGACCGGCCCGATGCGGCGCTGTATGCCGGCAAGGGCAAGGTCGAGGAAATCGGCGAGGCGGTGCGCACCAGCGGTGCCTCGCTGGTGCTGTTCAACCACGCCCTGTCGCCAATCCAGGAACGCAACCTCGAGCGCAAGCTCGGCTGCCGGGTGGTCGACCGCACCAGCCTGATTCTCGACATCTTCGCCCAGCGCGCACGCAGCCACATCGGCAAGCTGCAGGTCGAACTGGCCCAGCTAGAACACCTGTCCACCCGGCTGGTCCGCGGCTGGACCCACCTTGAACGCCAGCGCGGCGGCATCGGCATGCGCGGCCCCGGCGAAACCCAGCTCGAGACCGACCGCCGGCTGCTCGGCAAGCGGGTCAAGCTGCTGAAGGAAAAGCTGGTGAAAGTGCGTTCGCAGCATGAAACCCAGCGTCGCTCGCGCACCCGCGCCCATGTGTTTTCGGTGTCGCTGGTCGGCTATACCAATGCCGGCAAATCGACGCTGTTCAACCGCCTGACCCGTGCCGAGGCCTATGCCGCCGACCAGCTGTTTGCCACGCTCGACACCACGACGCGGCGGCTGGGTGGCATCGAAGGGGCTTCAGTGGTGCTGTCCGACACCGTCGGTTTCATCCGCCACCTGCCGCACACCCTGGTCGAGGCCTTCCAGGCGACCCTGGAGGAGACCGTGCACGCCGACCTGCTGCTGCATGTGGTGGATGCCAGCAGCCCCGACCGGGAAGCGCAGATCGCGGCGGTGCAGGGGGTTCTCGCGGAGATCGGCGCCGACCGGATTCCGCAGGTCATGGTGCTCAACAAGATCGACCGCACGGCGCTGCCGCCGAGGGTCGAACGTGATGAATATGCTAGAATTTCCCGCGTCTGGATCAGTGCGGCCAGCGGTGACGGCATCGACCTTTTGCGTGCCGCCATCGGCGAATACGCACAACAAACCGCCGCATCCAACCAAACCGTTGTTCAGCCTCCGTTGACCAGCCTGATTCCCCTGGCTTGATTCCTTCAATTTGAGTGATCCGTTCCGATGATTGCCTCGATAAGTTCTGTACGCGACCGCCTCAAGGGCCTGCTCGCCCGCATTCTGGCGCCGCTGCTTTCGCTGAACGATCCCCAGTGGGGCCGGCGGCCGAACAACGGCGGTAACCAGGGCCCCCCCGACCTGGATGAAATCTGGCGCAACCTGAACGGCCGGCTGTCCCGTCTGTTTGGCGGCAGGGGTGGCAACAATGGCAACAGCGGTGGCGACAGTGGCAGTGGCGGGCCCACCCCCGGCATGGTCGGCGGCGGCGCCGGCCTGGTGGTCGGCGTAGTGGTGGCGATCTGGCTGGCCAGCGGGTTCTACATCGTCAATGAGGGCCAGGAAGGCGTGGTTCTGCGTTTCGGCAAGTTCGTCGAAACCACGCAGCCGGGCCCGCGCTGGCACATGCCTTATCCGATAGAATCGGCCGAAGTGGTCAACGTCAAGCAGGTGCGCACGGTCGAGGTCGGTTACCGCAACAACGTGAAGAGCAAGGTGCTGAAAGAGGCGCTGATGCTGACCGACGACGAGAACATCGTCGACGTGCAGTTTGCCGTCCAGTACGTGCTCAAGAGCTCGAACGATTACCTGTTCAACAACCGCGCGCCGGAAGATGCGGTGCTGCAGGCCGCTGAAACCGCGATCCGCGAGATTGTCGGCAAGAACAGCATGGACTTTGTGATTTTTGAAGGCCGCGCCGAAGTTGCGGCACGGGCGCAGAAGCTGATGCAGGGCATTCTTGACCGCTACCAGACCGGCATCAACATCAGCAAGGTGACGATGCAGAACGCGCAGCCGCCTGAGCAGGTGCAGGCGTCGTTTGATGACGCGGTGAAGGCCGGCCAGGACCGCGAGCGCCAGAAGAACGAGGGCGAGGCCTACGCCAATGACGTGATCCCCAAGGCGCGAGGCATGGCCGCGCGCCTGATGCAGGAGGCCGAAGGTTACCGCAGCCGGGTGGTGGAGCAGTCCCAGGGTGATGCCGCACGCTTCCGTTCGATTGTTGCCGAATACAGCAAGGCGCCGCAGGTGACCCGTGACCGGCTTTATCTCGATGCCATGCAGCAGATACTCAGCAACACCAGCAAGGTGCTGGTCGACCAGAAAAGCGGCGGCGGCAACCTGCTCTACCTGCCGCTCGACAAGCTGATGCAGATGACCGGTTCCGGCACCGCCCAGCAGGCGGAAGCCGCTGCTGCGGCAAAGCCGGCAGAGCCGGCTGCAGCCCCCGAGGGCGCAGCACGGGGGCGTGAAGCCTTCCGCAGCCGTGAACGGGAGGGCCGCTGACATGAAAAAAATCAATCTCAACGTCAGCCAGATCGTCAGCGGCACGCTGGCCGTACTGGTGCTGCTCAGCATGTCGCTGTTCGTCGTCGACCAGCGCCAGAACGCAATCGTGTTCCGCCTCGGCGAGGTGGTGTCGATCAAGAAGGAGCCGGGGCTGTACTTCAAGCTGCCGCTGCTCGACAACGTGCGCTTTTTCGATGTGCGCATCCTGACCATCGACACGCCGGAGCCGGAGCGCTTCCTGACCTCGGAAAAGAAAAACGTGCTGGTTGACCTGTTTGTGAAGTGGCGCATCACCGATGTGCGCAGCTATTTCACCTCGGTCGGCGGCGACGAGCTGCGCGCGCAGACGCGCCTGCTGCAGACCATCAACGACGGCCTGCGCGCCGAGTTCGGCAACCGCACCGTGCACGATGTGGTGTCCGGCGAACGCGACAAGATCATGGAGCTGATGCGCAACAAGGCCAACGAGGACGCCTCGAAGATCGGTGTCGAAGTGCTGGATGTGCGCCTGAAGCGGGTTGACCTGCCGCAGGAAGTCAGCGAGTCGGTCTACCGGCGGATGGAGGCCGAGCGCAAGCGCGTGGCCAACGAACTGCGTTCGACCGGTTCCGCGGAATCCGAAAAGATCCGCGCCGATGCCGACAAGCAGAAGGAAGTGATCCTGGCCGAGGCCTACCGTGACGCGCAGCGCATCAAGGGCGAGGGTGATGCCAAGGCGGCGGCGATTTACGCCAAGGCCTACGAGATCAACCCCGAGTTCTATGCCTTCTACCGCAGCCTCGAAGCCTACCGTGCCAGCTTCAAGAACCGCAGCGATGTGCTGGTGCTGGAGCCGAATTCCGATTTCTTCAAATACCTGCGTTCGGGCGGACGGCCCGCCGGCAAGTGACGGCGGGGCGGTGCTGCCCGCCGGCCATGATTCCCGCACCCCGTGGCTGACACCTTGCTCACGGCGTTCGCACTGATGCTGGTGATCGAGGGATTGCTGCCTTTCCTCGCACCTGGCGCCTGGCGCGAGACCTTCCGCAAGCTGATCGAGATGCATGACGGCCAGCTGCGCTTCATCGGACTGACCTCGATGCTGGCCGGCCTGCTGCTGCTGTATTTCGTGCGCGGCTGAATTCAGCGCCGGCTGCACCGCGCTTTTATATAATGTTGCCCCTGAACAACCCACTGGCCGCGCTTCGGCTTTGCGCTGATTACCCGTCATGAGAACCTGGCTGCTGCCCGAATACATCGAAGACGTGCTGCCCGCCGAGGCGCGGCGCATCGAGCACCTGCGCCGGCTGGTGCTCGACGACTTCGCTGTGCACGGCTACGAGCTGGTGATGCCGCCGCTGCTCGAATATGTCGACTCGCTGCTCACCGGCACCGGCCACGATCTTGACCTGCAGACCTTCAAGCTGGTGGACCAGCTGTCGGGCCGCATGCTCGGCATCCGCGCCGACATCACGCCGCAGGTGGCGCGCATCGACGCGCACCTGCTCAACCGCGGCGGCATCACCCGGCTTTGTTATTCGGGCAGCGTGCTGCGCACGCTGCCGGGCCTGAACCGCACCCGCCAGCCGATGCAGATCGGCGCCGAGATCTACGGCCATGCCGGCATTGAAAGTGATGTCGAGGTGCAGCGGCTGATGCTGCGCGCGCTGCGGCTGGCCGAGGTGCGCGAGGTGTCACTGGACATCGGTCATGTCGCGATTTTCCGCGCGCTGCTGCGCCGCGGGCGGGTTTCCCGCGAGCTTGAATCCGATCTGCATCGCGCGATGCAGACCAAGGATGTTTCGGCGATCACCACGCTTGCGCGTGGCCTCGACCGCAGCACGCGCGCCGCGCTTGCCGAACTGCCCGGGCTGTACGGTGGCATCGAGGTGCTGGCGCGGGCGAAGCGGGTGCTGCCGGCACTGCCGGAAATCCGCGCCGCGCTGCGCGACCTTGCGGCGCTGTCGCAGCGCCTGGCCGACCTGGCAAAGATCAGAAGCTTCGATCTGGGCGAATTGCGCGGCTACCACTACCACAGTGGTGTGGTGTTCTCCGCCTATTCCAACGGCCGGCCCAATGCGATTGCGCAGGGTGGCCGTTATGACGAGGTCGGCAAGGCCTTCGGCCGCGCGCGTCCGGCCACCGGTTTCAGTGTGGATCTGCGCGAACTCGCTGCGGCCGGAACCGAGGTGCGTCCGGTATCGCGGGTGCTGGCGCCGTACCGGCCGGCAGACCGTTCGCTGCAGCAGCGCATCGCCGCTTTGCGCGGCCGTGGCCTGGTGGTGATCGAGGATCTGCCGGGGCATGCACGTTTCCGCCGCGAGCTGGGTTGTCAGCGTGAACTGGTGCGCCGTGGCGGCCGCTGGGTGCTGCAAAAATGCGATGATTAAGCGTGTATTACGTAACCAATTGTTTTTATTGATAAATAATTGAAATTTCCTAAAATAATGACAAAAACATGCCTCTGCCGAGGCTGTCATGTTTTTGGAAAAACTCGATAAGCAAATCAAGGCGACAGGCAATGAGCAAGAATGTGGTGGTGATCGGCACCCAGTGGGGTGACGAAGGCAAGGGCAAGATCGTCGACTGGCTGACCGACCGTGCCCAGGGCGTGGTGCGTTTCCAGGGCGGACACAACGCCGGGCATACGCTGGTCATCAACGGCAAGAAGACAGTGCTGCACCTGATTCCCTCGGGCATCCTGCGCGAGAAGGTGGCCTGTTACATCGGCAACGGCGTGGTGCTGTCACCGGAAGCACTGCTTGAGGAAATCGGCACGCTGCGTGCTGCCGGCGTTGACGTTGCTTCGCGCCTGAAGATCAGCGAAGCCTGTCCGCTGATCCTGCCGTACCACGCCGCGCTCGACCGCGCGCGCGAAGCCGCCAAGGGTGCCGGCAAGATCGGCACCACCGGACGCGGCATCGGCCCGGCCTATGAAGACAAGGTGGCGCGGCGCGCAATCCGGCTGCAGGACCTGTTCCATCGCGAGCGCTTTGCGGCGAAGCTGGGCGAAGTGCTCGACTTCCACAACTTCGTGTTGAAGAACTATTTCAAGGCCGATACCGTGCCCTTCCAGAAAACGCTGGATGACACGCTGGCCTTTGCCGAGCGCATCGAGCCGATGGTGGCCGACGTGCCGCGCCTGCTCTACGAGGCGCAGCAGAAGGGCGACAGCCTGCTGTTCGAGGGCGCCCAGGGCACGCTGCTCGACGTCGACCACGGCACCTATCCTTTTGTCACTTCGAGCAACTGCGTCGCCGGTGCGGCCGCCGCCGGTGCCGGCATCGGTCCGCAAAACCTGCATTACGTGCTGGGCATCACCAAGGCCTATACGACCCGGGTCGGTTCCGGCCCGTTTCCGACCGAGCTCGAGGACGACATCGGCAAGCAGATCGCCACCCGCGGCAACGAATTCGGTGCGACCACCGGCCGCCCGCGGCGCTGCGGCTGGTTTGATGCCGCTGCGCTGAAGCGCTCGATCCAGATCAACGGCGTGTCCGGCCTGTGCGTGACCAAGCTCGACGTGCTCGACGGCATGGAAAGCGTGCAGATCGGCGTCGGTTACAAGATGAACGGTGTCGCCCGCGACATCCTGCCCTTCGGCGCCGAACTGCTCGCCGAATGCCAGCCGGTCTACGAGGAGATGCCGGGCTGGTCGGACAGCACGGTTGGCGTGACCCGCTTCGAGCAATTGCCCGAGGCGGCACGTAATTACCTCAAACGCATGGAAGCCGTGTGTGGCGTGCCGATCGACATCGTGTCGACCGGCGCTGACCGCGAACACACGATCGTGCGCCGCAATCCCTACGACTGAAAATGAAAAAGAGCGCGATGCGGGTGCATGGCGCTCTTTTCAACGGCAGTCATCAACCAACCGACTGCCCGATGTTACTGGTGCCCAGAAGAGGACTCGAACCTCCACGGTGTTACCCGCCAGTACCTGAAACTGGTGCGTCTACCAATTCCGCCATCTGGGCAATGAGGGCGGCATTCTAGCCCATGAAAGCATGCAATTCAAATGAAAAAACCGAAAAAATCCGCCTCACGCGGCCGCTCTGATTCCCGTCGCCACAGCGACCCGCAGGCCGCGCGCGAGGCTGAACGTTATGAACATCCGCTGCCCAGCCGCGAGCTGATCCTCGAGGTCATGGTCGAGGCCGGCGTGCCGCTGGAGGAGGGTGACCTTGCCCGTGAGCTCGACATCAAGCGCCGCGAGCACGAAGCATTCACGCGCCGCCTGTCGGCGATGGAGCGCGACGGCCAGATCATGCGCAACCGCCGCGGCGATCTCTGTGTCGCCGACAAGCTCGAACTGGTGCGCGGGCGCGTGCAGGGCCACAAGGACGGCTTCGGCTTCCTGATCCGCGACGACGGTGGCCCGGATCTGTTTCTGGATTCCGGCGAGATGTACAAGGTGCTGCACGGCGACCGCGTGATGGCGCGCATTTCCGGCATGGACCGCCGTGGCCGGCCCGAGGGCAAGATCGTTGAAGTGCTTGAACACGGCCAGACGCGCATTGTCGGGCGCCTGCATGTTGAACACGGCGTGACTTTTGTTGCCGCCGAGGACAAGCGCATCAGCCAGGACTTCGTGGTGCCTGCCGGCGAGTCCGGCAAGGCCAGGCCGGGGCAGGTGGTCAGTATCGAGATCATCACCCAGCCGGGACGCCAGGGTAAGCCGCTGGCGAAGGTGGTCGAGGTGCTCGGCAATTACGCCGACCCCGGCATGGAAATCGAAATCGCGCTGCGCAAGCATGACCTGCCCTGGCAGTTTCCGAAGGAGGCCGAGGCGCTGGCGGCGAAGTTGCCGAAGGAGGTACGCAAGGCTGACCACAAGGGGCGCGAAGACTTGCGCAACATGCCGCTGGTGACCATTGACGGTGAAACCGCGCGCGATTTTGACGATGCGGTGTATTGCGAGCCCTCGCGCGGCGGCTTCCGCCTGGTGGTGGCGATTGCCGATGTCAGCCATTACGTGAGGCCCGGCGACGCGCTGGACCTCGAGGCGCGCAACCGCGGCAACTCGGTGTATTTCCCGCGGCGGGTGATCCCGATGCTGCCGGAAGCGCTGTCCAACGGCCTGTGCTCGATCAACCCCGACGTCGAGCGGCTGGCGATGGTCTGCGACATGCAGATCGACGGCCAGGGCGTGATCAAGGGCTACAAGTTTTATGCGGCGGTGATGCGTTCACACGCACGTTTCACCTACACCGAAGTCGCGGCCATCCTCGGGGATCCGCGCGGCACTGCGGCGCGCAAGCGGCGCGCGCTGGTGCCGCATCTGCAGGCGCTGTACGCGCTGTATCACCAACTGGCGCAGGCGCGCGCCAAACGTGGCGCGATCGATTTTGAGACCATTGAAACTCAGATGATCTTCAATGACCAGGGCAAGATCGAGAACATCGTGCCGGTGATCCGCAACGACGCGCACCGCCTGATCGAGGAGTGCATGCTCGCAGCCAATGTCTGCACCTCGGATTTCCTCGGCCAGCGCGGGCATCCGGTGCTCTACCGCGTGCATGAGGGCCCGACGCCGGAGAAACTCGCCGCGTTGCGTGATTTCCTCAAAGGCTTCGGCCTACAGCTCGGTGGCGGCGACATGCCGCATGCTTCGGACTACGCCAAGCTGCTGGCGAAGGTGAAGGACCGCCCCGATGCCCAGCTGCTGCAGACGGTGATGCTGCGCTCGCTGAAGCAGGCGGTGTACACGCCGAAAAATGCCGGCCACTTCGGCCTCGCCTACGATTCGTACACCCATTTCACGTCGCCGATCCGCCGTTACCCGGACCTGCTGGTGCATCGGGCGATCAAGGCCGTGCTCGCCGGCAGCCAGTACGATCCCGGCGACTGGCATGAACTCGGTGCGCAGTGTTCGATGACCGAGCGCCGTGCCGACGAGGCGACCCGCGACGTCACGGCCTGGCTCAAGTGTTATTACATGCGCGACCGCGTCGGCGAAGTGTTCATGGGCAGTATTGCCGGTGTTGCCGCCTTCGGCGCCTTTGTCGCGCTGGACGACGTATATGTAGAGGGGCTGGTGCATATTTCCGAGTTGGGCAAGGATTACTTCCAGTACGACGCCGGCCGCCACCAGTTGCTCGGCGAGCGCACCGGCCAGCGTTACCGCATTGGTGACCGGCTGCGGGTGAAGATTGCCAAGGTTGATCTCAACAATGCGCGCATCGACTTTGTGTTGGCATAAAATAAATCAATAAAAACAAATACTTATAGATTTGCTATGAGTGACCTGCATCTGATCCACGGTTTTCACGCCGTCACCAGCCGCCTGCGCAGCCGTGCCGAAGCGGTGCGCGAGATCTACATCGACGCCGCGCGCCAGGACCGGCGCTGTCGAGATCTGATGGCGCTGGCCGAAGCCAAGGGCGTGCGGGTGATTGCCGTGGATGCCAAGCGCCTCGACGGCATGAGCGGCCAGGAGCGGCATCAGGGCGTGGTGGCACGGGTCGAGGCAGTGAAACTGCCGACCCATATCGATGATGTGCTGGAGGATATTTCCGAGGCGCCGCTGCTGCTGATCCTCGACGGTGTCACCGATCCGCACAATCTCGGTGCCTGCCTGCGCGTGGCCGACGGCATGGGTGCACATGCGGTGATCGCACCGAAGGATCACGCCGTGGGCCTTAATGCCACGGTGGCCAAGGTCGCCAGCGGAGCGGCGGACAGCGTGCCCTACATCATGGTCACCAACCTGGCGCGCACCATGCGCGAACTGCAGGACCGCGGCGTGTGGCTGATCGGTGCCGACGAGCGCGCCGAGAAGGATCTTTACGCGATCAAGCTCGACGGGCCGATGGCCTGGGTGCTGGGCGCCGAAGGCGAGGGCATGCGCCGGCTGACCCGGGAAACCTGCGACGAGCTGGCGCGGATTCCGATGCGGGGCAGTGTGGAAAGCCTCAACGTTTCGGTGTCGGCGGGGATCTGCCTGGCCGAATCCCGCCGCCAGCGGGGTTGAGCCTCGTAGAAGAGTCTTGTGGATGCGAGTCACTGTCGCGATCCGGCGACAGTTTGGAGCGTCAGTGAGGTGAGAATTGTCACAAATCCTGTGAAATTCGCAGCGCAGACCCTCGAGATTCTGTGGTTTTTCCCCCTATAATCAATGTCAATCGTGGCTTAAGCGTCGTCCACCGGCAACAGCAGTGCCTGAGCTTGGCCAGAGTGATGCCAGAACGCTGGCTGCAAAGGGGAAAAACATGAAAAACAACACCACGCACACCACCCGACGTTCGGCGAGCGGCTTGCAACTCCGCCCGAAAGCGGCGGCACTGGCGGTCGCCGCCTGTTTCAGCAGCATGGTCTGGGCCAACCCGACCAATCCGACGTTGGTGCACGGTACGGCAAGCTTCCAGCAGGCCGGCAACATCCTCAACGTCACCAACAGCCACAACGCGATCATCAACTGGGGCTCGTTCTCGATCGGCGTCAATGAACTGACCCGGTTCATCCAGCCCTCGGCCCTGTCAGCGGTGCTCAACCGGGTCACCGGCCAGGATCCTTCGGCGATCCTCGGCGCACTGCAGTCCAACGGCAAGGTGTTCCTGCTCAATCCCAACGGCATCGTGTTTGGCGCCGGCTCTCAGATCAACGTCGGCGGACTGGTGGCCTCGACGCTGAATCTTTCCAATGCCGATTTCCTTGCCGGCCGCATGAATTTCACCGACGGTACGGGCGCCGGCTCGGTGCTGAACCAGGGTTCGATCAATGCCGCGGGTGGACCCGTTTACATGGTCGGCAATGCGGTGACCAACCAGGGGATCATCACCAGCCCCGGTGGTGAAGTGATCCTCGCCGCCGGCAACAGTGTCGAGCTGGTCAATCCCGGCACGCCCAACCTGCGCGTCGAAATCCAGGCGGGCAACAACGAAGCGCGCAACCTGGGCAGCGTGGTTGCCGAAGCCGGCCGTATCGGCATCTATGCCGGCCTGATCAAGCAGGGCGGCGTGATCAATGCCGACAGCGCGGTCGCCGAAGGTGGCCGCATCATGCTCAAGTCCACCAAGCGCACCGACCTCGAAGCGGGCAGCGTGACTAGCGCCAAGGGCACGACCGGTGGCCAGATCATTGCGTTGTCCGACATGAATAATGGCGTGACCCAGGTTTCCGGCAAGCTTGATGCGTCTGCGACGAATGGCAACGGCGGTTTCATCGAGACTTCGGCGGCCAAGGTCAAGGTGGCGGACAGCGCATCGGTGACCACCCTGGGTGGCAACGGCGGTGCTGCAGGCACCTGGCTGATTGACCCGACCGATTTCCTTATTTCCTCGGCCTATGGTGGTGATATTTCCGGTGCGGCCCTGGGTGCTGCGCTGATGGGCGGTAACGTGTCGTATTCGTCCGCCAACGGCATGGGCGGGAGCGGTGGCAACGTGCTGATCCAGGACAATGTCAGCTGGACCAGTGGCACGACCCTTACGCTGACCGCAGTGAACGACATCATGTTCGGCGTGGGCAGCGGCACCGCTCTCGATGGCGGCACTACGGGGTCGGTCGTTCTGAACGCGGGCGGTTCGATCCTGACCAACAATACAGGCTTGAAGACCGACATCCGGGCGGGTTCTTTCACCGGCAATGCCTCCGGCATGATCGGCAACCTCAGCTATCCGCTGCGCACCGAGGTTTCCAACGTGAATCTTTCGAGCAGTGGCGGCAGCGGTGAGATCAACCTGATCAATACCGGTAACCTCAACGTGCTTGGTGCCACTGCAGCCAACGGACCGATCAACCTGCAGTCGAGCGTTTCACTGGTGGCCGGCCCCGGGGCGACGATTCATGCCGCCAATGGTGACGTTAACCTGCGCAGCGATTTGATGGATTTCAGCGGTGCCACCATCGTCAAGGGCAATTCGATCCAGCTGACCAATTACGGCGGTTATTTCACCATCGGTTCCGCGGCTGACACCCTGACCTCGGCCAGCTTCGCCAAGATGGAGCTGAATGCGCCCGCTTCTGGCCGGATTTACATTTTTTCCAATGACGAAATTTTAATTAACGGTCCCGTCAACATTCTTCCGGCGAAGGCTGAGCGGCTGGAATTGAGCGCCACCTACGGCATTGGTCAATCCGCCGCCGGCTCGGTCTCGGTGAAAAAGCTTTATGTCGATGGCAATGAAGGCGGGGTTTACCTCGATAGCGCCGCCAATTCGGTTGGCGTGCTTGCGGGTCGCTCGCAGAATGAATTTTATTTCACCAACAGCGGCAATCTCGAGATTGGTGCCGTGGGTGCCAACAACGGCATCACGGTAAACGGCAACATGGGTAATGCACTGGTTGATGTGCGCACGACGTCCGGTGACCTGAGCGTCAACAACCAGATCACTGCCTCAGCGGGTTATCCCTTTACCGATGCGACGGTGATGCTGCACGCGAACGCCGGCAGTATGACGATTAACGCCCCCATTACCGCCACCGCCCCCAACCGCAGTGCGATCGAAATTCATGCGGCCAATCATGTGACCATCAACAGTTCGGGCAACCTGACGGCCACCGCAACGAATAATTCCGAAGCGCTGATCACGATCGAGGCCGCTGCTGGCAACATCACGCTGAACGGCGCAGCGCAACTTCTGGCCAGTAGCAGCAATGATTATTCCGAAATCAATCTTCAGGCCGGCGGCAATATCGTGCTCAATTCCGGTGCGGTGCTGACTTCCGAGGCCTACTACGAGGCTGACATTTACCTGACGGCCGGCGGCAATATCACCCAGAACGCGGCGGTCACCGCCGATGGTGCCGAGCGCGGCTTTATCTCACTCAATGCCGGCGGCATGATCCAGCAAACCAGTGCCGCAGGTTTCCTGAAGGCGACGGGAAGCAGTTATTACTATGACTACAACGCGGTGAGTCTGACGGCGGTCTCGGGCATTGGCGATCGGGTCAACCCGATACGCATTGATGCTGCCGGTGATCCCGATGTCAGCGTGATCAACAGCGGAACCTCCGGACATATCGGCCTTTCGTTCTTCAATACCGGCGGACTCACGACTTACTATCTCGGCAGCGGCCTCTCCATAGACGGTGATCTGGCAAACGTACGCAACAACAACCCGAACGGCACTTATTACATCCGCAGTGACAGCAATATCGAACTGACCATACCGTTCCGTCCTGACTTTGCGGATTTGCTGCCGGGCCAGACGGTGGTTCTGGACGCGCCGAGCGGGCATATTTACCTTGGCGAGCAGACAGACGGTTATGAGGGTTTCGGTGTTTTCGGCAGCATCAGGGCCGGTGTCGGCGGCACGGGTAATGTCGAGCTGATTGCCGGCGGCAAATTGACGATCGAAGCAGGTTCGTTTGTGACCGGCCGTGAGCCGCTGATCAAGGCCGGCGACATCGATCTTCAGGGTGCCATTCGTTCGCTGGGTGACTTCGTTGACATCCGCCACATCGCCGGCGGCCCGATTCACCTGGGTCTTTCCGGTGATGGTGCCGGCGGCGCGCTGGCGTTGGATGCGGCCGAACTGAACCGGATGAGTGCCTGGAACGGAACTGGCGATCCGCTGGATCCGGGCGCCAGCGGCGGTCTGCTCATCGGCGAAATCACCGGCGGTCCGCTGATTTTCAAGGGTTCGGTCGGACCGACTGCCGCATTCCTGAATGTCCGCGGTTCAACGGTCTCGCAGGATGCGGGCGTCATCACCGGCGGCCTCAACGCCTCAGCCCAGTCCGGGGTGACGTTGTCCGGATCGAACCAGATCAGCTATATCACCGGCGGCGTGAACGGCAGCGGCAATTTCAGCGTGAACTCGTCGGCACCGATGGAAGTCGGCAACATATCCACTGCCGGCGGCAACATCAGCGTCAGTTCGGGCGGCGGCATGACCCTTGTCGGGCAGCTCAACGCCGGTGCCGGCACGGTTACACTTTCGACGGCGTCCACTTGAATCGCCGACAATCACGTGGGCATCGACATCATCGCCAACTCGGCTGTGATCAATGCAGCCTATGGCGGTTCAATCGGCTCGATCGCCAATCCGCTGGAAACCTCGGTGCTGGACCTGACGGTGAGTTCGACAGCACTGGGTAGCCAGGAAATCGGCGTCATCAACAGCGGCAACCTGAACCTGGCCGGCCTCAGCTTCGGCGGCTCGCTGGCCTCGATCGGCACTACGGGCACGCTGAGCACCGGCAATATTTACGTGCCTACCAGCGGTGTTTACCTTGCCGGCAACAACGGCATCAGCCTGACCGGCAGGTCAATTTATGCCAACGGCCTGACGCTGGATGCGGGTTCTGGTGCTCTGCAGATTGTCGGCGCTACATCTGTGGGCAGCGCGGGATCGCTGACCCTGAAAGGCGCCAGCGTGCTGATCGATGGCAGTTACGCCTACGGTGGCAACGGATCGGCCAACAGCACCAACGTGGTGACCGGCGGCAACCTCCATGTTGTCAATCTCGGCCAGCTGGGTACTTATGGCTCAAACACCAATATTGATGCCGGCGGCAGCGTGCTGGTGGATCGTGCAGACATCATCGGCTATCCCGACGTGAACATGAAGGTGGGCGGCACCATCAACATCAATGGCACTTTGGTCGAGCCTGGACGGATCGCGGCCGAGTCACCCAGCACCATCAACATCAGCTTCCCGACCCAGTCGAGCGGTGGATACTTCGTCAATGGTGTTGCGACCGTGTTTGATGCGGCCACCAACTCCGGCTTCTTTGTGGTCGGGAATCCGGCGGTGCTTGGCACCAGCATGTTCGTGACCTACGGCGCCGGCGCCACGATTTCGCCGCCGGTCGATACGCTGATCGTCGCGCTGACCCAGGCTGCCAAGCCGCCGGCCGAGCAGCAGAGCACCGGCACCACCAGCGCTACCGAGGAAGACAAGGACAAGACCGTGAAAAAGGGGACGATGGTCTGTCGTTGATGGTGGTTTAAGCGGAACAAAGACCCGGCGTGACTGCCGGGTTTTTTTCGGACCTGCGACTGGCGGGGGCTATGCGGATGAACCCCGGGCTGTTGCTGGATTTTTCAGGGTCTTCTGCGATAATGACCCTCATTGGGCGACGGGGTTTGGAGTGTGGTCTCAGGGCTAGGATGATGAAAAAAATATCAATAAAAACAAATATTTATAGTATTTTTCCGATGTTGCTGGCGGCAACCTTCCCGATCGCGCTGCCGGTTCAGGCGCAAACCGCGGCTCAAACCCCGGCCCCGGCGGAAGTCGTCATCCCCGCGCCCCGTTTCGAAATCCGCAGCTTCGAAGTCAACGGCGACACCATTCTTGGTGCCGCAACCATCCAGCGCATCGTCTCGCCGTTTACCGGCTCGCAGAAGGATTTCGGCGACGTGCAGCGGGCACTGGAAGCGCTGGAGGCCGAATACCGCAAGCTGGGCTACGGCGTGGTGCAGGTGCAATTGCCGGAGCAGGACATCACCCGCGGCGTGGTGCGCTTCAATATCAACCAGCCGAAGATCGGCAAGGTCACCATTGAAGGCAACGAGTTTTTCAGCAATGACAATGTGCGCCGCGCGCTGCCTTCGGTGAAAGAGGGCAGCATCCCGAACTCCGGCGACATTGCACGCGACCTGCAGATCGGTGCCGAGCATCCGGTGAAGCAGAGCAACGTGCTGCTGCGTTCCGGCGCCAACGAAGGCCTGGTTGACGTCAACATCCGCGTCACCGACGGCCGGCCGTGGCGGCTGATTACGACGCTCGATGACACCGGCACCAGCGATACCGGCTACATGCGCCTCGGCGTCGGTTTCCAGCACACCAACCTGTTCGACCGCGACCACTCGTTCTCGGCGCAGTATGTGACTTCGCCGACCAACCATGACCAGGTGGCGATCTACGGTCTGGGTTACCGCATTCCGTACTACCGCCTGAACAGCATGCTGGAGATGTTCGCCGGTTACTCCGACGTTGATTCCGGCACCGTGCAGGGCCTGTTCAACGTCAGCGGCAAGGGTTCGATTTTCGGCGCGCGCTGGAACTACTACCTGCCGAAGTGGGATGACATCGAGCATCGCGCCTTTGTCGGCCTCGACTACCGTGCCTACCAGAACAATGTCACCCTCGGCGGTGTCGGCTTCGTGCCGGACATCACCGTGCATCCGGTTTCGATCGGTTATTCGGGCCTGATGCGGATGACCGCCAGCGAATGGAGCTTCAACGCCTCGCTCGCGCGCAACATCCCCGGTGGCCAGGACGGCGACTCCGCTGACTTCAACCGCACCCGCCTTGGCGCCAGCGCCACCTATACCGTGCTGCGTTTTGGTACTGCCTACAACCACGCCTTCCGCAACGAATGGCAGGGGCGGGTGGCGTTCTCGGCCCAGTACACCCAGGATCTGCTGGTGCCCGGCGAGCAGTTCGGCATCGGCGGTTTTGACACCGTGCGCGGCTACCTGCCGCGCGAGGCCGCCAATGACAAGGGTCACGCGGTGCAGCTGGAAATGTACACACCGAACATCGCCGACAAGGCCGGGCTGTCCGACAAATGGCGGGCACGGCTGGTCGGTTTCTATGATTTCGGCGACGTCAAACGCAACGATCCGCTGCCCGGCGAACAGGCCGGCAAATACCTCGCCGGCACCGGTGTCGGCCTGCGCCTGACCTATGGCAAGGCCGCCAGCCTGCGGCTGGATCTTGCCCAGCCGCTGAAGGCCCATGGCACCCGCCAGGTCGATGATTGGCGGCTCAACGGCGCCCTGGTGCTGATCTACTGATCCCCGGCGCAGCTAAATCCTTGATTTCAAAGCCCTTGATCGACAAGGGTATTCCGGTATAATCCGGCCTCCCGTTCGGGCGCCAGTCCGGCGGGGTTGCAACACCACAATCGAAGGTTTCCTTGCCGCACCGCGCTCGCATCGCGGGCGGCCCAACAGCCCACAAGGAGAATTGAATGCGACATTACGAGATCGTTTTGATCGTCCATCCGGACCAAAGCGAGCAGGTCCCGGCGATGGTTGACCGTTATCGCCAGCTGATTGCCAGCCACAAGGGCGCGGTGCACCGTTACGAAGACTGGGGCCGCCGCCAGCTCACCTACCCGATCCAGAAGATGCACAAGGCGCACTATGTTCTGATGAACATCGAGTGCGACAACGAGACCCTCGGCGAACTCGAGCACGCGTTCAAGTTCAACGACGCGGTGCTGCGCCACCTCACGGTGAGCATGGATGCCGCGGTGACCGCGCCGTCGCCGATGATGCGCGAGGAAAAATCGCGTCCGGCCGCCAGCGAAGAAGTCAAACCGGCTGCTCCGGCACCGGCTGCGGCAGCGGAGAGCGCCGCCTGACCAGGGCATCCTGGTGAGCGGAAACGTCGTCAGGCTGCAGGTTGTCCTGACCGCGATGGAAGCACTGCGCCACACGCCAGCCGGCCTGCCGGTGATTGATTTCACCGTCAGCCACACCTCGCAACAGACCGAAGCGGGGCAGGACAGGCAGGTGGCATTCGAGATGGCGGCCAAGGCCGCCGGTGATCTGGCCAAACGGATCGCCGCGCTGCCCAGGGGCAGCACGATCGAAGCGCAGGGGTTCCTCAACCGCAGGCACCGGATGAGCAGTCAGATGGTTCTGCACGTGACGCAGATCAAGCAAAGCATCGAACACACATCGTAAACAGCAATCGTAAACAGCATCAAAACGATTCGAGACTGAAAGGATACGGACATGCCAAGATTGGGCGGAAGTGGTGGTAAGGGTAAATTCGGCAAGGGCAAGGGCAAGGACGGCCGCAAAAAGGGCAATGCCCTGTTTCGTCGCCGCAAGTTCTGCCGTTTTACGGCCGAAGGCATCAAGCAGGTGGACTACAAGGACATCAACCTGCTCAAGGATTTCATCAACGAGAACGGCCGCATCATCCCGGCCCGCATCACCGGCACCAAGGCGCGTTACCAGCGCCAGCTGACGACCGCCGTCAAGCGCGCGCGTTTCCTCGCGCTGCTGCCGTACACCGACCAGCACTGAGAGGCCAGTCATGCAAATCATTCTGCTTGAGAAAGTCATCAACCTCGGCACCCTCGGCGACGTTGTGCGCGTCAAGGACGGTTATGCCCGCAATTTCCTGATCCCGCAGGGCAAGGCCAAGCGCGCCACCCAGGCCAACCTCGCCGATTTCGAAAAACGCCGCGCCGAGCTGGAAAAGGCGCATGCCGAGCAGCTGGCGCAGTCGCAGGAGCGCGGTGCCAAGCTCGAAGGCCTGATGGTGCAGATCACCCAGAAGGCCGGCGTTGACGGCAAGCTGTTCGGATCGGTCACCAACTCGGACATTTCGGAAGCGCTGAAAAAACAGGGCTTCGACGTGCCGAAGGCCTCGATCCGCATGCCGGAAGGTCCGCTGAAGATGATCGGCGACTATCCGATCAAGGTTGCGTTGCACGCCGACGTGGTGGTGTCGATCACCGTGTCGGTGCTCGGCGAAGCTGCCTGAGGCCCGCGTTTACGGCAACGTAATCAAGGCATTAGCGCAGGACAAAAAAGGGCTGGCGACAGCCCTTTTTTGTTTGCTACAGTCGGAATGCTTCTGCTCAAGGCTCCTTGAAGCCCTGCTAAATTTTACTTTAAAAACAATTACTTACAGGCTATCGCGATGGTGCAGCTGGTCACTCCGTTTTCCAAGGATCCGCAGCTTGAAGCGGCCCGCATGCCACCGCACTCCATCGAAGCCGAGCAGTCCGTGCTCGGCGGCCTGCTGCTCGACAACAGCGCCTGGGACCGCATCGGTGACGTGGTCAGCGAATCGGACTTCTATCGCGTCGACCATCGCCTGATCTTCCAGCACATCGCGCAGCTGGTGGAGCAGAACCGGCCGGCCGACGCGCTGACGGTCGCCGAACACCTCGACCGCAGCGGCAAGCTCAGCGAAGCGGGGGGACAGGCCTACATCGGCACGCTGGCACTGAACACGCCCAGCGCGGCAAACATCCGCCGTTACGCCGAAATCGTCCGCGAGCGCGCGATCCTGCGCAACCTCGCTGCAGTCGGCACCGCGATTGCCGACTCCGCCTACACACCCAGCGGCAAGGATCCGCAGCTGCTGATCGACGAGGCCGAAGGCAAGGTGTTCCAGATCGCCGAGGCCGGCGCCAAGACGCGCCAGGGTTTCACCAAGATCGATCCGCTGCTGACCGAGACCGTCGAGCGCATCGACATGCTCTACAGCCGCGAAAACAAGAGCGATGTCATCGGCTTGCCTACAGGCTTTGTCGATCTTGACCGCATGACCTCGGGCCTGCACGGCGGCGAAATGGTGGTGATCGCCGGCCGCCCGTCGATGGGCAAGACCGCACTGGCGATGAACATCGCCGAAAACGCCGCGCTCGAAAGCAAGAAGGCCGTTGCCGTGTTCAGCATGGAGATGTCGGGTCCGCAGCTCGCGATGCGGATGATCGGTTCGGTGGGGCGGGTTGACCAGCACCAGCTGCGCACCGGCACCTTCAAGGAGGAGGACTGGCCGCGGCTGGTCGATGCCGTGGGCAAGCTCAACGACTCGCAGATCTTCATCGATGACACCGCGGGCCTGAATGTGCTCGAGGTGCGCTCCCGCGCGCGGCGGCTGCATCGCCAGTGCGGCGGCTTGTCGTTGATCGTGGTCGACTACCTGCAGCTGATGTCGGGCACCTCCAGCGGCGGCCGTGACGAGAACCGCGCCACCGAGATTGCCGAAATCTCGCGTTCGCTGAAGGGCATTGCCAAGGAACTCAAGGTGCCGGTGATTGCGCTGTCCCAGCTCAACCGCAGCGTCGATTCACGCCAGGACAAGCGGCCGATGATGTCCGACCTGCGCGAATCCGGCGCCATCGAGCAGGATGCCGACGTGATCCTGTTCATCTACCGCGACGAGGTCTACAACAGCGATTCGCCGCGCAAGGGGATCGCCGAAATCATCGTCGCCAAGCAGCGTAACGGCCCGGTGGGCAAGGTGGACCTGACCTTCATGGGGCGTTTCACCCGCTTCGAGAACTACGCCGGCGGCGGCATAGGCCCCGCCGAATACTAGAGGGCCTACTGCGCGGCCCGATCGCGGCGTCGCGCGGTGCTCGCAGCCTCGTCTATCCTTAAAGATATGCCTCGGCTGCTGTGCTCCGTGCTCCGTGCTCCTTGCGCTCGGGCCGCTCGCTACGGTTTTAAGGCCATAGTTGAATTTTGTTGATTACAGCGACTCCGCCGCAAAATCCGCCAGCCGCGAACGCTCACCGCGCATCAGCGTGACATGGCCGCCATGCGGCCAGCCTTTCATCCGGTCCACCACATAGGTCAGGCCCGAACTGCCTTCGGTCAGGTACGGCGTGTCGATCTGCGAGATGTTGCCCAGGCACACCACCTTGGTGCCGGGGCCGGCGCGGGTGATCAGTGTCTTCATCTGTTTCGGCGTCAGGTTCTGCGCCTCGTCGATGATCAGGAACTTGTTGAGGAAGGTGCGGCCGCGCATGAAGTTCAGCGACTTCACCTTGATCCGCGAGCGGATCAGGTCGCGGGTCGCGGCTCGGCCCCATTCGCCGGCCTCGTCGTCGGTGTGGTTCAGCACGTCGAGGTTGTCCTCCAGCGCGCCCATCCACGGGTTCATCTTCTCCTCCTCGGTGCCGGGCAGGAAGCCGATGTCCTCGCCCACCGGCACCGTGACGCGGGTGACGATGATCTCGGAGAAGAGTTTTTCATCGAGCGTCTGCGCCAGGCCTGCGGCGAGTGTCATCAGCGTCTTGCCGCTGCCGGCCTGGCCGAGCAGGGTGATGAAATCGATGTCGGGGTTCATCAGCGCGTTCAGCGCGAAGTTCTGCTCGCGGTTGCGCGCGGTGATGCCCCAGACCGCGTTGCGCTGGTGGCTGTGGTCCTTCAGTGTCTGCAGGATCGCGGTCTTGCCGCTGACCTCCCGCACCTGTGCCTGGAAGGGCTGGTCGCCTTCAAGGAACACGAACTGGTTGACCAGCAGGCTGGCGCACAGCGGGCCGTGCACCCGGTAAAAGGTGTGGCCGGCCTGCTGCCAGGACTCCATGTTCTTGCCGTGGGTGTCCCAGAAGTTGGCAGGCAGTGCGCAGATTCCGGTGTAGAGCAGGTCGGAATCCTCGAGCACCTTGTCATTGAAATAATCCTCGGCGGCGAGCCCCAGAGCGCGCGCCTTGATGCGCATGTTGATGTCCTTGGACACCAGGATGGCCTGCCGCTTGGGATGCGTCTCTTGCAGGTGCTTGACCACACCGATGATCTGGTTGTCGGCCTTGCCGCTGGGCAGGCTGGACGGCAGCGTGCCGTTGATCGCTTCGGTCTGCAGGAACAGCTTGCCGGTCGCGGCCTTGTCGCCGTGTTTGGCGAGGTCGATGCCTTCGGTGATGTCGCCCTGCATGGTGGCAACGATTTCATCGAGGTAACGGCTGGCCTGGCGCGCGTTGCGCGAGACCTCCGACATGCCTTTCTTGTTCCCGTCGAGTTCCTCGAGGGTGGCCATCGGTATGAACAGGTCGTGTTCCTCGAATCGGAACAGCGAGGTGGGGTCGTGCATCAGCACGTTGGTGTCCAGCACGAAGAGCTTGGTGCTGGCGGGCAGGCGGGAAACAAGCGTGGGGGTTGCGGCGGACTTGCTGCGCTGGATCATGAGCCTCCCGTTGGATCAGGTGGTTAAAAAAACCGGTGTGGCCGGGGCGCTCAGCCGAGGGATTTTACGAATTCCAGCACCTCCTGCGCATGCCCCGGAACCTTCAAGCCGCGCCACTCGCGGCGGATGATGCCCTTGCGGTCGATGACAAAGGTGCTGCGTTCGATGCCGCGCACCTTTTTCCCGTACATGTTTTTCATCTTGATGACGTCATAGGCCTTGCAGGCCTCTTCCTCGACGTCGCTCAGCAGGTCGAAGGGGAAACCCATCTTCGCCTTGAAATTTTCGTGTGATTTAAGGCTGTCGCGCGACACGCCGAAAATCATCGCGCCGGCCTTCACGAACTGCGCGTGCAGGTCGCGGAAATTCTGTCCCTCGGTGGTGCAGCCGGGGGTGTTGTCCTTCGGGTAGAAGTAGAGAACCACGATCTTGCCGGGCAGGGCGCCCGGGCTGACGGACTTGCCGCCGGTCGCCGGAAGTTCGGCCTCCGGCGCGGGTTGATTCAGCAGCTTGGAGTCCGTGTTTTTGGAGCGGGTGTTGTCGGTTTGTGGCATGTCTCTGGAGTCATCTTGTCTGAATTTTCCGGCGCATGCAATACCTTTGGCGCGGCATCCTGCCGTTGCCGCAAAACTGTCATCTGCCGGCAGTACCGCCGCAAAATCCGCCGCCGATGCTGTGCTCGCGGACAAGGCGGCGCTGATTCCGGTGCCGCGGGTTGCCGCCACACACGGAACGGGAGCGGTGATGCAGATCGTCATCATGGGTTGTGGCTATGTCGGCCTGGTGACCGGCGCCTGCCTGGCGGAGATGGGCAATCAGGTCAGCTGCATCGACAGCGATCCGCGCAAGCTGACGCGGCTGCGCATGGGCATGGTGCCGTTCTTCGAGCCCGGCCTTGATGCGCTGGTCCAGCGCAACGTCCAGCAGCGGCGGCTGGTGTTCATCGAAGATCCGCGCGCGGCATTGCGCGATGCGGAGATCGCCTTCATCGCCGTTGGCACGCCGCCGCTGGACAACGGCAGCGCCGATACCCGCCAGGTCTTTGCCGCGGCTTCGGACATCGCGCGTTACGCGCGGCCCGGTTGCATCATCGTCAACAAATCCACCTCGCCGGTGGGCACTGCCGAGGCCATTGCCCGGCTCGCCGAAAGCGAAGCGGCCTGCCGCGGCGATGTCCCGGCCTGCGTGGTGGTGTCGAATCCCGAATTCCTGCGCGAGGGTGCGGCGGTTGATGATTTCATGCGGCCGGACCGCGTTGTGCTCGGTGTCGAGGATGCCCGCGCCGAGGCGGTGATGCGCGCGCTTTATGCGCCGTTCATCCGCAACCACGAACGCTGCCTGGTGATGCGCCGGCGCGATGCCGAGCTGGCCAAGTACGCGGCCAACGCGATGCTGGCGACGCGGATTTCCTTCATGAACGAGATCGCGCGGCTGTGCAGTGCCGTCGGCGCCGACGTCGAGCAGGTGCGGCGCGGTGTCGGGTCCGATGCGCGTATCGGTTACTCCTACCTTTACGCCGGCTGCGGCTATGGCGGTTCCTGCTTCCCGAAGGACGTGCGCGCACTGGCGGAAATGTCGCGCCGTGCCGGTCTCGAGGCGGGCATCCTGTCCGCGGTGCAGCAGGTCAACCACCTGCAGAAACGCTGGGCCTTTGATCTGCTCACGGTGCGTTTCGGGCGCAGTCTGCGCGGCCGGCGTATTGCCGTCTGGGGCCTGGCCTTCAAGCCGGAAACCGACGACCTGCGCGAAGCGCCGGCGCAGGTGCTGATCGGCGACATCCTCGAGGCCGGCGGGGAAGTGCTGGCCCACGACCCGGTGGCGATGCCGCGGGCACGCAGCGAATGGCCCGATGCGTGGTTCGCCCCGGGCCGGTTGCAACTGGTTGCGGATCCCTACGCCGCCGCGGAAGGCGCCGACGCGCTGGTGCTGGTCACCGAATGGAAACCTTACCGTTCGCCGGACCTGGCCCAGCTCAAGGCGCGGCTGCGCAGCCCGCTGATCATTGACGGCCGCAACCAGTACGACCCGCAGCAACTGCAGGATTCCGGTTTTGAATATTGCGGTGTGGGCCGTGGCCTGCCAAGACCGCAGCGCCTGCCGGGCAGCGTGCCGCGACGGGCGGCGCTGCTCACGGCGGGTTGACCAGTCGTTGATTTTTCAGAAATACACAATACCGTTCGGGCTCGCTTGTCGAAGCCCGTTGTGCAAAACGCCCTTCGACAGGCTCTGGGCGAACTTGTCGTTGACGACGAAACCCCTGGCTGATTGGTCAGCCGGATGGATCAGCTGAAGCGGATGATGTCCGCGGCGAGCTGGTTTATCGCCACTTCATCGCAGCCGTCGAGATTGAAGCGCGGGGCCTCACCCAGCAGCGGGTAGTGGTTGTCGATGGCACGGGTGTAAGCGGGATCGTAGTGGCGGACGAGCAGGGCTTCGGTCAGCTCGCGCCAATGGCCTTCGCGCGCCAGCGCCTGCCAGGCATCGATGGTATCGCCGCCATGTAAAGGGCGCAGGCAGTCGAGCTGGGCGTTCAGTGCCGCGGCGTCGCCGACAAAGTGCGTGTATTCGTCGATCAGCAGGTCCACCCGCACCGGGATGGCGGCCTCGATCACCACGCAGCGGCTTTGCCACATCGCCGCGATCAGCTCCGGCGGCACCCGCAACTGGCCGACCTTCTTGCTCTCGGATTCGACAAACACCGGCCGCTGCGGCGACAGGGTCTTCAGGGCATGCCAGACCTGGCTTTCGAAGAATTTCTGTGAGGGCTGTGCTTCGTCCGGCAGGTTGCCGAGCACCGAGCCGCGATGGGCAGCCAGCGCCTCGAGGTCGAGCACCTGTGCGCCCTGGGCGGCCATCGCGCGCAGCACGCGGCTTTTGCCGGTGCCGGTCATGCCGCAGAGCACCCGCCAGTCAAAACGCGCGGGCAGGGTTTCCAGTTCGCTGATCACCGTCTTGCGATAGGTCTTGTAACCGCCGCTGATACGGCCGACCTGCCAGCCGATTTCCGCCAGCACATGCGCCATCGCGCCGCTGCGCCCGCCGCCGCGCCAGCAATAGACCAGAGGCTTCCAGTCGCGCGGCTTGTCGAGGAACTGCTCGCGCAGGTGGCGGCCGATGTTGGCGGAGACCAGCGCCGCGCCGATTTTCTTGGCGTCGAAAGGCGACGCCTGCTTGTACATCGTGCCGACCTGCGCACGCTCCTCGTTGTTCAGCACAGGGCAGCTGATCGCGCCGGGGATGTGGTCCTCGGCGTATTCCTCCTCCGAGCGCACGTCGATGACGGTATCAAAACCGGCGAGGGCTTCGCTGGCTTCGACATCGCTGAGACGTGGGGGGCGCTGGTTGTTCATGTGGGCAAGCCTTGTGGGCGGCGGATTTTAACCCGGCGCGTCCAGCCTGCCGCGGCGCAGTGCCTGCAACAGCTGGCGTGCCGGATCGATGGCGGCCACCAGTTCGCGCTCCAGCGGCGGCGGTTCACCATTGGCGATGCAGGCGATCAGCTCCGCCGCGAGTACCGACCATGCCAGCCCGCGCGAGCCGTAAGCGAAGGCGCCATAGAGCTGCGGCTGCCGCGGCAGGTCCTGCAACTGTGCGCCGCGCAGTTCCGCGGCGCCGGCGATCGCGGCAGCGGTGTCGGGCATGGCACCGGCCAGCGGCAGGTGGTCGGGTGTGGAAGCGCGGGTGCCGGTCACCGCCTGCAAGCCGTCCTGCGGCAAGGCAAGGCCGGTGACACGCTGCCAGCGTTCGAGGTTGTCGCGGTGCGCATCTGCCACGGAAGCCGCTGCGCCGCTGGCGTAATGGCCGCCGACCAGCAGCCGGCCATCGTCCAGCCGCAAGGCGTTGACTGCACCGGTCAGCGGCACTGCGGGAAGGGATGTATTCGGCGCAGCCAGCAAAGTCTGCTGGCCGTGGTTCTGGCGCAGCGTGACTGCCGCCGGGGCCAGCCGGGCGGCGTCGGCGGCATTGGCCAGCACCAGCACCGGGGCACTGGCGATGACCTGTCCGGCAGCGTCGAGCGCCTGCCATTGCCCTGCGTTGCGGCTGATGCCGGCCACATGTTGCCCGCAGATCAGCCGGGTGCCGGCGTATTGCAGCTGTGCGGCGATCAGTGCGCGTGGTTCCACCCAGCCACCACCGGCAAACCACCAGCCGCCGTGGCGCAAGGGCAGGCCGCTGCGCGCGGACAATGCCGCGGCATCAAGGCTGCTGGCGTACTGCGGCGGCAGCGCGAGGCGGGCGGCGGTGTCGGCCATGTTCGCGGCCTCGGCTTCGTCAGCGGCGACCACCGCGAGGCCGCTGCAATGTGCGCCGGGGTCATGCCCGGCAGCGGCAAGCATCCGCCAGGACGCCGCGGCAAGCAGAAAACCGCTGCGCAGCAGCCGCGACAGCAGGGCGTCGTCCGGCGACAGGTGCGGGTGCAGGGTGG